>NZ_CP053439.1:320454-640909 GCF_000769405.2 Rhizobium brockwellii
GCGAGCCGGCCGTGGGCACCGACGGCATCATCTATCAGGACAAACGCCAGGTCGCTTCGCTCGGCTTGTTCGAGGCTGATATCAGCAAGGGTTACCTGCGCTACGAAAACAGCGGCATCATGACCACCGACCAGCCGCGCGCCGTCGTCGACCGCTTCAATGTCGGTGTCGAGCAGGGTTATCTCGAAAACTCCAACGTCAACGCCATGCGCGAGATCACCCAGCTGATTGAAGTCAACCGCGCCTTCGAAAGCGTCTCGTCGCTGATGCGCGACAGCGAGGATTCCTTCAAGGAAGCCGTCCAGACACTTGGGGGCAGCCGCTAGGCGAAAGTTGAAAGTTAAAGCATGAGCACCACGCTACTGTCTGAGGACGACCTTTCCCCGAAGCTGGCGCATCTGGCGGGCCTCGTCGAGCGATACGCATCGCCGGAGTTCGCGGTTGCCCATGGCGGTCGCGTGCAGACCATCGCCGCCGGCCACTACACGGTTCACGGTCTCTCCCGCCACGTTCGTCTCGGCGAGTTCGTGGCCCATAAATCGGCGACCGGCATCCATCTCGGCGAAGTCGTGCGCGTCGAGCCGGAACTGATCTATGTCTGCCCGATCGAACCCGGCGAGCCGATCGGCATCCACGATACCGTCATCCGCAAGGGCGCCTTCCGCATTGCACCGACGGACAGCTGGTGTGGGCGCACCGTCAACTCGCTCTGCGAGCCGATCGACGGGCTGGGCCCGATCGCCGAGGGGCTCGATCGCCGCTCGATCTCCAATACCGCGCCGCCCTCGATGACCCGCAAGCGTGTCGATACCGGCTTCAAGACCGGCGTACGCGCGATCGACATCTTTTCGCCGCTCTGCCTCGGCCAGCGCCTCGGCATCTTCGCCGGCTCCGGCGTTGGCAAGTCGACGCTTCTATCCATGCTCGCCCGTGCCGATGCCTTCGACAAGGTTGTCATTGCGCTCGTCGGCGAACGCGGCCGCGAGGTGCGCGAATTCATCGAGGATACGCTCGGCAGCAATATGAAGAAGGCGATCGCCGTCGTCGCCACCAGCGACGAGAGCCCGATGCTGCGCAAGATGGCGCCGTTGACGGCGGTTACCATCGCCGAGCATTTCCGCGACAAGGGCGAGAACGTCCTCTTCATCGTCGACAGCGTCACGCGTTTCGCACATGCGATCCGCGAGGTGGCGACCGCCTCCGGCGAGCCGCCGATCGCGCGCGGTTATCCCGCCTCCGTCTTCACCGAGCTGCCGCGCCTCCTGGAACGTGCCGGTCCCGGTCCCGAGGGCGCCGGCACCATCACGGCGATCATCTCGATCCTCGTCGACGGCGACAATCACAATGACCCGATCGCCGATTCGACCCGCGGCATCCTCGACGGACATATCGTCCTGCAACGCAGTCTCGCCGAAGAAGGGCGCTATCCCCCGATCGATCCGCTCGCCTCGATCTCACGTCTTGCCCGCAAGGCCTGGACGCCGGATCAGGAAAAGCTGGTATCGCGGTTGAAGGTGCTGATCCACCGTTTCGAAGAAACGCGCGATCTACGCATGATCGGCGGTTACCGTCAGGGTGCTGATCCCGATCTCGACATGGCGATCAAGCAGGTGCCGATCATTTACGACGTCCTGAAGCAGTCTCCGGGCGATCGCGACTCGCTTGACGCTTTCGCCGATCTCGCCGGTGCGCTCAAGGCTGCAGCCGGCATGGGCAATCAGGGCGCCCCTATTCAGAGGAGAGGCTAGACGTGGCTGATTTCGACGACGAACGCATCGCTTCCCTGAAGCAGCGCAAGAAAGCCGCCATCCTGGATCGGTTTCTGACCTTCGCCGGCCTGGCGCTTGCCGGCGCCTCCGCCTTCTTTCCCTGGTACGTCTTCTTCAACGCAGACAAGTTCGGCATCAATGTCGCCAGCAGCAGCAACTCTCGCGAACTGCCGGACTGGCCGGCCCGCAACGTCTTCAGCGTATCGCCGCTTGCCATGGTCAACAAGAACGAAGCGGACAAGAAGGCCCCGCCGATCGATCCGCTGACGACGGCGACGGTCTCCGATCTCGGCAAGGAGCGCGATGGCCGCGCTATACAGGAGGATCAGCCGTTCCCCGGCAAATCATCCTTCCGCCTGCTGCATGTTTCCAACGGCCGGGCGCTGATCGAGGATCCCTCCGGCATGTATGTGGTGCGCATCGGCTCGATCCTGCCCGATGAAAGCCGCCTTGCGACACTCGAGCAGCGCGACGGCAAATGGGTGATTGTGACCTCCAAGGGCGAGACCTACCAGAACAATTGAACCTGTCCGCAAATCCAGGCAACAGGGGCTCCGCCGCGAACCGGCCGGAGCCCCTGTTCTTTCGATAGCGGCGGCGTTCGCACAAAAGCGTCTCGGAGCCTGAATTCCCGTAAGTCCCACGCAAGATTACCGCACTAGGTTCGGGACAGTAAAAACGGAGAGTTTCATGCAACCAATCCAACTTTTCGACTTGGCTTCGCGACAGGCGGAATGGCTGACGATTCGTCAGCAGGTTGTTGCCGGCAACATCGCGAATGCCAATACCCCGAAGTTCCACGCCAAGGACGTTACGCCCTTTGATGCGGTGCTCGACAATTCCAATATCAACATGGCGCGCACCAATCCGGCGCATCTGAGCGGCAACGATTTCAGCGACAGCGGCGATATCGATGTCAAGGAAGCCGCACTCGACCAGGAAATCGGCGTCCAGGAATCCGGCAATACGGTCGGTTTGGCCGAGGAGCTCTCCAAGTCGGGCGATATCAAGCGTCAGTACGATCTGAACACCTCGCTGGTCAGTTCCTTCAACCGCATGATGTTGATGACCGTCAGGAAGTAAAGTCATGGATCCGCTTTCAGCAGCAATGAAAATCGCCGGTTCCGGGCTCGAGGCACAGTCGACGCGCCTGCGCATCGTCTCGGAAAATATCGCCAATGCCCGCTCGACCGGCGACACGCCCGGTGCCGATCCCTATCGCCGCAAGACGATCACCTTCGGCCAGCAGATGGATCGCACCAACGGTGTCGAGACTGTCGGCGTCAAAAAGGTCGGCGTCGACGAAGGCGACTTCAGCACTGAATTCGACCCCAGCAATCCGGCTGCGGACCCGAAGGGCGTCGTCAAACTGCCGAACGTCAATATCCTGGTCGAGATGGCCGACATGCGCGAAGCCAACCGCTCGTATGACGCCAATCTGCAGACCATCAAACAGACCCGCGATCTCATCTCCTCCACGATCGACCTCCTGAAGAGCCAATAATAATGATCAGCAGCGTCCAGAACGTCAGCAACCTTTCGATGACCCGTGCGCTCGGCGCCGTCGACACCGAAAATTCCACCTCGTCGTCTGCCGCCACCATGTCGGGCGCCGCAGGTGCGGCCAACGGCATGAGCTTCGCCTCCGTCATGGGTAACATGGCGAGCGACGCGGTCAGCAGCCTGAAGGGTGCGGAAAGCATGTCCTTTGCCGGTATCAAGGGCACGGCGACGACGCGCGAAGTCGTCGATTCCATGCTCCAGGCCGAGCAGACGCTGCAGACCGCGATTGCCATCCGCGACAAGGTCGTCTCGGCCTTTCTCGAAGTCACCAAGATGCAGATGTAACTGATTTGAGGACGAACACATGAGAGCGCTCGCCATCGCAGCAACGGGCATGGATGCCCAGCAGACCAATCTGGAAGTCATCGCGAACAACATCGCGAACATCAATACGACCGGTTTCAAGCGCGCCCGCGCCGAATTCTCGGATCTTCTCTACCAGACCGAACGTGCCAAGGGTGTCGCCAACCGCGCCAACCAGGCCGTCGTTCCGGAAGGCGCCAATATCGGCCTCGGCGTCCAGACCTCGGCGGTGCGCAACCTGCATCTCCAGGGCGAACTGACCCAGACAGGCAACGATCTCGACGTGGCGCTGATCGGCAAGGGCTTCTTCCAGATCCAGTCGACCGACGGTACGACGCTCTATTCCCGCGCCGGCGCCTTCAACAAGAACGACCAGGGCCAGCTCGTCACCATCGACGGTTACGAGGTCCTTCCCGGCATCACCATTCCGACCGGCTCGACCGAGCTGACGATCAGCCGCTCCGGCCAGGTTTCGGCCAAGCTGCCGGGTGCGGCGGATGCGACCGTGCTCGGTCAATTGACGCTTGCCGACTTCGTCAACGAGGCGGGTCTCCAGCCGCTCGGCGACAATCTCTTCCAGGAAACGCCGGCCTCCGGCGAAGCCGTCATCGGCAATCCCGACGAGGAAGGTTTCGCTTACATGAAGCAGGGTTACCTGGAATCTTCGAACGTCGACCCGGTGAAAGAAATCACCGAGCTGATCTCGGCCCAGCGCGCATACGAAATGAATTCCAAGGTGATCACCACCGCTGATGAAATGGCCTCCATCGTCAGCAAGAACCTGAAGTAAAGGGAAGGGCCGAAACATGATGTTTTGCCGGGCAGGACACATCTCAGGATGGGTGGCGGCAGCCACGGTCGCAGTCGCGGGCATTTTCTTGCCCGCGGACGTGGATGCCGGCATGGGTTATGCCGTCGTTCCGACGACGATCATCTACCCCGGCGACACACTGTCGGCCAGCCAGCTTCAGGAGGTCGAGGTCACCAACCCCAACCTCGCCGGCGATTATGCCAAATCCCTTTCGCAGGTCGAAGGCATGGTTTCCAAGCGCACGCTGTTGCCGGGCCGCACAATCTCGGTTTCGGCCCTGCGCGACGCCTATACGGTGACCCGTGGCTCCTCGATCCGCCTGGTCTTCTCGCTCGGGGCGATGACGATCTCCGCCGCCGGCACGCCGCTCGAAGACGGCGCGACCGGGCAGGTCGTCCGCGCGCGCAATATGGATTCCGGCGTCATCGTCAGCGGCACGGTGCTTGCGGACGGCACGGTCCATGTGAGGGCAAAATGAAATTGTTCTTTCGTTTCGTTACTCTTGTCGCGGTTCTCGCCATGAGTTTGGCTGATGTCGCACCCGCCTGGGCGCTGACCTCCCGCATCAAGGACATCGCCTCCCTTCAGGCCGGCCGCGATAACCAGTTGATCGGTTATGGCCTCATCGTCGGCCTCCAGGGGACCGGTGACGGCTTCCGGTCCTCGCCCTTCACCGAGCAGTCGATGCGCGCGATGCTGCAGAATCTCGGCATCTCGACGCAGGGCGGCCAGTCCAACGCCAAGAACACGGCGGCCGTGATGGTCACCGCCAACCTGCCACCCTTCGCAAGCCCCGGCAGCCGCATCGACGTGACGGTGAGCTCGCTCGGCGATGCGACGTCGCTGCGCGGCGGCACGCTCGTCATGACCTCGCTTTCCGGCGCCGACGGCCAGATCTATGCCGTCGCGCAGGGTGCCGCCATCGTTTCCGGTTTTCAGGCGCAGGGCCAGGCGGCGACCGTAACCGAAGGCGTCACCACCGCCGGCCGCGTGCCCGGCGGCGCGATCATCGAACGTGAACTGCCGTCCCGCTTCAAGGATTCCGTTAATCTCGTCCTGCAACTGCGCAACCCCGACTTCTCGACGGCGATCCGCATCGCCGACATCGTCAACGGTTATGCCTCGGCGCGCTTCGGCGGCCCGGTTGCCGAAGCCAAGGATTCGCAGGAAGTCGTGATCCAGAAGCCGCGCACAGCCGATCTCACTCGGCTGATGGCCGATATTGAAAATCTCATCGTCGAGACCGATACGCCGGCCAAGGTGGTCATCAACGAACGCACCGGAACGATCGTCATCGGCTCCGACGTCCGCGTCTCGCCGGTCGCCGTCAGCTACGGCACCTTGACGGTCCAGGTCACCGAGACGCCGCAGATCATCCAGCCCGAACCCTTCTCGCAAGGCCGGACCGCCGTCCAGCCGCAGACCGATATTGCGGCCGAACAGACCGGTGGGCGCGTCGCGATCATCGACGGCCCCGACCTCCGGACGCTCGTCGCCGGCCTCAACAATATCGGCGTGAAACCGGATGGCATCATCGCCATTCTCCAGGGCATCAAGTCGGCGGGCGCCCTGCAGGCGGAGCTTGTGCTGCAATGATTGATATCTTCAACCCTGACATGACGGTTTTGCAACTGCTGCGCCGGCTCGCGCTGCCGGCCGCAGGTCTCGTCCTTCTGTCGATCCCCAGCGCCTTCGCGCAGGAACATGCGCCGGCTGGCGACATCACCTCCCAGGACGAGATCAAGCAGTTCTGCACCAACATCGCCGAGCCCGCCCGCGACCAGCGTTACCTCTTGCAGAAGCAGGAACTGGAAAAGCTTCGCGCCGATATCGACGCCCGCATGGCGGAGATGGACAAGCGCAAGGCCGAATACCAGGACTGGCTGAAGCGGCGCGATGATTTCCTGAAGCAGGCGGAAGCCGGCCTCACCGAAATCTACAGGAAGATGAAGCCCGATGCGGCCGCACTCCAGCTGCAGGACATGAAGATCGAGGTGGCCTCCGCCGTGATCATGCGGCTCGGCCCGCGTCAGTCGAGCCTCATCCTCAACGAGATGGACCCTCAGAAGGCTGCGGTCATCGCCAGCGTCATCGCCAGCGCGTCCGATCCCAATACGTCGAAGGACCCTTCATGAATATGCGTTTCCCGGCCGCGATCGCCGCCCTCGCACTCCTTGCAGGTTGCCAGTCTCCGACGGCGGTCAGCGAGATCGGCCGTGCGCCTGCCATGAGCCCGATCGGCAGCGGCCTTGCCTACGGCCAGACGCCGCAGATGGCGCTCTATCCGAAGCAGCCGCGCGCGGTGGCGCAGGGCTATTCGCTGTGGAGCGATTCGCAGGCCGCTCTCTTCAAGGATGCACGCGCACTCAACGTCGGCGACATCCTGACCGTCGACATCCAGATCAACGACAAGGCCTCCTTCGACAACGAGACCAACCGCAGCCGCACGAATTCGAGCGGCATGAACTGGGATGTCAACGCCCAGATCTTCGGCTGGACACCCGAGTCCAAGACCGACCTGACTTATGGTTCCGATACCAGCACCGACGGTAAGGGCAAGATCGAGCGCACCGACAAGCTGACCCTTCTGGTCGCCGCCGTCGTCACCGGCATTCTCGAAAACGGCAACCTTGTCATATCAGGCTCGCAGGAAGTCCGCCTGAACCAGGAACTGCGCATCCTGAACGTTGCCGGTATCGTTCGTCCGCAGGACGTCAATGCCGAAAACCAGATCTCCTACGACAAGATCGCCGAAGCCCGCATCTCCTACGGCGGCCGCGGCCGTCTGATGGAAGTGCAGCAGCCTCCGCGCGGCCAGCAGGCCGTCGATCTTTTCTCGCCGCTTTGAGGCTGAACGACGATGGCAGAGCCAGACGCAAGCGCAGGTCACTCGCAGAAGAAATCCGGCTCGCTGATGACGATCATCGGCATCGCCGTCCTGACCCTGCTCGGCGCCGGCGGCGGTTGGGCGGTCGGCACGATCGTCGCGCCCAACATCAAGGGTGCCAAGGAGGTCGAGCAGGCCAAGGATGCCGAGGCCAAGAAAAAGGCCGAGGAAGGCCTGGCGCGCATTTCGACCGAGGCCAACAACGTCGTCCAGCTCGAGCCGATCACCTCGAACCTCGCCTACCCTTCAGAAAACTGGGTGCGACTCGAAGTCGCGCTGCTGTTCAACGGGCCGCCGGATGTCAAGGTTTCAGAGGATATTCATCAGGATATCCTCGCCTATATCAGAACCGTTTCCCTTCAGCAGATCGAGGGGCCGCGCGGCTTTCAATATCTCAAGGATGACATACAGGAACGTGTTGACCTTCGCTCGCAAGGGCGGGTATCGAAGGTCATGTTCAGGACATTTGTCATCGAATGATTCGTCTCATAGTTTTCCTTGCCGCCATGATGGCGGTACCGGAACTGGCGGTGGCACAGCAGCTGCCGACTGACTTGTTGAATGTGCCGGTCGATGGCTCGGTCGCCGCCTGGATCATCCGCACATTCGGCCTGCTGACCATTCTTTCGGTCGCGCCGGGCATTCTGATCATGGTGACGAGCTTCCCGCGCTTCATCATCGCCTTCTCGATCCTGCGCTCAGGGATGGGCCTCTCCTCGACGCCCTCCAACATGATCCTTTTGTCGCTGTCGCTGTTCATGACCTTCTACGTCATGTCGCCGACCTTCGATCAGGCCTGGCAGAACGGCGTGCAGCCGCTGCTTGCCAATCAGATCAACGAGACCGAGGCGGTCCAGCGTATCGCCGAACCCTTCCGCACCTTCATGGCGGCCAATACCCGCGACAAGGATCTGGCGCTCTTTGTCGATCTGGCGCGCGAACGCGGACAGAATATCCAGACGACTGATCCGATCGACTACCGTGTGCTGATTCCGGCCTTCATGATTTCCGAGATTCGCCGCGGCTTCGAGATCGGTTTCCTCGTCGTGCTGCCGTTCCTCGTCATCGACCTCATCGTCGCGACCATCACCATGGCGATGGGCATGATGATGCTGCCGCCGACCTCGATCTCGCTGCCTTTCAAGATTCTCTTCTTCGTGCTGATCGACGGCTGGAACCTGCTCGTCGGCAGCCTGGTGCGCTCGTTCAGCTGATCGGCTGCCGCCGCTTGGATATTCGCCAATGAAAGAACCCGCCGGATCGCTCCGGCGGGTTCTTTCATTATGCAGCAATTCAAGGTGCTACAACATCCGTTACGCGTCTGAAAGACGCGCGGCGGCTGTAGTTGTCGAAATGCCTTACTCGGCCGCGAACGGTGCCGTGCGCGGCGGTAGCGCTGGAATGTCCATGTGATCGGGGGCAAGACCCTGCTTGGCGCGCTCGGCCATGATTTCATAGGCCTGCTCCAGATGGTCGCAGAACCGTTCGGCATCGAAGAGCGGCGCGATATAACGCTTCTCCTTGAGATGCGCCTTGTACTCAGCGATCCGTTCGGGATTTTCAGCCAGTTCGACGGCCATGTCCTCATAGGCCTGCAGGTCGTCTGCGACGAGATCGGGCAGGTCGATGGCCCTGAGCAGGCTCTCGCTGACGCGCGACGCGAAGTTGGTACCCTTGACGGTCAGAACCGGCAGGCCGCCCCAGAGCTGCTCCGAGGTGGTCGTATGGCCGTTGACGGGGAAGGTATCGATGCCGATGTCGGCCGCCTGCTGGCGGTCGATGTGCTCTTCGTACGGCGCGCGCGGGCAGAAGATGATCCGCTTGGCGGAGATGCCCGCCGCCTGGAATTGCTTCAAGAGGTTTGCCTGGTTGCGTGGCGTATTCGCCATCAGCCAGAGCACGCTGTTCGGCGCGCGCTTGAGAATGCGGCACCAGCTGCCGATCGTCTCCGGCGTGATCTTGCGGTTGCCGTTGAAGGACGCAAAGATGAAGGCGTCATCAGGCAGGCCGAGTTGCTGGCGGGTGACAGGACGCGGCTTCGGACGATGCATCGGGTCGTTCGGCTGATAGCTCTCCGGCAGCCGGCAGAATTTCTCATGGTAGAAGGGCTTGGCCACCTCGGGCAATACCGAATGGTCGCCGATGACGTAGTCGAGATCGATATTGACCGTGCTGCCGGGAAAACCGAGCCAGCCGACATGCACCGGTGCCAGCGGCAAGTTGAAGGCTGACGCGCGGCTGCCCGAAGTATGGCCCTTCAGGTCGACCATGATGTCGATATTATGCTCGCGCACCACTTCCAGCACCGCTTGATCGGAGAAGCCGTGAACCGTGACGATCCGGCCCCAGCGGCTGCGGTCGATCGAGTTGTGCTTGAGGTATTCCGGCCCCGTATGGCAGAAGAGCGTCACCTCGAACCGGTCCTTGTCGTGCAGTTCAAGGATGCGCTGCAAGAGCTTCATCGTCGCGTGGCGATCCCAGAAGTCCGATGACATGTAGCCGATCCGGATCTTGTCCGACCAACTGTTCGGCTGGTTGCGGCGGAGGGCCACCCGTTCCGGGTTGAGGGGGGTGGTGCCTATCGTCGCATATCGGTTGAAATCCTCGTTGCCGCACCAGTGCAGATGATAGAACGGGTTATCCTTGCGCAGGATCTCGATATCGCCCTTTGCGAGTGAGGCATCGATCACCGCCTGATGTTTGCCGGCCTCTTCGAACTCATTGAATTCGCGGGCGAAAACCAGATGCAGGAAGCGGAATGCAAGATTGCCTGGAAACCGCTTGAAGAGGTTGCGCGAGAGGGTCTGGTTGGTTGCGTCGTTCAGATCGTCGCTCAGTAGCAGGGCCGCTAGGCGCATATGATCGGGGTTGGCACTCTGCGACAGCACCGTCTTGAATGGACGGATGATATCCCGCTGCTGGCGCTTCAGATAGATCGCGGTGATGATGAAGGCGAGTTCCGGATCTTCCTGCGCCTTGCTGAGGTTTCGCATGGCGATCAGCAGAGCATCGTCCTCGCTGCCGGTCTCGTAGTGCAGCTTGGCCGCCTGCTTCTGGTATTCGTAGGAATTCGGTCCTTCACAGTTGCCGGCCAGGCCATAGGCTTTCGCGGCATCGGCCTTGAACCCGAGCTGCACGAGGTTCTTGGCCAGCAGCGCATAGGTCTTGGCGTCCTGCTGAATATCCATGAGCTGGTTGAGCGTTGCCAAGGACTGTGTGTAGCGGCCCATCTGGTAATCCTTGGATGCCGCAGAGAACGAAACTTTGCTGTTCAAAACCCAACTCCGTGAAGGAAATGTTCTGGCGTCGATCGCCGAGGCACGGACAGGCCGTCCTCCGCAAAAACGGGCGGATCGGTCCGATGGTGCTATCCCGGCGCCTGCCACATTGGCATTCGAAGCTTGCTTGAAACCGGTGCGCTTGGTGAGCCTCTGTTTTTGCGGGAAAATGCTGACTTTTGCCTAGGGAAAACGCTTGGTTTTCAAGAGAATTAGGATGCCAAGGAATATATTCAGCAAGCATTAACTATGCCCCGCGAGGAGCCGGCCTGGGGCCTGTATTTTTAAGGAGTTGGCAAGCATTGGCTGCGAAATTGCCCTGGACATGACGGGTTTGGGCCAAACAAAAAAAGGCGCCGAGTAGCATGAAGCTGGTCCGTCATCGCCGGTACTATAGTCCGGTATGTCCTCCTTTTTGTATCTAGTTTTCCAGGGGACAGACTTATGACAAGCATTAACACCAATACTTCCGCACAGGCCGCTCTCCAGACGCTGCGTAGCGTCAACCAGGGCCTCAACCAGACGCAGAACCACGTTTCGTCGGGCTATCGCGTTGAAAAGGCTTCCGACAACGCTGCTTACTGGTCGATCGCAACGACCATGCGTTCTGACAACAAGGCTCTCTCGGCTGTTTCCGACGCTCTCGGCGTAGGCGCTGCCAAGGTTGATACCGCTTACACCGCAATGGACAGCGCCATCGACGTCGTCGGCGACATCAAGGCCAAGCTGGTTGCCGCGACTGAAAACGGCGTCGACAAGGCCAAGGTCCAGGAAGAAATCGGTCAGCTGCAGCAGCAGCTCCTGAGCATCTCTCAGTCGGCTTCCTTCAACGGCGAAAACTGGGTTGCCGGCGCTAGCGGCACCAAGAGCGTCGTCTCCTCGTTCGTCCGCGACGGCTCCAACGCCGTTTCGATCAAGACGACCGACTACGTTCTCAACAGCGGCTCTGCGGGCAACGTTCTGTTCGGCATGAGCGGTGGCTCGGTCGAAACCTCCACGGGTATCCTCGGTACTTCGAATGGTGCGACCGGTTCTGTCTACGCAATGGACATCACCAACTTCACCTCCGGCCAGATCGCGTCGGCTCTGACCAACGTTGAAGCGGCCCTGAAGGCCATGACCAGCGCCGGCGCTGCTCTCGGTTCGCTCTCCAGCCGCATCGACGCCCAGGACGACTTCGTGTCCGCTCTCAGCGACTCGATCGACTCCGGTGTCGGCCGTCTCGTTGACGCCAACATGGAAGAAGAATCTTCCAAGCTCAGCGCCCTGCAGACCCAGCAGCAGCTGGCGATCCAGTCGCTGTCGATCGCGAACTCCTCTTCGCAGAACATCCTGTCGCTCTTCCGCTAAGACCGGTCGGCACAAGGTTTCCAAGTTTCGCGGCCGGGTCATCCCCGGCCGCGAAATGTTTTAATATAAGGTTAATGGAAAACCTTCTAAGCCTCAGATATTTTTGAGTAATTCCCGATCCTGATTTAGCTTTCTTTAACCATCTTGCTGTTTTCTAGGCCCATCGAAACGGCGAGTTAACCCTAACAGAGATGGTTAACAGGCATGATGCTGATCGCTGTGGGCCGGCCGAAAATCCGGAATGTCCCTTCTTAAGATCTGCCAACAAGGGGCAAGCAAACTATGACGAGCATCAACACCAATAACGCTGCAATGGCAGCCCTCCAGACTCTCCGTGGCATTAACCAGGGTCTCCAGGAAACCCAGGCTCACGTTTCGTCCGGCTATCGCGTCGGCAAGGCTTCCGACAACGCTGCTTACTGGTCGATCGCAACGACCATGCGCTCGGACAACAAGGCTCTCTCGGCTGTTTCCGACGCTCTCGGCCTCGGCGCAGCAAAGGTCGACACCGCTTACTCCGCCATGGACAGCGCCATCGATGTCGTCGGCGACATCAAGGCCAAGCTGGTTGCCGCGACTGAAAACGGCGTCGACAAGGCCAAGGTCCAGGAAGAAATCGGTCAGCTGCAGCAGCAGCTGATGAGCATCGCGCAGTCGGCTTCCTTCTCCGGTGAAAACTGGGTTGCCGGCGCTGACGGCACCAAGAACGTTGTTTCCTCGTTCGTCCGCGATGGCTCCAACGCCGTTTCGGTCGTCATGACCGACTATGTTCTCGACGACAGCTCCACGGGCAACGTTCTCTTCGGCATGAGCGGCGGTTCGGTCGAAACCTCCTCGGGTATCCTCGGTACTTCGAATGGTGCGACCGGTTCTGTCTACGCAATGGACATCACCAACTTCACCCTCGGCCAGATCCAGTCGGCTCTGACCAACGTTGAATCGGCTCTGAAGGCCATGACCAGCGCAGGCGCTCAGCTCGGCTCGATCTCCAAGCGCATCGAGCTGCAGGAAAACTTCGTGTCCGCCCTCAGCGACTCGATCGACTCCGGTGTCGGCCGTCTCGTCGATGCCAACATGGAAGAGGAATCTTCCAAGCTCAGCGCCCTGCAGACCCAGCAGCAGCTGGCGGTCCAGTCGCTGTCGATCGCGAACTCCTCTTCGCAGACCATCCTCACGCTGTTCCGCGGCTAATAACCCGCCGAAACATCGGCCCGCCGGTCTCCGGCGGGCATCCAGGAATCGAGCCGCGCTTCTATGGAGCGCGGCTTTTTTAATTTCCGTTAACCGTTGATTAACCATAATGCTGTCTTCTGCGATCAACGAGACGGCGGGTTAACCAAAATTAAGAAGCGGTTAACAGGCATGAGGCTGGTCCCCGTTCCCGGTAGCTTTCCGGAATGTCCCTTTTTTCCATCTGCCAACAAGGGGCAATCATTTTATGACCAGCATTTTGACGAACGTCGCGGCGATGGCCGCTCTTCAGACACTCCGCGGCATCAACGACAGCCTTGAGACGACGCAGAACCACGTATCGTCGGGTTACCGCGTCGAAAAGGCGGCCGATAACGCCGCCTATTGGTCGATCGCAACGACCATGCGTTCGGACAACAAGGCACTTTCCGCCGTTTCCGACGCTCTCGGCCTCGGCGCCGCCAAGGTCGACACCGCTTACTCTGCCATGGACAGCGCCATCGACATCATCAGCGAAATCAAGGCTAAGATCGTCGCCGCGACCGAAAAGGGCGTCGACAAGACCAAGATTCAGGAAGAAATCGGCCAGCTGCAGCAGCAGCTCCTGAGCATCGCGCAATCGGCTTCCTTCTCCGGTGAAAACTGGGTTGCCGGCGCTGACGGCACCAAGAGCGTCGTTTCCACCTTCGTGCGCGATGGCAACGGCAATGTCTCGGTCAAGACAACGGACTACATTCTGAACTCGAGCTCGTCGGGCAACGTCCTCTTCGGCATGACCTCGACTGGCACGATCGAGACGAGCTCCGGCATTCTCGGCACATCATCCGGTACAATCGGCTCGATCTACTCGATGGATATCAGCACGTTCGGCTCACCCGAGATCGCCATGGCCCTGACGTCAATCGAGGCCGGCCTCGAGGCGATGACCAAGGCTGCATCGCAGCTCGGCTCGATTTCCACTCGCATCGATCTGCAGGAAAACTTCGTCAGCGCGCTCAGTGACTCGATCGACTCGGGCGTCGGCCGCCTCGTCGATGCCGACATGGAAGAGGAATCGAGCAAGCTGACGGCGCTGCAAACGCAGCAGCAGCTGGCCATCCAGTCGCTATCGATCGCCAACTCCAGCGCTCAGAACATCCTCACGCTGTTCCGCAGCTAAATCAGGCGCTGAAGCTGGACCGAATCTTGCGCCATCGTCCGGCAGCAATCGAAAAGCCTCCCGAACCGCGCCCGAAATGGCGCGGTTCTTTCTTTTATATCAAAGCTTTGGTCGGCATTGCGATCGCGGCGCCAGGCTCGGTGCTGCGCTCTTGCCCAACAGGTTGTTATCGAGTTAACTTCGCCTCGAGTTGATTTGCTTTTGCGACACGCCGGTAGAAATTCTGCCGGAGGCATGACGCCGCTTCAGTCGCTGCCGGCAATCCGGCCTGCCCTTTCACCCCGATTCCGAGACCTGTCGATGACCGTTAAGATTACCAGCGCGGCCGCGGTGAATGCGCTTGCGGTGCTGCGCAGCATCAACAAAGAAGCCAACCAGACCCAACAGCAGGTGTCCTCGGGATATCGTATCGAGACGGCCGCCGACGATGCGTCCTACTGGTCGGTCGCGACCGTCATGCGTTCGGACAGCACCAATCTCGGAACGATCGGAGACGCGCTCGGTCTCGGCGCTGCCAAGGTGGATGCGACCTACACGGCGATGGACTCGGCGATCGATCTCATCGGCCAGATCCGCGCCAAGTTGGTTTCGGCAAGAGAGCCGGGCGCCGACAAGGACAAGATCAATGCCGAGATCAGCGAATACAAGGAACAGTTGCAGACGGTCGTCGAATCGACGTCGTTTGCGGGTGAAAACTGGCTGTTGAATGGCGACACCGCTGCGCCGCCGACATGGCAGGTCATCTCTGGCTTCGTGCGCGCTCCGACCGGCGAATATCAGGCCCAGACCATCGATTTCCCATCCTCGCAGACCATTCTCGTCGATAAGAACAATGCGAGCGGCGGCCTGCTGACCAAGTCGGTCGATGCCAATGCGATCAATAACAGCGGCACGACGTCGCGGAATTATTATCTGCTGAACGCCAACTCCACCACGCCGGCGACAGGTACGGAAATTGCGATTGGCAAGAACACGACCGATGCGCAACTGACCGACATGCTTGACGTCACCGACTCGCTGCTCTCCTCGCTGACGACGACGGCCGCGTCCATCGGCGTGATGAAGACGCGCATCGACGATCAGATCGACTATACCGCCGATCTGTCCGATTCGATCGACAAGAGCGTCGGTGCGCTCGTCGATACCGACATGGACGAGGCTTCGATCCGGCAGAAGGCGATCGAAACCCAGAAACAAATGGCCGTCGAAGCGATCTCGATCCTCAACACGGCCGCAAGCAAGATCCTGATCCTGCTGGAATAGGGGAGGGCGCGATCACGGGTGGCGGCGGTGCCATTCATCCTCGCGCAAGTTTGACTGCCTAGTTTCCGGCATGAAGGCATCGTCCGAATCCGTGCCGGCGCAAGGTCAGGCCCTTGCCCGTTTGGAAGGGGATGCCGGCGCACAACGTCACTTTAAGCGGGGGCGGGCATGCTGCATGCCTCCCGAATGCTGGATGGTTTTTTATGAGCATTGCGCTTTCCCGGTATTTGAAGGATTTCGGTGAACCGGAATCGTCAGCGCCGATCATCGACATGGATGATTTCGGCGGCGACGCTTTCCCCGAAATGCCGAGCGAACCGGCGATCGACGTCGAGGCGGAGCGCCGCGAAGCCTATACGGAAGGTCATGCCGCAGCGACCGCGGAATTGACTGACAAATACGAACGCGAGGCGCGGACGCTGGCGGAGGTCCATGCGCGTGAACTCGAGGAACTGAAGCTTCGCTACGAAGTCGAGGCGGCGGCGGTCATTGCGTCCCGCATCCGCGATATCGCCGAAGAGGTCGCTCAGCTGGTCAGCGCCGGCGCCGCCCAGGCCATTGCGCCTGTGATGACGGAAGCGCTTGCCGCCAAGGCTGCCGAAAGCCTGGCCGCCCTGCTGCGTGATGCGATCCTTGAGGGCGCGGCCGGAGCGATCGTCGTCAGAGGCCCGACCCGGCTTTTCGACACATTGAAAGCCGGGCTCGGCGAACATGCAGGCGTGGTTCGTCACATTGAGACCGAGGATATCGATCTTGCCGTCGAAATCGGCGATTCCGTCATCGTCACCCGTATGTCCGCCTGGGCGGCCAGCTTGAAGAAAGTTCTGGAATGAGCGAAGGCGAAAACCACCACCACGGCAAGAACGAGATCATCATCGTCAAGAGACATGGCGGCGGTGATCACGATGGCGCCCATGGCGGTGCGTGGAAAATTGCCTATGCCGACTTCATGACGGCGATGATGGCGTTCTTCCTGGTCATGTGGCTGGTCAATGCCGCCAACGAGGAGACCAAGGCCTCGGTCGCGACCTATTTCAATCCGATCAAACTCTCCGACGAAAAGCCGACCGAGAAGGGTCTGAAGAAGCCCGTCGACAACGCCGAGGGCGAGGAGAAGCAGGAGAAGTCGAAACAGAAGGAAGAAAATCCGAACGACGGCAAGGCTGCTGCCGATGGTGACGACCAGACATCGACATCAGGCGACCAAACCAATTATTCCGAGGCTGATTTCTTCGAAAATCCTTATTCGGTTCTGGCCGAGATCGCCCAGGAAGTCGGCCAGCAGGCCAATGTCAGCGCCAAGGGCGACGGCGGTGCCGCCGATTCCGGCCCGGCCACCGGCGCCGATGGCGGCGAGGCCTATCGTGATCCCTTCGATCCGGATTTCTGGACGAAACAGGTCGAGGTCACGACGGCCGGCAAGACGTTGCCGCCCGGCAAGAGCGACCAGCAGGCGGTCGAGAGCGAGACAAGCGAAATCGCCAAGGTCGAGGATATGAAGCCTATACCGCTGACCACCGATCAGAAGGCCGCCAAAGAAACGAAGGAAACCAAGGGCGCGGTCGAAGCCAAGGACGGCAAGGCGCCGGCCGGCAAGTCGAATGAGGACAAGAAGGCCGAAGCTCAGAAAGACGCCGATCATCAGAAGGATGCGGACAAGAGCGAGGCCGATACCGAGCAGCAGCAGAAGGAAGCAGAGCAACTGCAGGCGCAGATCGCCCAGCAGATCGGCGGTGTTGCAGGCAAGCTCGCCGAAGGTCTGACCGTGACGGCGTCCGAGGGCGGATTGCTGGTCAGCATCTCCGACCAGACCGACGATTCGATGTTCAATATCGGTTCTGCGGTTCCGCGCCAGGAGATGGTGCTGGCCATGGAAAAAATCGGCGCGATCCTGAAGGCGAGGGGTGGTGCGGTCGCCGTCCGCGGCCACACGGACGGGCGTCAGTATAAGGGCACGCAAAACGAGAACTGGCGGCTTTCGATGGATCGCGCCCAGAGCGCCTACTACATGCTTGTGCGCGGCGGGCTCGACGAGAAACGTATCTCGCAGGTCTCCGGCTTCGCCGACCGTCGGCTGAAGCTGCCATCTGACCCGTTCAACGCGACCAACCGCCGGATCGAGATTCTGGTGCAGGCGGATCAAGGATAGTCGAATGGCGCGTCGGCAGCATCGCTACGTCGGATTTGTGGCCCTTGGCCTGGCGATGTTTTCGCCGGCCGCAGGCAACGCGCAGGATCCGGACGACCTCGCGCCGTACAAGATGCTGCGGTCGCTGCAATTCGTGCAGGATTCCGTCGTCAGCGGCGATCATTCGGCCGGCGAAATGCAGCGCTTCATGCTGGGTACGATCGACGAACGGCTGCGCACCGTCGATCCTTCGATCTTCGACGACGACCGCAATGTCGACGCAGCGCTGATCTATGCGATGAGCGGCGGCAATCCCCAGACGCTCGAATATCTGATAGGCCACGACGTCAACGGCTATTTCGACAACCGCGTCACCGATGTATTGCGCAAATATCTGAGCGGCAAAGGGCTGCTCGTCGCCAAGACCCTGGAGGAGACGGCCAGGGAATATCGCGACAAGAAGATCGGCCCCTATCTTGCGCTGATCGGCGGCAACGTATTGATCGCGACGAAACCGACAGACGCGCTGGATCTCTATGACCAGGCGCGCCTTGCAGCACCCGGTACGATCGTCGAGGAGGCGGCATTGCGCCGCTCTGTCGCCATCTGCGTCGACAAGGGGATGCTTGATAAGGGAATGGCCTATTCGCAGCGCTATGTCAGACGCTTCCTGCATTCGCCTTATGCCAGCCAGTTCGCCGATCTTTTCGTCACGCTCGTCGTCGGTCACGATCACGACGTGAAACCGCAGGACGTCATCGATATCCTGTCCTTCATGGACGCTCCGCGCCAGCGCGAGGTCTATCTGCGCATCGCCCGCGCCGCCGCGATATCAGGCAAGCCGGAGCTGGCGCGCATGGCGGTCGGACGTGTGCAGTCGCTTGGCGCCGGCACCGACAATGCCTTCGGTCCGCTCGCGGATTTCTATGGCGGCATGGCCGGCCTTCCGACGGAGGATATCGACCGGGCGGCGAAGAATGTCAGCGGTATCGACGGCAATGCGCTTTCGCCGCGGGATCAGGCGCTGCAGGAGGCGGCGCGATCCGTTGCCGAGCAGATCCTGCGCGCTCCCGACCCGGCAAGCCTGACGCAAGCCTCGGATCCTAACACTGACCATCAAGAAATCACTTCTGAAAAGGCTGCAGCTATAGCTGCGCAACCGGGAGCGCCAGGCGCGCTTCCCGAGCCTGTTCCGGGAGGTGTGGCATCGACTGGCCAGGGCCAGGATACCGACCCCTCATTCAACGCATTTGTGACGACCAATCGATCCAAGCTCGACGAGATCGACGGTCTTCTGGCGCAGGAAGGCAACGAACAATGATGGATATGAGCGTCTCGGGCGGAGCCCCCGGTGCGGAGTCCGCCGCGATTGCGAAATCTGCGCGACCGGCCGGAAAAGACGATGCCGCCGGCCAAAGAAACGGCTTTTCCGACGCGCTTGCCAAGGCAAGCGGCAGTGCTGCCAATGACGATGCCGACGATGCGCAGCCGGATCAGGGCGTGGTTGCCGACGGAGGCGCTGAGAAAGTGGCGCGGACGATCCGCGGCCGCAGCAGCGCAAAGCCGTTGATCGATCTTGGCGACGCCGCGCTGAAGGCACAGGCGGAGGTGCAGCCGAAAACGATTGCCAGTGTTGAAAAGGCCGCGGCAAAGCCCGTAAAGGCTGAGATCAAAATGCCGGACGATCTCGCCTTCGGCAAGCTCGATCCGAAGGACAGTCCCGCAGGCGAGGTCGCTCCGGCAGCCAAGGGCGGCAAACACACCAAGGCCGATGCGCTGGAAACCGATACGGACAAAGCCAGCGACGATGATGACAGCGGCATTTCCGATGTTCTGGGTCTGCTGAAGCAGGAGCCCGCCGACGGGGCCGTGACTTTGCCGGCGGCCACCGCGCATCACGTGTCCGCCAAGGTCGACGAGGCTGGAGCGGCCGACAAGAAACTCGACGCCAAGGCGGGCGGCCATGCGTCCGACGCTCTTGCCGCCGTCAGCGGCAACGTCGAGAGCGGCAAGGCGGATAATATCAAGGTCCCCGGATCGGAAGCTGCCGAAGCCACTGATGGCAAGACATTCAGGATCAGCCGCGCAGATGGCCGCGGCGTGTCGATGGATGTCTACATCGGCGCCGATCAGGCCGGTCCGAAAGATAGCTCGAAGAAGGCCGATGTCGAAAACGTTTCGGTGCTCGAATCGCGTCGCTATATCGGCCTGATGCAGAATTCGAATTCCGCTGCGGTTACCGCCGCTCTCTCCGGCGATTCCGAATGGGCGCGCGCCATGGAGCCGAGCTCGGCTCTCTCCAACGCGGCGGAATGGACGAGCACCGGCAAGGTGGTCAATACGTTGAAGATCCAGATGAACCCGCTCGATCTCGGCCTGGTGACGGCGACCATGCGCCTGTCCGGCGACGCCCTGAACGTCGACCTTAAGGTCGAAACAGGGGCGGCCTATCGTCAAATGAAGGAAGATCACGGCAAGATTCTCGAAGCTCTGCGCAGCCAGGGCTACGCGGTCGAAAACGTCACCATCAGCATGGCGCCGGTCGAGCGTCCTGACGCTGGCAACCAGGGCCAGGCCTCCCAACAGCAATCGCCTCCCCAGCAGGGGCAGGGCGGCGAGGCGCGCGAGCGCCACAATCAGACGGCACAGCGGACGGACGGAGGCTTCAATGGTGCAGGCGAGACTGGTATTGAAGACGCTCGCACTGGCGGCGGCAGCGGCACTGGCGGCGTTTACCTCTGAGGCGGTTGCCTCCACCGGCGCCTGCGAACGCGAAATCCAGTCGGCAGCGGCCAAATACGGCATCCCGGAAGGCATCCTCTATTCGGTTGGTCTGACGGAAACCGGCCGCAAGGGCTCACTCTATCCCTATGCCATGAACGTCGAAGGCAAGGCGATCTTTCCGCCCTCGGAGCAGGACGCGATGCGGCAGTTCGATGTCGCCCGCAACAGCGGCGCCAAGCTCATCGACATTGGCTGCATGCAGATCAACCATTATTATCACGGCGAAAACTTCGGCTCCGCCGAGGAGATGTTCGACCCGCATCGGAACGTGGAGTATGCTGCAAAATTCCTCCGCAACCTGCATGAGCGTCACGAGACGTGGACGATGGCGGTAGCGAGATACCACGCCGGACCCAACAACAATCCGGCACAAAAGCAATATGTCTGCCGCGTCATCGCCAATCTGGTCGCCACGGGCTACGGCAAGTGGACTCCTAATGCGAGTAACTTTTGTCAAAATTGATTCAACTAAAGATAGAAGAGCCGTATTGTGACGAAACTGTGTCGCAATGTGGCAGGAATCCGGCATGAATCCCCTACGCAAGTCATATTTAACCAATCGTTAACTTTTCCACGAAATTTTGGTGCGCATAATCAGGCGTACCCACTAGATATAGATCAAATCGCTACCCGGATCTTAATCAATTATTAGTTTCTGCCATTAACTTTAACGAGTTGTCGCCGATTCGTGCGATTCGTACCCATAGATCATCGAAGTGCCACACTGATTCGGAGGCGGACGAATGATCGTAGTGGTTGATGAGCGTGAGCTCGTGAAAGATGGATACACATCTCTGTTCGGTCGTGAGGGCATTCCCTCCACCGGCTTTGATCCAGCGGAATTCGGCGAGTGGGTACAGACCGCCGCCGATTCCGATATAGCTGCAGTCGAGGCCTTTCTGATCGGTCAGGGCCAGCGCAACTTCGAACTGCCCCGGGCGATCCGGGATCGGTCGATGGCGCCGGTAATTGCGGTCAGCGATCAGCACTCGCTCGAAAACACCCTTGCGCTGTTCGACTGCGGCGTCGACGACGTGGTGCGCAAACCGGTGCACCCCCGCGAAATCCTCGCAAGAGCGGCTGCGATCCGGCGCCGGCTGAAGGCGATCACCAATTACACCGAGATCGGCGGGATCCGCGTCTTCTCGGATGGCCGCGACCCCGAGATCAACGGTGAAGTCTTCGCACTTCCAAGGCGCGAGCGCCGCATCCTCGAATATTTGATCGCCAATCGCGGTCGCCGGGTCACCAAGACCCAGATCTTCAATGCCATCTACGGCATCTTCGATGAAGAGGTCGAGGAGAACGTCGTCGAAAGCCACATCTCGAAGCTGCGCAAAAAGCTGCGCAAAAAGCTCGGTGTCGACCCGGTCGATTCCAAGCGCTTCCTTGGCTACTGCATCGATTGGGCCTGATTTTCTCGGCCGGGCGGCGGCGCCCGGCTGAACCGCATTAAGCGGCCTCGCAGCTCGAATGACAGACAGCTTCACGCAAGGCCCGACAAATACTCTCGTGCATAACAGGTAAAACGAGGTTTTCAGATGAGCATTTTCGGCAGCATGAAGACGGCAGTATCGGGGATGAACGCTCAGGCCAACCGCTTGAGCACGGTCGCCGACAATATCGCCAACGTTAACACCACCGGTTACAAGTCCGTGTCGACGAGCTTCTCATCGCTGGTTCTGCCCTCCTCGGGCGGCAATTACAATTCCGGCGGCGTTCAGTCCTCGGTCCGCCAGTCTGTCTCCGACCAGGGCGATATTTCCTACACCACCTCGGGCACCGATCTTGCGATCTCGGGCGATGGCTTCTTCATCGTTCAGGGGGCTGACGGCACGCCGGTTCTGACCCGCGCCGGTGACTTCACCAAGGACGACGAAGGCAATCTCGTCAATGCCGCCGGCTTCATGCTGATGGGCTATTCCTACGACGCCGGCTCTCCTGCTGTTGTCGTCAACGGCTTCGATGGCCTCGTTCCTGTCAACGTCAACCAGGAAGGGCTGACCGCCATCGCCTCGACCTCAGGGGTCTTCAAGGGCAATCTCGATTCTGGCGCCAACATCGCCCCGGTCGCTCCTGCGACGCTGCCGAGCGCCAACGCCGCCACCACGACGGCTGATACCAAGAAGTTCTCGATGGTCGCCTACGACACGCTCGGCAACAAGGTGATGTACGATTTCTACTTCACCAAGACCTCGGTCGCGGCGACGCCGCCGCCGGCACCTCCCGCCGTTAACAGCAGCTGGCAAGTTGCGATCTTCCGCAACGCCAATGCGGCAACGGGCGGCACGAGCTCCTTTCCATACAGCGCTGGCGGCGCCGTTGGCACAACCACGCTCGATTTCGACGCCACCGGCAAAATAACCAATTCGACGGGCTCTGTTAACATCGCCGATACGGTGACCGGTCAGACCATCAAAATGGATCTCTCCGGCTTCACGCAGCTCGGCGCCGCCTTTGCCGGCACGGGTACGCCGAACGGCCAGGCTGCAAGCCCGGTCAAGGACGTCACAATTGATGGCGACGGCATCGTCTACGCCAAGTACGAGGATGGCACGAACAAGCCGCTCTACCGTATCCCGCTCGCCAACGTCGCCAGCCCGGACAAGCTGACGCTCCAGAGCGGCAACGTCTACAGCGCCAACGGTCAGTCCGGCGTCACCGTCACCGGCTTCCCGCAGACCAACGGTCTTGGCACGATCAAGTCAGGCGCCCTCGAAGGCTCGAACGTCGACCTCGCCGGCGAACTGACCGAGATGATCGAATCGCAGCGCAGCTATACCGCCAATTCCAAGGTCTTCCAGACGGGGTCCGACATTATGGACGTTCTCGTCAACCTCAAGAGATAAGCAAGGTACCGGGTAAGCCATGTCGCTCACGTCAGCACTTAATACCGCGCAGAACATATTCAACAATACGGGCACTCAGAGCAGTGTCGTATCGAACAATATTTCGAATGCCGGCAACAAAGATTACGTGCGCCGGCAGGCGATGCTCACCACGTCCTTGAACGGCGCGCAGGTTGTCAAGATCGACCGGGCGCAGGAAGATGCGCTGCTGCGCCAATATCTGAAGACATCCTCTCAAGACAGCGCCCAGCAGGCGCTGCTCGGCGGTCTCGAGGACCTCAAGTCGATCGTGGGTGGCAACGACTACGAAACGTCGCCATCCACCTATCTCGGCGTTTTCCAGCAGAAGCTTCAGGCCTTCCGCACGACGCCTGGCAGCACCGTCGCCGCCCAGGGGGCCATCACCGCCGCCCAGGACGTCGCCAACTCGCTGAACAATGCCTCGCAATCCGTTCAGGACGTCCGCGCCACCGCCGACAAGCAGATCGCCACCGACGTCGATAAGCTGAATACGCTTCTCAGCGACTTCGAGAAGGCCAACAACGCGGTGAAGACCGCCACGGCCTCGGGTGCGGATGCATCCGGCGCCCTCGACGAGCGTGAGAAGGCTCTCAAGCAGATTTCGCAGATCGTCGGCGTCAACACGACGACGCGCGACAATAACGACATGGTGCTGAGCACGTCTGACGGGACGATCCTCTTCGAGACGGTCCCGCGCAAGGTGACATTCAAGTCTCAAGACGTCTATACCGCGACCATCACCGGCAATTCGGTCTATGTTGACGGTGTGGCACTTCCGCGCGGCAGCGGGTCGACGACGACGGGGCAGGGGAGCCTTCAGTCGCTCCTGCAGGTCCGTGACGAGATCGCTCCCAACTTCCAGAAGCAGCTCGATGAAATCGCCCGCGGCTTGGTCTCGCTCTTCAAGGAGCAGAGCACGTCGGGCACGCCGGCCTATGTGCCCGGTCTCTTCACCTGGAGCGGCGGCACGGTCGATACAGGCAGCGCTGCGGTTGCCGGCATGGCGTCGACCATCAGCGTCAGCAGCACCGTTATCACCTCGCAGGGCGGCGATCCGATGCGCTTGCGCGATGGCGGTGTCAACGCCAACGGCGTCGTCAACAATCCTACCCACCTCAGCGGCTATACGACAGACCTCGATCGTCTCTATACCGCCTTGGGCTCCGACATCGATTTCGATCCGGCGGCGGGACCGGCGGTCGGCTTCGACGCTACGACCGGCATCGATTCGAACGTCAGCATCATGGAATACGCCACGAATTCCCTCGGCTGGCTCGAGCAGTACCGCAGCAACGCGACGACGGCGGCGGAAAACACCTCGGCGGCGCTGTCGCGCTCCGACGAAGCCTATTCCAACGAGACCGGCGTCAATCTCGACGAGGAGCTGACGCTGCTCCTCGACATAGAGCAGTCCTACAAGGCGGCGACCAAGATCCTGAACGCCGTTGACGAAATGTTGAAGTCATTGCTGGATATTGCGAGTTAAGCCATGAAGAGCTCATTTATTTCAAGTTCGGCCATTCAGAACGCGATGCGGTTGACGATCCGTCAGGCGCAGAACCAGATGACGAAGGCAACGATGGAAGCGACGACGGGAGTCTATGCGGATATCGGTATCTCGCTCGGCGGCAATGCCGCGAGGAGCGTCGATTTCAGCCGCGAGGTCGACAGGATAGACTCGATCAAATCAAGCAATTCGCTCGTCACCGCACGCATGGAATCCTCGCAGCTCGGCCTTTCCAAGATGAAGGACGTCGGCGACGGCCTCGTTTCGAAGCTGACGGCGCTCCAGGGCAGCCACGATCCCGGCAGCATCACCGTCGCCATCCAGTCGGCGACCAGCGCCCTGTCCACGATGATGGACACGGCCAATACCATGGTAAACGGCGAATATCTGTTCTCGGGCATCAACACCGATGTGCAACCGTTGACCGACAAGACGACCGCGACGAGCGCAGCCATTGTCACGCAGTTGAACACCTATGCAACGGGCCTCGGCAAGGCGGTCAGTGATCTCACCGGCGCCGAAATGAGCACCTTCATCACCACGACGGTAGAGCCGATGTTCAGCCAGGCTGCCTGGACCGATCCGACGACCGGCTGGTCACAGGCATCGAGCCAGAACATGACGAGCCGCATCAGCAACTCGGAAGTGATCGAATCCTCGACCAATGCCAATTCCGAGGGCATGCGTTACTTCGCGCTCGCCTCGGTGATGACCTCGGCGCTGTTGGGCCAGGGTCTCAGCAGCGATGCGATGAGCACGGTGTCCAAGCAGGCGATCAGCTATACGACAAAGGCTACCAGCGGCCTCGTGACGCAGGCAAGCCAGCTCGGCCTTTCGCAGGAGCGCGTCAAGAAGTCCAATGACGCCCTCGACGCCCAGTCGAACATCATCAAGAACAAGCTCGTCGATCTCCAGGGGGTCGATCCTTACGAAGCCTCGACCCTGGTCAAGACTTTGGAAACGCAGCTTGAAACCGCTTACACGATCGTCTCGAAGATCCAGCAGTTGAGTCTCGTAAACTACCTTTGATGATCAAAGGCGCGCGATAAAGAAGGATGCATGAATGTATCAGTTCTCATATGCCGAAGTCATGCAGGACTCGGTGGCCGACGCGAAAGAGCGGGAATGGCAGGTTCTTGACCGGTCCATAGACCTGCTGGCGGCGGCGCGCGAAAAGGAAAAATACGGCCGGGAAGCCATTGAAGCCCTGTTTTATACCCGCCGGGTGTGGATCAGCTTCATCGAGGATCTCAAACATCCCGACAACCAGCTGGAGATCGGGCTCAGGGCCAACCTCATCTCGATCGCGATCTGGATATTGAAGGAATGCGACAGGATCAGAAGACGTCAGTCTAATAACTACCAGGGCATCATCGACGTTACCACCATCATCAGGGATGGACTTAAATGAAAAGTACACTTCGCATTTCTCTGAAAGCCGGAGAAAGAATCTTCATCAACGGCGCCGTCCTACGCGTCGACCGCAAGGTCGCGCTGGAATTCCTGAATGATGTGACGTTCCTTCTCGAAAACCACGTCCTCCAGCCGGAGGGTGCCACGACGCCGCTGCGTCAGCTCTATTTCATTGCGCAGATGATCTTGATCAACCCTGAGGGCAAGGACCACTCGACGGCGTTGTTCCGCAAGTCGATCACCATGCTGCTCTCCTGCTTCAAGAACGAGGAGATCCTCGCAGAACTGAAGCGCATCGATGCGCTCGTCTCGACGGGCCGCGCCTTCGATGCGTTGAAGGCGATCCGCGGCCTCTACGCGATCGAAGACAATATCCTCAACAACCACGAAATGCCGCCGACGATGGTCGAGCAGATTCGCAGGGAGATTGCACCATGGCGGTAGATGCCACATCAAGCGTCAGCACGACGGGCACTTCGAGCTCGACCAGCTCGGCCCAGCAGAAGGCGACGCTGAACTACGACAATTTCCTTCAACTGCTCATCGCGCAGATGAAGAACCAGGATCCGACCGATCCGGTCGACGCCAGCGAGCAGATGTCGCAGCTGGCGAGCTTCTCGCAGGTCGAACAGACGATCCAGACCAACACCAAGCTGGACACGCTGCTCGCCAGCTCGAGCCTCACCCAGGCCAGCAGCTATGTCGGCAAATACATGGAAAGCGCCGACGGCACCGTCAAAGGCACCATTGAATCCGTCAAGGTTTATTCCGACGGAATCATTGCGACAACCACGGCTGGCGGTAATATACTCGTGCAGGCGGGAATCACTGTTGCCGACAAGGCACCGACCAGCGATACCTGATACCCACGGCGCCGGTGCGCCGTATGGCTCGGTTGATACCAATCAATGGCGGTCCGGCCACGGCGGGGCCACTTCAAGGCGATATGAGGTTGCCTTCGGATGAATGAAGCTGATGCATTGGATCTGTTCCAGGCTGCGATCTGGACCGTCCTGATTGCCGCCGGTCCCGCCGTCATCGTCGCGATGGTGGTGGGTCTCGTCATTGCCTTGATCCAGGCGCTGACCCAGGTGCAGGAAGCGACACTGACCTTCGTGCCGAAGATCGTCGCGGTACTGATCACGGTCGGCGTCACTGCGCCTTTCGTCGGCTCGCAGGTCTCGATTTTCACCAATCTCGTCTTCTCGCGCATCCAGTCCGGCTTCTAGAGCATGTCGCGCAACAGTGTGCGGCGGTTTTGCGATAACGACATGCGCAAAAACAAAGGCCTAAAGCGCGAAGAGCGAATCTGAAAGATCGCGACGCGCTTTAGAGCAATTCCAGCAAAGTGCGCAGCGCTTTTGCCGGGGATTGCCTAGAAACAAAAGGTTAGAGCGGTTCTACGCTTCCATGAAAAGCTGAACCGCTCTGAGCCACCTTCGCGCAAGCTTCGCCATTTAACTCTCGATTCGAAATGGGCGGGCCGCATGCCCGCCTCCTCTCATGAAGAGACGGAATCGTCATGGCGCAACCACCCGCACTCCCCCTTCCGAAAGTCGCCCCGAATCTGCGCGATGTCGGTTTTGCCCTCGGCATCATCGTTATCATCTGCATCCTCTTCCTGCCGATCCCGCCATTCCTGATCGACATGGGACTGGCCTTCTCGATCGCCCTCTCGGTGCTGATCCTGATGGTCGCGTTGTGGATCCAGAAACCGCTCGATTTCTCGTCTTTCCCGACCATTCTTCTGATCGCGACGATGACGCGACTGGCGTTGAACATCGCGACGACGCGTGTCATTCTTTCGCATGGTCACGAGGGCCACGATGCGGCGGGCGGTGTCATCGCCGGTTTCGCAAGCCTGGTGATGTCCGGTGACTTCGTCATCGGTCTGATCGTCTTCCTGATCCTCATCACCATCAACTTCATCGTCATCACCAAGGGCGCCACGCGTATCGCCGAAGTCGGCGCACGTTTCACCCTGGATGCCATCCCCGGCAAGCAAATGTCGATCGACGCCGATCTCTCGGCTGGCATCATCGACGAGAGGGAAGCTCAGCGCCGGCGCAAGGAACTCGAGGAGGAAAGCTCCTTCTTCGGCGCCATGGACGGTGCGTCGAAATTCGTGCGCGGAGATGCCGTCGCCGGCCTGATCATCACTTGCATCAACATCTTCGGCGGCATCATCATCGGCTACTTCCGCCACGGCATGCCGATTGGCGAAGCCGCTGACGTCTTCGTCAAGCTCTCCGTCGGCGACGGCCTCGTCGCGCAGATGCCGGCTCTGATCGTCTCGCTCGCGGCTGGCCTTCTCGTCTCTCGCGGCGGAACCACCGGCTCCACTGACCAGGCGGTTGTCAACCAGTTGAGCGGTTATCCGCGCGCGCTCTCCGTCTCGGCCGTGCTGATGTTCATCCTGGCCCTGATGCCGGGCCTGCCCTTCGTGCCCTTCGTATCTCTCGGTGGTCTTCTCGCCTTCGGCGCCTGGTTCATCCCGCGTCAGGTCGAGGCAGAGAACATGCTTCGCCGCGAGCAGGAAGAAAAGAAGGTCGTCCAGAACAAGGAACTTGAAAAGGATTCGGTCAAGGCAGTGCTACGCACCTCGGAGATCGAGCTCGCACTCGGCAAGATGGTTTCGACGCGCCTGCTCGGCGCCCACCAGGAGCTCGCCTTCCGTGTCGGCAAGATGCGCAAGAAGTTCGCCACGCAATACGGTTTCGTCGTGCCCGAGATCAAGGTGACCGACGATATCGCCATCGCCGAGAAGTCCTACCAGATCCGCATTCACGGCACGACGGTTGCCTCCAATCTGTTGCGCGTCGGCGAAGTCCTCGTCGTGACCGGCGCCGGCCGCCGGCCGAGCATTCCCGGCGACGAAATCCGTGAACCCGCTTTCGGCATGCCTGCCGTCTCGATTCTCGAAAACTTCGCCGACGATCTGAAACGCGAGGGCTTCCAGCCGATCGACAACGTCTCCGTCGTCTTGACCCATATGAGCGAGGTCATCCGCAACAACCTGCCGCAGCTGCTGTCCTACAAGGACGTCAAGGTGCTGATCGATCGGCTCGATCCCGAATACAAGAAGCTTGCCGACGAGATCTGCTCGTCGCACATGTCCTATTCAGGCCTGCAGGCAGTGCTCAAGCTGCTGCTTGCCGAACGCGTCTCGATTCGCAACCTGCACCTCATTCTCGAGGCGGTTGCCGAGCTCGCCCCGCATGTCAGGAAAACCGAGCAGATCGTCGAGCATGTCCGCATCCGCATGGCCCAGCAGCTCTGTGGCGACCTCGCCGACAATGGCGTGCTGCGCGTCCTGCGGCTGGGCAGCAAGTGGGATCTCGCCTTCCACCAGGCCCTGAAGCGCGACGCCAAGGGCGAGGTGATCGAATTCGACATCGATCCGCGCAGCCTGGAGGAGTTCAGCGAGCAGGCCACCAAAGTTATCCGTGAGTTCATGGATCGCGGCCTGCCATTCGCCCTTGTAACGTCGCCTGAAACACGCTCCTATGTGCGCATGATCATCGAGAGGCTGTTCGCCACGCTCCCGGTCCTGTCGCATGTCGAACTGGCCAAGGGCATCGAGATAAAGATTTTGGGCTCTATTTCATGATAACAGACCCGCAAGGGACCGTTCTCGCGCTGTTTCTGGTTTTCTGCCGAATCGGTGGCTGTGTGCTGGCTCTTCCGGGTTTTTCCTCGGCGCGCGTGCCCGAACAGCTGCGCGTCTTCATCGCCGGCGCGCTGTCGATCGCCGTCATGCCGTTGCTCTGGGACACCGTCTATCCGGCCGTTCACACCGGTGCCGGAACCTATATCGGCCTGATCTTCAGCGAATCGCTGATCGGCGTGATGTACGGCATGCTGGCGAGGATCTACACGATCGGCATGCAGTTCGCCGCGACCATCATCGCGATGATGGTCGGCTACACCCAGCCGGGTTCCGCCGACATCGTCGAAGACACGCCGGAGACCAGCCTTTCCGGCTTCATTACCTTTGCCGGCATCATGATTCTCTTCATCTTGGATTTCCATCATATCGTGTTCCGCGCGCTGATCGATTCCTACACGACCATGCCCTTCGGCGGCATGATGCAGATGCGCGCGACGCTGATCTCCTTTACCGACACGCTGGAGCAGACCACCTACATCATGCTGCGGCTGGCGAGCCCGTTTTTGATCTACGGCATGATCTTCAACGTCTCGATCGGTTTCATCAACAAGCTGGCGCCGCAAATCCCGGTCTACTTCATTTCCACGCCCTATCTGCTGATGGGCGGGCTCTTCCTGATCTATTTCTCGATTGCGGCGATGGTCAGCCAGTTCGGCCAGTCCTTCGGCTCGATCTATATCGGGCGATGAGGCTGATATGATCGAAAAGAAGCGCTCCCAGAAGCTCAAGCGGCTACTCTCGGTGCAGCGGCATATCGAAAGAATGGCCGAGAACGACCTGGCCGAAACCAGCCGTCAGCGCGTCGAGGTCAATGTGGCGATGGACGACGTCATCCTCGCGCTCGGCTCGATGGACCCCGTCCACCACGCCTTCTCGCAGAATTACGCCGACCGATTCGGCAGGCTCACCATCAAGGACCAGCAGCTGACCGGCATGCAGCAGATCCACGAGATGCGGCTGACGCGCGAGCGCGCTAAGGGCGACCGCCTCGACGAGGGCATGCAGGAAGCTCTCGAAGCCGAGCGCCGCGAGGACGAGGACAACGCCGTCTACGATGTCATCGATCAGCAATTCGCAACGCCAGCCTCCAGCAAGCTTCAAAAACCATAGTCGTTACGATCTTAAATTCAGAGGATTGTAACGTGGCTATTTCGCCCCCCAGTGATCTGGTCCTGGACGTTGTCAAAGCTGCCGACCCCATGGAGGTCCAGGCAGCCCAGGAAAAGTTAAAGGCAAATCGTGCGGCCTTTGCCGCAACGAGCCTCGCCGAGAATGGCAAGGGCTTCTCCAATACGGTCGACGTTCTCGATCATATCGGCCAGAAGAGCGGCCTCGCCAACATCCAGAACCGCACCAAGGCCGAGGACGTTCCGGAAAGCTACCGGAAGTTCGAGGCCATGGTCCTGCAGAATTTCGTCAAGTCCATGCTGCCGAGCGAAAGCGAAGACGTCTACGGCAAGGGCGCGACCGGCGATATCTGGAAAGGCATGATGGCCGAGCAGCTCGGCAACACCATGGCCAAGGGAGACGGCATCGGCATCGCCAAGCAGATGTACAGCGAGCAGCTGCGCCGGCAGGAAGGCAAGATCGTCAATGCCTCCACCGACGACGATGATCGCAACACCGCGCTCAGCATGATCGACGACTTCCAGCGCAAGACCTTTGGCACGCCGACCGCCGAAGCCAAGACCGACAGAACAGGATGATTTTAGGCCCGTTGGGCTGAAATCTGAATTCTGTTCTCAATTACAGAGTTAGAGCGTGATGTCGTCCGAAAACCGCGCACATTTTCGGCATCATGCTCTAAGCGACGCATAACCGAGGGTACAATGGAAATAGTTTCGAACGAATACAGGATCAAATCCGTTCTCGGACGCCTCGAAATGATCATCGACAATGAGAACACCCGGATCGGCAACGATCCGCAATTCGATCTCAAGGTCTCCAATGCGCATAAGAGCCGCTGCCTCTACGAGCTGTCGATGCTTTTCCGGGATACCGATCCGGCCGAGCTTGCCGCTGCCCATCTCGATCAGCTGCACGGCCTGAAGAAGAAACTGGTTCTCAATGCCCGCCGCGTCGAGGCGCATCTCGAAGCGGTTCGCGCCGTCGCCGACCTCCTGAAGAACGCGGTTCAGGATGCCGATGCCGACGGCACCTATTCCCAGGAACAATTCGCCGCGCGTGGAAACTGATGATCAAGCTCGTCCTCACCGGTGTCTGGGTTTGCGCCATCACCTTGGCATCGGTCTATTTCTCGGTGTACCTGGCGACCGCGCCGGCACCGGCGGCTACAGATTCCAAGCAGAGCGCTCTTGAGCTGGTGAAGGGCGAAACGATCACGGTGCCGATCATCGGCAACGGTGCGATCACCGGTTACTTCCTCGGCCGCGTTTCGTTCATGATGAACAAGGACATGCTGAAAGGCGTGACGCTGCCGCTCGCCGAGATGACGACGGACGAGCTTTTCAGCCTGCTCGTCGGCAACAAGATGGTCGATATCGCCCACATCAAATCCTTCGATCCGAAGGCTTTCCGCGAGGAGATCAAGAAGGGCATGAACGAGCGCCTCGGCGGCGAATACGTCGCCGACGTGATGCTGGAGCAGCTCGACTATCTTTCCAAGGAAGAGGTCAAGGAAAGCTCCGCCGGTCAGCCGAAGAAGGTCGGCAAACCCGTCAAGATCGTCGAGACCGCACCGGCCGCCGAAGCACCGGCGCCAGCGGCCCACTAAACATCATTTGATCATCGACGACAAACGGCGCCCGAGGGCGTCGTTTGTCGTTGGCGCGCATGGTTAACAATCCACTTATACGAGCATTGAAATTCAAGGAATTTTCCTAAGGGTTGTTTGAAACCGTCCTGTTATATCAGGTGTCACAGCTTGGCATGCGCCGCTTATCCGAGATCGGAGCGACGCCGTCCCGGCGGGACGCGACCGGTCCTTTCGAGACCTCCGGTGCGGAATATGGGCTTGTTTTCCGGGATGTCGGGCGCATGCAGCACCCTCGGCAGGAGGTAGGAATGAATCTGATTGCAAACTTCGCGGTGCTCGCATCGCGGCGGACGATCTTCGATCTGCCGGTCTGCGATCTCGGCTGGGACGACGCCCTCGTTTTCATCAACGAGCTGGCCTCTATTCCCGTCGGCCAGACCGTGGTTTGCTTCGTCAACGCCCACAACATGCTGACGGCGTTGCGCGACGACGAATATTACCGGATCATGTCGCACAATCTGGTGCTGCCCGACGGAATCGGCCTCAACATCGCATCGCAGATCGCCCATGGTTCGCCATTTCCCGCCAATCTGAACGGCACCGATTTCGTGCCGGCCTTCCTGACCTTCATGGAGGCGCCGCGCCGCATCGGCCTCATCGGCGGCGAGCGTTCGGTCGTCGATGCGGCGGCGGAAAATTTCCGCAGGCACACGCCCTGGCACGAATTCGTCGTCGTTTCCGACGGTTACTTCGACAAGGTCGATCCCACTGATGTCATCGAGGAGCTCGAGCGCCAGAAGGTCGATATCCTGATCGTCGGCATGGGGACCCCGCTGCAGGAGAAATGGGTTCACGATCATATTCGCGCCGATCATGCGCGTCTGGTGCTGACGGTGGGCGCTCTTTTCGACTTCGTTTCCGGCGCCGTTCCACGTGCGCCGAGGACGGTGCGGATGATGCGCCTGGAATGGGCCTATCGCCTACTGCAGGAGCCGACGCGCCTCTGGCGCCGTTACATCATCGGTATCCCGGTCTTCCTCTTCCATGTCCTGCGCTACCGCTTCCGCCGGCGCGAAAGGATCCTCAGCCACCCGGAGGAGCACGGCAGCGCACTGCAGCCACAGTCGGATCGTAAGAGGGCGAGCTGACCTTATCGCGCCGCGCGTCTAACAAGACGCGCGGCTTAGCAATTCCTGCCCGCTGCGGTTAACCATTTCTTTGCCATGAATATTTAGAGTGGCTTAATCATCTGCATTCGTGCGGATGAGCGAACTCGGCCATCATGTGCATGAGATGTGGCGCAATGTACGATATCAAGGCCCGAAACAGCTTCCAGGATCGCGCAGCCGCAGGGCCGCGCGCCCATGACGATTCCTATGGGACGCCCCGGTCGGGCCGGCTTGATATCGCGCCGCCCGAGGCCGAATTGCTGCGTGTCATCGGCCGGGTGTTGGAGGAGCAGCGCACAAGAGCGGCGCGCACCGCACCGCTGGTCGACCGCATCGAAACCATCCTCGGCAACCGCCTCCGGGCCGCCAACGACGTCGGCCATCCGCTTCTTCAGGAGCCGGCGGGCGATGAAGAGCTGAGTGCTCCGGCCGACGAGCCGATGATCTCACCCGCACCGCCGGCCACGCTCCGTGAAGAACCCGCCGAGCCCAGGTCGGCAGCGCCGCGCCGCCGCGTGGGCGGCATTGGTCTTGCGATGATGGTGGCCGCCGCGACGATCGTCGGCGCGGGCTTGCCGGCGCTGATGCCGGCCTCGCCAGCCCTCTACCGTGCCGAGGCGACGCTTGCGGTGAAGAGCGATGCCGCAAGCCGCGCTGCCTTCACCCAGGCCGCGGCGAAAGGGATGCTGTCGGCGCGGGTGATTGCTTCGACGGTGGCTGCCCTGAAACTCGATCATGATCCCGAATTTGCCGGCGCCAGTGCTAATGCGCTCGGCGTCGCGCTCGATCTCCTCTCCGCGACCGGCGCTGCTGCCGATCCGGCCTCGCGCGCCGAGGCGACGCTGAAACATGCGGTCGAGATAACACCCGATGCCGCCGCCGGCACCATCCTCATCAGCGTAACGACCGGCGATAGCGGCAAATCCATGCGCATCGCCGCAAAGCTTGCCGAAGCGGTGTCCGCAACAGACGGCCCCGGCGGCAACGTCGAAACCGATGCCGCCTTGCGTAAAACCTATGACGAGGTGAAGGCGGAGCTTGCCGCCTTCACGGCGAAGAGCGGCGAGGGCAACGTCAAGGTGGCGATCGATCTTCGCCGCCAGATCGACCGGCTCGATGCCGATCTGAAAGCGGCCGACCAGAATATTCTTACCGCCAAGGCGCAGACCGACCGGCTCAAGGTCGCAAAACTTGCCGAAGTGCTCGACGGTTCGTTGCCCTCCGATATGCTCTCGCCGGCGCTGCAGGACTGGCGCGACAAATATGCCGTCGCCAAAACGACGCTTGCGCAGCTGTCGGCCGAGCTCGGCCCGCGCCATCCGCGCCTCCTGCAGCAGCAGGCCGAAACCGACGGCCTGAAGGAGAATATGGGCAAGGAGCTTACCCGTCTTGCCCAGACTGCCAACCTCGCCGCCAAAGCCGCCGTCGATGCGCGCAAGGGCTTGAACGCTCGCCGCAACACGCTGATCGCCCAGAGCCGGGACACCGGCGTCGATTTGTCACGCCTGACCGAGCTCAGCGAAAAGGCGAATGCCGCCCGCTCGCGCCTCGAAGAGGCGACGTCCGCAGCGGCGGAAACGGCCACCGACGGTCGTATCGTTCTCCTGAAGCCGCCGCTGGCGACGGCGGTATCGGCAACGGATGGCCGGATCGGTCGCTCGCTAATGGGCGCAGCCGCGGGCCTTGTGGTCGGTCTTGCCTCGGCTTTCCTGCTGCGCCTGCGTCGGCCCGTCGCCAATCCCGCAGGTGAGAAAATGCCGGCATCCCCGCCGCAGACCCCACTGCCGCCGACGTTCGCGCAGGACCCCGCTCCGGTCGACGAGATGGAGGTGCTGCGCTCCGAAATCTCCGGCCTGCGCGACCGGCTTCGTCTTCATGCGCTCGACGCGCGGCAGCCGCTGCGTTGAACGAACATTTCCTTGCATTTTTGATATTGCATTGCTGCTTTCCGACAGGATAGGGCGTTAGCGGGCATTTGACGCTCGTCAACTATCCATAGATTGACGCGAAACAGGGCGGAGAGACGCGTGACGACAGTAATCGACGGAAAGAACGTAGCTGCATCGGTCATTCAGACGGTCAAGAGTGCGACGGCGGCGCTGGAAAAGAGCAGCGGCGTCACCACCGGTCTTGCGGTCGTCATCGTCGGCGACGATCCGGCAAGCCACGCCTATGTCGGCTCCAAGGGCCGCATGGCCAAGGAATGCGGCTTCAAATCCGTTCAGCACACGCTGCCGGCCGAGACGAAGCAGGAGGAACTGGCAGCTCTCGTCGCCAGCCTCAACGCCGATCCGTCGATCCACGGCATTCTGGTGCAACTGCCCTTGCCGAAGCCGCTCGACAGCGAGGCGATCATCCAGTCGATCCTGCCGGAAAAGGATGTCGACGGCCTGAGCGTCGTCAATGCCGGCAAACTGGCCACCGGCGACCTGAAGACCGGACTGGTCTCCTGCACCCCCGCCGGCGCCATGGTCTTTGTCCGCCGCACCCATGGCGAGGATCTCTCCGGCCTCAACGCCGTCGTCATCGGCCGCTCCAACCTGTTCGGCAAGCCGATGGCGCAATTGCTGCTCAACGCCAATGCGACGGTGACGATTGCTCATTCCAGGACCAAGAACCTCGCCGAGGTCTGCCGCAACGCCGATATCCTGGTGGCCGCCGTCGGCCGGCCGGAGATGGTCAGGGCCGATTGGGTGAAGCCCGGTGCAACGGTCATCGACGTCGGCATCAACCGTGTTGCAGCCCCCGAAAGAGGCGAGGGCAAGACCCGGCTCGTTGGCGACGTCGCCTTCGAGGAGGTCTCGGCGATCGCCAGCACCATCACCCCGGTTCCCGGCGGCGTCGGGCCGATGACCATCGCCATGTTGATGGCCAATACGGTCATTGCCGCCCACCGCACTGCGGGGCAGACACCGCCGCAGTTTTGATTAGAGCATGATGCCGAAAAGTGTGAGCAGTTTTCGGACGACATCATGCTCTAACTACATGATGTAGAACAGGATTCAGATTTTAGGCCGATCCGGCCTAAAATCATCCTGCTCTAGGCCTGGGGAACAGGACCGGTCGAGGCCCTGACGATCAGCTCGGTCTTCCAGAGCTCTTGGTCGGGGAAGGGGCCGGCCTGCTTTACGGTGCCGATCAGCCGCTGCGCGATGCGAACGCCCGCCGCCCGCAAGGAAGAGCGCGTCGTCGTCAGCGGCACGGAAAAGCTTTCCGGTTTCAGCAGCGGCAGCACGTCGTCATGGGCGATCAGCGAGATATCCTCGCCGAGCCGCAATCCCGCCTGGTTGACCGCGCGGATCGCGCCGAGCGCCAGCACCGTGCTGGAGCAGAGGATCGCCGTCGGCCGTTCCGGCAATTGCAGGAAGTGTTCCATTGCCAGCAGGCCTTGTTCGTCCGTCATCAGCGCGTGGCTCATACAACCCTCATCGAGCGCGAGCCCGCGCTCGGCAAGGGCTGATATGACGCCGTTCTTCCTGCGGATGGCGAAATCGAGATGCATCGGTCCGTTCATCAGCGCAAAGCGCGTATGGCCGAGCTGCAGCAAGAGCCGCGTCGCATCGTAGAAGGCGCCTTCGTTGTCGATGTCGAGATAGGGATAGTCCGGCTCCGAACCGAAGGAGCGGCCGTGCACGACATAGGGCATCGAGAGCGATTTCAGCATGGCGAGCCGCGGATCGTGACCGCGCATATAGGCGACGAACAGGGCATCGACATTGCCGCTGATCGCAAGGCGGCGCAGCGCCGCCACCTCGTCATCCGGGTCGGCCGGCATGATCACGAAGTGGAAGTCGTGGCGCACGGCTTCTTCGCCGAGCCCGGCCAGGAATTCACCGAAATGCACGTCGGACTGGTGGCCGGGCGCCGTCGGCATGACGAGGCCGATCGAGCCTGCCTTGCCGGTCGCAAGCCGTTGCGCCGCCTTGTTCGGGCGGTACCCGGTTTCCTTGACAGCCTGAAGCACGCGCTCCCGGGTCGCCTCGTTGACCTCGGGATAGCCGTTCAGCGCTCGGCTCACCGTCGTCTGCGACAGCCCCAGCAATTCCGATAGCTGTTTGAGATTCACCTGCTATGCTTCCTCCCGGCCCGCCCGTCAGCCGTCCTGAAAAGGCCCACCGCCTCCCAGTGGCATCCAAAGCGCTTTCAATTATGTATCATCTGGCGCGCTTGACTCAAGAAAAATCGATCCATATTTCCCGATAGACGTTGCTGCGCTGCGATATCTAGCATGTTCACAGCGGGTTTTCGCGAATTGACTTGACTCCATTCCACCGAAAGTGAAATGAGTTGGGTGTCAAAGCGCTTTGAAATTTCTTTTGGAGGGAATTCGGCGCGGTTGGGATTGTGATGGGAGGTTGATCACATGAAAAAGTCATTTTTGATGGGCGTTGCCGTGGCAGCGCTTTTTGCCGGTGCTGCGTCCGCGGCCGATCTGAAATTTGCCCCGGGACAGGATGCCAAGTTCAACTGGAAGAGCTATGACGAGTTCAAGGCTGCTCATGCCGATCTGAAGGGTCAGCCGCTGACGATCTTCGGGCCGTGGCGCGGCGAGGACGAGGCGTTCTTCCAGAGCGTCCTTGCCTATTTCACCGAAGCCACCGGCATCGATGTCAAATACTCCTCTTCCGAAAATTACGAACAGCAGATCGTCATCGATACGCAGGCAGGCTCGCCGCCGAACATTGCCGTTCTGCCGCAGCCCGGCCTCCTGGCCGATCTCGCCAGCAAGGGCTTCCTGACGCCGCTCGGCGATGACAACTCCAAGTGGATCAAGGACAATTACGGCGCCGGCGACAGCTGGGTCGGCTACGGCACCTACAAGGGCAAGGACGGCAAGGAGGCCTTCTACGCCTTCCCGTATAAGGCCGACGTGAAATCGCTGGTCTGGTACGTGCCGGAGAATTTCGAGGAAGCCGGTTACAAGATCCCGACAACCATGGAAGAACTGCATGCCCTGACCGACCAGATCGTCAAGGACGGCGGCGTTCCCTGGTGCATCGGTCTCGGTTCCGGCGGCGCCACCGGCTGGCCGGCGACCGACTGGGTCGAGGACCTCATGCTGCGCATGCAGCCGCCGGAAGCCTACGACAAGTGGACGACCAACGAGCTGAAGTTCACCGATCCGGCCGTCGTTGCCGCGATCGACGAGTTCGGCAAGTTCGCCAAGAACGCGAAATACGTCGATGGCGGCGTCGCAGCGGTGGCCTCGACCGATTTCCGCGACAGCCCGAAGGGCCTCTTTGCGGTTCCGCCGAAGTGCTACATGCACCATCAGGCCTCGTTCATCCCGTCCTTCTTCCCTGAGGGCACGAAGCTCGGCCAGGATGCCGACTTCTTCTACATGCCGACCTTTGCGTCGCATCCCGAACTCGGCAAGCCGGTTCTCGGCGCCGGCACGCTCGTCTCGATCGCCAAGGACTCGAAGACGGCCCGCGCCTTCATCGACTTCCTGAAGACCCCGATTGCGCATGAGGTCTGGATGGCGCAGTCGAGCTTCCTGACGCCGTATAAGGGCGTCAGCACCGAGGCCTATGCCAATCCGCAGATGAAGAAGGAAGGCGAGATCCTGACCTCCGCCACCACCTTCCGCTTCGACGGTTCCGATCTGATGCCGGGCAAGATCGGCGCCGGCGCCTTCTGGACGGGCATGGTCGATTTCGTCGGCGGCAAGTCCGCTGAAGAGGCCGCTGGCGAAATCCAGAGCGCCTGGGACGGCATCAAGTAATCTTTCAAAATTATGCCGCCGGCTTGCCGGCGGCATGGCTTGCATGACTGGCCGGGCTCGCAAAGAGCCCGGCCATCGCAGGATATACTGTGATTGGGCTATACAAAAAGATTGACGGTGACCGGCGTTGACCCGTCAGAATAAAAACCGGTCGGAATAAGATCAGGGGAAGCAGGGGAGGGACGAAATGCTGTCGCAGATAGTGTCCGCTTTGGGCGTCGTGGTCGGAGCCGTTATCGCATGCTCGGCCTATTTCTATTTTTCGAACAAGATCCTGGATCTCGCACTGCCGGTGAAGGATGGCGACATCCGCGCCGCATCACGCAATCTCAACCGCCGTGCACTCGTCCGGCCGTGGTTGTTCATCGGCCCGGCGCTCTTCCTGCTCATCGTCTATCTCGTCTATCCGGTCGTTGCGACCTTCATCCTCTCCTTCTACGACCGCACCGGTCTGCAATTCGTCGGCCTCGCCAATTACAAATGGGCAATCGGCGACCGCGAATTCCGCCAGTCGATCTTCAATAACATCCTCTGGCTTGCCGTGGTGCCGGCCGCCTGCACCTTCTTCGGCCTCGTCATCGCCGTGATGACCGATCGCATCTGGTGGGGCAATATCGCCAAGAGCATCGTCTTCATGCCGATGGCGATCTCCTTCGTCGGCGCCTCGGTCATCTGGAAATTCATCTATGAATATCGCGGCGGCAACGACGTCCAGATCGGCCTGCTGAACGCCATCGTCCAGACTTTCGGCGGCACACCGGAGGTGTGGATCTCTATTCCCTTCTGGAACAACTTCTTCCTGATGATCATCCTGATCTGGATCCAGACCGGTTTTGCTATGGTCATCCTGTCGGCGGCTCTTCGCGGCATTCCGGAAGAGACGATCGAAGCCGCCGTCATCGACGGCGCTAATGGCTGGCAGATCTTCTGGCGCATCATGGTGCCGCAGGTCTGGGGCAGCATCGCCGTCGTCTGGACGACCATCACCATCCTCGTCCTCAAAGTCTTCGACATCGTGCTGACCATGACCAACGGCCAGTGGCAGACGATGGTGCTGGCGAACCTGATGTTCGACTGGATGTTCCGCGGCGGCGGCGATTCCGGCCGAAGCGCGGTCATCGCCATCATCATCATGCTCGCCGTCACGCCGATCATGGTCTGGAACGTGCGCCGCGCCAATCGCGAACTGAAGGGGCACTGAGATGACCGCTATCGGAAGCTACTTCAAGATCGGCCCCGCCCGTCTCTTCGTTCACGCAGCCGTTCTGCTGATCGTCATTATCTGGCTGATCCCGACGCTCGGCATCTTCGTCAGCGCGCTGCGCGACAAGGACCAGATCGTCGTCTCCGGCTGGTGGACGGCCTTCGTCGGCTCGACGCAAACCGCCGCGGTCCGCCTCGGTACACCCGACCAGCAAAAGCAGGAAGGTGCGACCTACGTCATCTCGGGCAATGTGCTGGAAGGCCAGACCGGCCGGGCGGTGAAGGCCTTCGGCAACCGCATACAGCAGCCCGCCGCTTATAAGGCTGGCGAGACCGCCGATCTCGGCGACGGCGAAACTCTGCAGATCAACAGCGACGGCAGCTACCGCTATGTGAAGAACGCCGCCTTCTCGCCCGACGAACGCCCGAAGCGCATCTATGCATCCGTTTCTGCGCCGCCGGAGTTCACGATGGCGAACTACAAGACGGTTCTGACCGGCGAGGGCATTGGCCAGTCCTTCATCAACTCGCTGACCGTGACGATCCCGGCGACGATCATCCCGATCCTGATTGCCGCTTTCGCCGCCTATGCCCTGAGCTGGATGGAGTTTCCCGGCCGCGGGCTGCTGATTGCGCTCGTCGTCGGCCTCATCGTCGTGCCGCTGCAGATGTCGCTGATCCCGCTGCTGCGCCTCTATAACGAGATCGGCAACCTGCTCGGCCAGCCGTCGAAGACCTATCCCGGCATCTGGCTGGCCCACACCGCCTTCGGCATGCCGCTCGCCATCTATCTCTTGCGGGCCTATATTGCCGGCCTGCCGAAGGAGATCATCGAATCCGCCCGCGTCGATGGCGCGAGCGATTTCGAGATCTTCGTCCGCATTGTTTTGCCTCTGTCCTTCCCGGCACTCGCCTCCTTCGCCATCTTCCAGTTCCTGTGGGTGTGGAACGACCTGCTCGTCGCCATGGTCTTCCTCGGCACCGACAAGGACCACCTCGTGCTGACCGGCAGCCTGAACGCGCTGCTCGGCTCGCGCGGCGGTAATTGGGAGATTTTGACGGCGTCAGCCTTCGTCACCATCATCGTGCCGCTGCTCGTCTTCTTCGGGCTGCAGCGTTACCTGGTGCGCGGTCTGCTGGCGGGTTCGGTCAAGGGAGGCTGACCATTCCCGAACGTGACTTCAAACAGGATATTCCATGAACGTGGCTTCCCAATCGATCTCGACCCCTGACAAGGACTGGTGGCGCGGCGCGGTGATCTATCAGATCTACCCGCGCTCCTACCAGGATTCGAACGGCGACGGCATCGGCGACCTGAAGGGCATCACCGCCCGCCTGCCGCATGTGGCAAGCCTTGGCGTCGATGCCATCTGGATCTCGCCCTTTTTCACCTCGCCGATGCGCGATTTCGGTTATGACGTCTCCGATTACGAGAATGTCGATTCGATCTTCGGCACGCTGGTGGATTTCGACACGATGATCGCCGAGGCCCATCGCCTCGGCATCCGCGTGATGATCGACCTCGTCATCTCCCACAGCTCGGATCAGCATCCGTGGTTTGCGCAGAGCCGCTCCAGCAAGACCAACGCCAAGGCCGACTGGTATGTCTGGGCCGACGCCAAGCCGGATGGCACGCCGCCGAACAACTGGCTGTCGATCTTCGGCGGCTCGGCATGGGCGTGGGATCCGACGCGCATGCAATATTACATGCACAATTTCCTGACCTCGCAGCCGGACATGAACCTGCATAACCCTGAGGTGCAGGACCGTCTGCTGGATGTCGTGCGCTTCTGGCTCAATCGCGGCGTCGACGGCTTCCGCCTCGACACCATCAACTTCTATTTCCATGACACGCAGCTGCGCGACAATCCGGCGCTCGCGCCCGAGCGCCGCAACGCCTCGACGGCGCCGGCGGTCAATCCCTATAATTTTCAGGAGCATATCTACGACAAGAACCGCCCTGAGAACCTTGCCTTCCTGAAGCGCTTCCGTGCCGTTCTCGAAGAATTCCCGGCGATCGCCGCCGTCGGCGAAGTCGGCGACAGCCAGCGCGGCCTTGAAATCGTCGGCGAATACACCTCCGGCAATGACAAGATGCATATGTGCTATGCCTTCGAATTCCTGGCGCCCGATCCGCTGACGCCGGAGCGCGTCGAAGAGGTGATGCAGGATTTCGAAGCCGCCGCGCCCGATGGCTGGGCCTGCTGGGCCTTCTCCAATCACGACGTCATGCGCCATGTCAGCCGTTGGGGCGGGCTGGTCGCCGATCATGACGCCTTTGCCAAGCTTTATGCCTCGTTGCTGATGACCATGCGCGGCTCCGTCTGCCTCTATCAGGGCGAGGAGCTGGCGCTGACCGAGGCCGATCTCGCCTATCAGGACCTGCAGGACCCCTATGGCATTCAATTCTGGCCGGAATTCAAGGGCCGCGACGGCTGCCGCACGCCGATGGTCTGGGACAGCCAGGTCGCCCAGGGCGGCTTCTCGACGGTCAAGCCCTGGTTGCCGGTGCCGGTCGAGCATATCCTGCGTGCCGTCAGCGTCCAGTTGGGCGACGAGGCTTCGGTGCTGGAGCACTATCGCCGCTTCATCGCCTTCCGCAAGCTGCACCCGGCTTTTGCCAAGGGCGAGATCGAATTCGAGGAACAACAGGGCGATAGCCTGGTCTTCACCCGTGAATACGGCAATGAGAAGCTGCTTTGCATCTTCAACATAAGCCCGGCCGAGGCCGCCGTCATCCTGCCTGCGGGAGAATGGCAGGCATTGACGGGCCACGGCTTTACCAGCAACAACTATGGCGACAAGATCGATATTCCGGCCTGGGGGGCGTATTTCGCCCGTCTTGCCTAAGGAACATAGGCCTAAGGAAACACAGGCCCAGGGAACACAGGGAGAGAGAAATGACTGGACTGACGCTGAAGGATATCCGCAAATCCTACGGTTCCGTGGACGTTCTCCACGGTATCGACCTCGATATCAAGCAGGGCGAATTCATCGTCTTCGTCGGTCCGTCCGGCTGTGGCAAGTCCACGCTTCTGCGCATGATCGCCGGTCTCGAGGCGATCACCGGCGGTGAGATGTATATCGATGGCCATCTCGTCAATGACGTGCCGCCCTCCAAGCGCGGCATCGCCATGGTCTTCCAGTCCTATGCGCTCTACCCGCATATGACCGTGTTCGATAACATGGCTTTCGGCATGAAGATCGCCGGCGAAAGCAAGCAGGAAATCGATCGCCGCGTCCGGGCGGCGGCCGAGAGCCTGCAACTGACCCAATATCTCGGTCGCCTGCCGAAGGCGCTTTCCGGCGGCCAGCGCCAGCGCGTGGCGATCGGCCGCGCCATCTGCCGCGATCCCAAGGTCTTCCTGTTCGACGAGCCGCTGTCCAACCTCGATGCCGCGCTGCGCGTCGCGACCCGCATCGAGATCGCCCGCCTGAACGAACAGATGGCCGATACGACGATGATCTACGTTACCCACGACCAGGTCGAGGCGATGACGCTGGCTGATCGCATCGTCGTTCTCTCCGCCGGCAATATCGAGCAGGTCGGCGCACCGCTGGACCTCTACGAGCGCCCGGCAAACCTCTTCGTTGCAAAATTCATCGGCTCGCCGGCGATGAACATCATTCCGGCGACGGTCGCCGGAACCGGAAGCCAGACAACGGTGACCCTGACCGGCGGCATGTCGGTGACCCTCGATGTGGCGACTGACACGTCGGAAATGGGCAAGCAGGCAAGCTTCGGCGTTCGTCCGGAGGATCTCCGAGTTGCCGATGGCGCCGACTACCTGTTTGAAGGTGAAGTGTCGATCGTCGAAGCGCTCGGCGAAGTGACGTTGCTTTATATCGAGGGCCTGGTCCCGGGCGAGCCGATCGTCGTCAAGCTGCCCGGCATCTATGATGTCAAGAAGGGCCAGAGGATGCGGTTTGCCGCCGACAGGCAGAAGTTGCATCTGTTTGACGCAACCGGCCATACCTACCGGAAGTGAGGCGGCCATTTTTGGGGTGATGTTCCTAAGAATTGTGCGGGACGGACCGAATTCTCACTTTCTGTTAAAGATCGGCTGCTACCTTTTCCCTGTCAATTTATGAGGGGGATAAGCAGGTGGCCGCTTCCAATCCGTCACAGCCAAAATCTCATTTCCTGAGCAAGGAAGAATCCTTCATGTATGACCGCGAGGCGCGGTTCAAAATGGAGGACACCATGAACGCCGCGCGCATCGAATATACGGAAAAGGGCGTCATGCACGCGGCTTCGCGCCGCTGCGACATTGTCCGGATTTCGATGAGCAGCGCGACGCTCGCGATCCTGACCCAGTTCAACCTGCCGAAGCAGTTCTATCTGGATATTCCGGATGCCCGCATCACCAAGGTCGGCTGCCTGCTGATGAAGGTCAACGCCAACAACACAGTGGAAGTTCGCTTCCTGCGCCTGCTGACGCAGAAGGAGCTGAACAAGATCTTCGTCTACAGCACCCATCCGGCGCACCGCGACTACGTTCTCGATATTCGAGCCTAAAGCCGCGCGTCCGCCAGGACGTGTGAATGCTCACTACTTGAGTATGCGGATTGAAATCAAAAACCCGCGGGGGCTTCAGGCTCCCCGCGGGTTTTTGTTTGCCAGAAGCCACCCGCTCAGTGGTGGAAGAGCACGCTCGCACCCTGGTCCGAAGCTCCGACGGCGCGGCGGAACGGCGCGAAGAGTTCGCGGCCCATGCCGAATTCATTGTCGGAGAGATCGACGACGACAGGCTCGCGCTCGGCCAAATCAGCCGCATCGACGAGCAGCTCGAGCGTGCCCTTGATCGCGTCGAGGCGAATGATGTCGCCCTCGCGGATGCGGGCGATCGGGCCGCCGTCGACCGCTTCCGGCGTCACGTGGATCGCGGCCGGCACCTTGCCGGATGCGCCGGACATACGCCCGTCGGTCAGCAGCGCCACGCGGAAGCCGCGGTCCTGCAGCACGCCGAGCGGCGGCGTCAGCTTGTGCAGTTCCGGCATGCCGTTCGCCTTCGGGCCTTGGAAGCGCACGACGGCGATGAAATCGCGGTTGAGCTTGCCTTCCTTGAAGGCGTCCTGCAGCTCCTGCTGGCTGTGGAAGATGATTGCCGGCGCCTCGATGATGTGGCGCTCCGGCTTGACGGCCGAGATCTTGATGACCGCCTTGCCGAGATTGCCGCGCAGCATCTTCAGCCCGCCATTCGCCTGGAACGGTGTTTCGATGCTGGAAAGCACTTTGGGGTCGACGCTTTTTTCCGGCGACGGCTCGCGCAGGACGGCACCGTTTTCACCGAGACGGGCGTCGACCGTATAGGCTTGGAGACCGTGGCCGAAGACGGTGCGGACGTCGTCATGCACCAAGCCGTGTTTCAAGAGTTCCTTGATGAGGAAACCCATGCCGCCGGCCGCCTGGAAATGGTTCACGTCGGCAAGTCCGTTCGGATAGACGCGAGCAAGCAGCGGGACGATTTCCGAAAGCTCGGCAATGTCCTGCCAGGTAAGATGGATGCCCGCCGCCCGCGCCATGGCGACGAGGTGCAGCGTATGGTTGGTCGAGCCGCCGGTCGCATGCAGGCCGACGACGCCGTTGACGACCGAGCGCTCATCGATCATCTCGCCGGCAGGCGTGAATTCGTTGCCGAGCGCGGTGATCGCCAACGCCCGCTTGGCGGCTTCGCGCGTCAGCGCTTCGCGCAGCGGCGTGCCGGGATTGATGAAGGACGAGCCGGGCATGTGGAAGCCCATGATCTCCATCAGCATCTGGTTGGAATTGGCGGTGCCGTAGAAGGTGCAGGTGCCGGGGCCGTGATAGGATTTCGATTCCGCCTCCAGCAGTTCGGCGCGTCCGACCTTGCCCTCGGCAAAGAGCTGGCGCACGCGTGACTTTTCGTCGTTCGGCAGGCCTGTGGTCATCGGACCGGCCGGAACGAAGATCGACGGCAGGTGTCCGAAGGACAGGGCCGCGATCACGAGGCCCGGCACGATCTTGTCGCAGACGCCGAGGAAGAGGGCGGCATCGAACATGTTGTGCGACAGGCCGACGCCCGCCGACATGGCGATCAGGTCGCGCGAGAACAGCGAGAGCTCCATGCCCGGCTGTCCCTGGGTGACGCCGTCGCACATCGCCGGCACGCCGCCGGCCACCTGCGCCACGCCGCCTGCTTGGGCTGCCGCCTCGCGGATGATCGCCGGATAGGTCTCGAACGGCTGGTGGGCCGAGAGCATGTCGTTATAGGCGGTGATGATGCCGAGATTGGGGATGCGGTCGCCGGCGAGCGCATCCTTGTCGGCGGGGGAACAGACCGCGAAGCCATGGGCAAGGTTGGCGCAGCCAAGCACCGAGCGCGCGACACCCTTGGAAGCGGCGGCGCGCAGGCGTTCAAGGTAGCGCTCGCGGCTTGGTTTCGAGCGTTCGACGATGCGATCGGTGATCGCAGAAATGCGTGCGTGAGCGGACATGGAAAATCCCTGCCTTGTTCGTTGTCTCTATCTGTTTCGGCGGCTCTGGCCTGAATCTCGGTCCGGATGACGGCGGATCAGGGAGCCCAGTAGATCTCGACCGGGGAAGTGGCCCGGCGCAGAACGGCGCGGATCGGCATTTCTGCCTCGTCACCGCTGCCTTCCGCCTTGGCGAGAACGTCTTTTTTGCCTTCGCCCTCAATATGGAGAACCAGGAGTGCGGCATCCTGAAGACTGGAGAAGGTGAAGGTCAGGCGCGGCTCACCGGCTCCTTCCGCTTCCATGGTGATGATGCCGCGCGGCGTCGATGCATCGATTGCCTTGGCAAGATTGCTGCCGCCGGGAAAGAATGAGGCGGTGTGGCCGTCGCCACCCATGCCGAGGATGACGATGTCGAAGGGTGAACTGATCGCCCTGGTCTTCTCGGTTGCGAGCCTTGCCGCCTCCTCCGCGGAGGCAGCATCCTGATAGAGCGGCAGGAAGCGTGCCGCCTTTGCCTTGTTCTGCAGCAGATTGGCATCGACCAGCAAATGGTTCGAGCGCGGATTGTCGGCCGGCACGAAACGTTCGTCGACAAGCGTGATCGTCACCTTGTCCCAGGCGATGTCGCGCGTCGAAAGCGCCTGGAAGAAGACCTTCGGCGTCGAGCCGCCGGAAACGGCGATGGACGCCGTTCCGCGGGCGGCAATCGCCGCCGAAAGCGTATCGGCGACCTTGTCGGCGAGGCTGCCGGCGAGGTCTGCGGCGCTGGCGAAGGAATGCAGGGTCGATACCATCGATTTCGTCCTAGATTTCGTCATGCCAAGTGCGGCCGTCACGCTCGATCAGCGCGATGGCCTGGCTCGGCCCCCAGGTGCCCGCCGTATAGCCCTGCACCTGCTGGCCGGTCGTTTCCCAACCCTTGAGGATCGGATCCACCCATTTCCATGCGGCTTCGACTTCGTCGCGGCGCATGAACAGCGTCTGGTTGGAACGGATCACGTCCATCAACAGGCGCTCGTAGGCGTCGGGATTGCGGACGTTGAAGGCCTGGGCGAAGCTCATGTCGAGCGAGACGTTGCGCAGACGCATGCCGCCCGGACCCGGATCCTTGATCATCAGCGACTGCTTGACGCCCTCATCCGGCTGCAGGCGGATGATCAGCTGGTTGGCGTTGATGCGCCCGGCCGCCTGGTCGAAGATCGCGTGCGGGATCGGCTTGAAGGTAATGACGATCTCGGACATGCGCCCGGTCAGGCGTTTGCCGGTTCTTATATAGAAGGGAACGCCGGCCCAGCGCCAGTTGTTGATCTCGGCCTTGATGGCGACGAAGGTTTCGGTGTTAGAGACGCCGCCTTCGAGTTCTTCGAGGTAGCCCTTGACCGGGCCGGTGCCCGATGCGCCGGCGCGATACTGGCCGCGCACCGTCGCCTGCTCGACGTTGGAAGCATTGAGCGGCTTCAGCGCGCGCAGCACCTTCAGCTTCTCGTCGCGCACGGCTTCCGAATCCATCGACGAGGGCACTTCCATCGCCGTCAGGCAGAGCAACTGCAGGATGTGGTTCTGCACCATGTCGCGCAGTGCGCCCGCCGTGTCGTAATAGCCGGCGCGGCCTTCGAGGCCGACCGATTCAGCCACGGTGATCTGCACGTGGTCGATGTAATTGGCGTTCCACAGCGGCTCGTAGAGCGCGTTGGCGAAGCGCAGCGCCATCAGGTTCTGCACCGTCTCCTTGCCGAGATAATGGTCGATGCGGAAGATCTGCTCTTCCTTGAAGGCGCGGCCGATCGTGTCGTTGAGCTGCAGCGCCGAGGCCAGGTCGCGGCCGATCGGCTTCTCGACGACGATGCGGGTCGACTTGGTGATTAGCTTGTGGTCGTGGATCTTCTGCGAGATATCGCCGAAGATGCCCGGAGCGACGGCGAGGTAGAAGGCGCGCACGCGATCCTTGCCTTCGTCGAGCAGCTTCTTCAGCTGATCCCAGCCGGCATCCGTGCGGGCGTCGACCGAGACGTAGTAGAGGCGGGCACAGAATTTCTCCACCTCCGCCTCGTCATATTCACCCTTCTTCAGGTGCTCGTTCAGCGCATCCTTGGCGAATTTGCGGTATTCCTCGTGCGTCAACGGGCTGCGCGAGGCGCCGATCACGCGGGTCGGTTCGCTGAACTGGCCTTCGATCTGGCGATGATACAGCGCGGGCAGAAGCTTGCGTTCTGCAAGGTCGCCGCTGCCGCCGAAGACGACATAATCAAAGGGCTCAACGGGAATGATTTGGCTGCTCATGAGCTTGTCTCTCAATCAGGCTGGTTGGCGGCTCTTTTAATCTAATCGATTTAAAAAAGCCAGTGTGCAGTGCAATGAATCTCTCAGGAACCGGTTTTAGAGCGAATTTCCAGAAGAGGAAATCCGCAATCGGACTAAAATTTGTCGCGAAGTGCAAACCACGACAAGGCGAGGAAAAGCAACGGCGCCCGCATCCGGGCTCCGCCGGGAAAGGCGGGAATATCGAGCGATGTGAAGAGATCGAGATCGCCGGATTTTCCAAGCACCGTTTCCGCATAGAGCTTGCCACAGTAGTTTGACAGCATGACGCCATGGCCGGAATAACCGCCGATCGAGATGACCCCGGGCATGACCTCGCGCACGAAGGGTTGGCGCGGCAGGGTGATGCCGACGCTGCCGCCCCAGGAATGGGTGATCTCGATATCCCTCAGCTCTGGATAGATCTCGGCGATCTGTCGGCGAATGTGCTCTGAAATGTCCCGCGGATTGTCCGAGGTATAGGCCTCGCGCCCGCCGAACAGCAGGCGGCCGTCACCGAATTTGCGGAAGTAGCGCACGACGAAGCGCGAATCGGCCACGGCCTCGCCCCCGGGCAGCACGTCGGCATGCCCGTCGAGCGGCGCCGTGGCGCCGATGAAGGAGCGGATCGGCATGACATGGCTTGCCGTTACCGGCTCGAGGTCGCCGATATGGCCGTTGCAGGCGATCAGCGCGCGCTCAGTGGTGATCGTTCCCCTTTCGGTTTCGATCGTCACCTTGCCGCCGCTTTGGCGGATCGCCGTCGCCTTGGTCATCTCGAAGATTTCAGCACCGGCATTGGCCGCGACCCGCGCGAGCCCGACCAGCAGCTTCAGCGGATGGATGTGGCCGGTGCCGACATCGCGTACACCGCAATGGAAACGCTTCGAACCGAGCCTCTCCTGCGTTTCCTTCTCGTCCATGAAGCTCAGATGCGGATAGCCGTAGCGTAAGGCGGCGATTTCGGCATTTTCGTAATAGTCGCGTTTGTAGCTCGCCTTGTGTGCGACGTTGAGCTGGCCGGGCACATAGTCGATCTCGATCTGATGCTCGCGGGCGAAATCGATGAGATGGCGCTTGGCCGCTTCGGCAAGATCGAACAGCGCCTTCGAGCGTTCGTAGCCGATCTTCTCCTCGAGTTCTTCCGGCCACCATCGCTGACCGGTGCCGAGCTGGCCGCCATTGCGCCCGGACGCCCCGTCGCCGAAGCGGCAGGCGTCGATCAGGATCACCGAAATGCCTGATTTGGCAAGATTATAGGCGGCCTGCAGGCCGGTATAGCCGCCGCCGATTATGGCGACGTCTGATGTTCTCGAGCCGTCGAGAGCGGGGTAGGTGGGGCGCTCCCCGACGGTTGCCTGATACCAGGACAGCCCGGGCGCGATCGGGCTCTGCCACGTCTCCTGCGATGCCATTTGGTGCTTGCCTCACACGTTGAGCAGAAGGAATTCCCGCTCCCAGGGGCTGATCACCTGCATGAAGGTCTCGAACTCGCCGCGCTTGACGCCGGCATAAAGGCCGATGAACTGCTTGCCGAATATCTCCTCGAAGGCGGGTTCGTCCTCGAGCAGCGCCACGGCCTCCAGCAGGCCGCGCGGCAGGTCGATCGATCCTTCATTGGCCGAATCCTCGGTCGGCGCCGTCGGCTCGATCTGCTTCATGATGCCGAGCAGGCCGGAGGCGAGCGAGGCGGCGAGCGCGAGATAGGGATTGGCGTCCGAGCTCGGCAGCCGGTTTTCCACGCGCCGCGCCTGCGGATCGGAGACCGGGACACGGAAGGCCGTCGTCCGGTTGTCGTAACCCCAGGCATTGTTGACCGGGCAGGACATATCGGGCTGCAGGCGCCGGTAGGAATTCACATAGGGCGCCAGCATCGCCATCGCGCTCGGCACGAATTTCTGCATGCCGCCGATGAAGTGGAAGAATTCCTTCGAAGCCGATCCATCGGCATTGGAGAAGATGTTCTTGCCGGTCTCGATATCGACCACCGACTGGTGGATATGCATCGCCGAACCCGGCTGGCCCTGCATCGGCTTGGCCATGAAGGTTGCATAGATGTCGTGTTTCAGCGCCGCTTCGCGGATCGTCCGCTTGAACAGGAACACCTGATCGGCAAGCTCGATCGGATTGCCGTGGCGCAGGTTGATCTCGAGCTGCGCCGGTCCCTCTTCATGGATCAGCGTGTCGATCTCCAGCCCCTGCTTCTCCGAGAAATGATAGACGTCATCGATCAGTTCGTCGAACTCGTTGATGCCGGCGATCGAATAGCCCTGGCCGCCGAGGATCGAGCGGCCGGACCGGCCTTTGGGCGGGTGGAGCGGATAGTCGGGATCGTCGTTTTTGGCGACGAGGTAGAATTCGATCTCGGGCGCCACGATCGGTTTCCAGCCGCGCTCATGATAAAGGCTCATAATCCGCTTCAGCACGTTGCGCGGCGTATAGGGCACTTCGCCGCCGTCCGAATCGACGATATCGCAGATCACCTGCGCTGTCGGGTCGGTCTCCCAGGGCACGACGGACAGCGTCGAAAGGTCGGGCATCAGCTTCAGGTCGCTGTCGCGCGGCTCGTAGCGGAAGCTCTCCGTCTCGTCGGGATATTCGCCCGATATCGTGTGCCGGTAGATCGCCGAAGGCAGCGCCAGCGAGGTGTTGGAGGTGAATTTCGAGCTCGGCATCATCTTGCCGCGCGCAACGCCGGCAAGGTCCGGCGTGATGCATTCGATGTCTTCGATGCCCCTGTCCCTCAGCCACCGCGCTGCTTCCTTCCAGTTCGCAACGCCGCGCAGGGATCCGGGTTCCGGGGGAGTTTTCTTCGAGGCGGGTACGTTTCTGGCAGGCTTGAGCGTCGTCTTTTTTGGGGACATGACACACCGGTTTGTATTGATCGTGGCGCCATCATAACCAGACTTTGCCAATTGGCGAGGGGTGGCAAACGTTGACTTTCGCCCTTTGATGGAAAAAGAAGACGTGATTTTGATCGGGGAAACGGGTTTGCAGCGCAAAAGCGACGTTATCGTCATCGGCGCCGGAGCGGCGGGCATGATGGCGGCCATCCGCGCCGGAAAACGCGGCCGCTCGGTCGTCATCCTCGACCATGCCAGGGCGCCCGGCGAGAAGATCCGCATATCAGGCGGCGGCCGCTGCAATTTCACCAATATCCATGCCGGACCGAAGAATTTCCTCTCCGCCAACCCGCATTTCTGCAAATCGGCGCTCGCCCGTTTCACACCTGCCGACTTCATCGCCATGGTCGACCGCCATGGCATTGCCTGGCACGAAAAGACGCTCGGCCAGCTTTTCTGCGACGATAGCGCCAAAGATATCATCCGCATGCTGCTGGCCGAGATGCGCATGGCCGGTGCAGTGCTGCATCTCGCCACCGAGATATCAGGCGTCGAAAAGACCGAATCCGGCTTCCGGGTATCGACGAGCGAAGGTCACTGTGAAGCATCGTCGCTGATCGTCGCCACCGGCGGCAAGTCGATCCCGAAGATGGGCGCTACCGGCCTTGCCTATCGCCTCGCCGAGCAGTTCGGCTTGGCTGTGCTCGAAACTCGACCCGGCCTCGTGCCGCTGACGCTCGATCCCGGCCTGCTGGAAAGCATCGCGCCGCTCGCCGGCATTGCCGCCCCGGCCGAAATCCGCCACGGCAGGACCGCCTTCCGCGAAGCGCTGTTGTTCACCCATCGCGGGCTGAGCGGCCCGGCCATCCTGCAGATTTCCTCCTATTGGCGCGAGGGCGACGAGGTCGTGGTCGCCATCGAACCGGATATCGATATTGCGGCGCATTTGAAGACGGCAAAGCAGCTCAATGGCCGCCAGTCGCCGCAGACAGCCCTTGGCGACATCCTGCCGAAGCGGTTGGCACAATTTCTCGTCGAGCGCGAAAAGATCTCCGGCAACATGGCCGACCTGCCCGACAAGGCGCTGCTGCGTCTTGCCGCCGGCGTCCAGAACTGGGCGGTCAAACCGTCCGGCTCGGAAGGCTACCGCACCGCCGAAGTGACGCTCGGCGGCATCGACACGGCAGCGCTCGATTCCCGCAGCATGGAAACAAAAGCCGTGCCCGGCCTTTATTTCATCGGCGAGTGCGTCGACGTCACCGGCTGGCTCGGTGGCTATAATTTTCAGTGGGCCTGGGCTTCCGGATTTGCCGCGGGCGAATGGGCCTAGAAAAGCCGATTCAAGACTTCTTAATAGAGGTGCGCCATCCTGTCTCAATTGGCGGTTTGCAAGGTCGTTCCTAAATTAAGCTTTACCGGCAAGCCGATTTGTTGGATTGTTGTTGTGTCAGAGAGAAGTGAGGTTTCGACAATGAACAGAAACGCACGACGCGCCCGCGCCATCGCAATTGCCGAGGCAAAGCCGAACGCTCGAATGGTCGCCCTGCGCTATCTGATGCTTGCAGCCGGCGCCACCGCCGCCAGCCTCGCGCTGCTGCTCTCGCACTTCATCTGATCCCGTCCGCAGGCCTGGAGCAAACGTTCCGGCATGGGTGATCACCTCACCGCAACGACGCGGCCCATAATTTTGCAACTATTTCACTGCCTTGGCTTAACCCGCCGTCACTGCTTATCCGAAAATTAATATCTAATCTGACACAATTGCTCGCGAATATTTGGGCATCTCCAAGTTGTTTGGACATGAACTGGCAATGACTGCCGCCTGGCTTCCGGGTTCCCCAATGTAAAATAAGAACAGCTCGATGTGCACCCGGCTGGCGCCATGTGGCCGCCTGCGGGAGGAGTGGTGTATGAAAGGCCCGGAACGCCATGTTGATTGATAAGATTCTTTCCCGCTTCAGGATCAAGACGAAGGTTCTGATCTTCGTTCTGCCTTTCGTCGTCACCATTTCGGCGGTGGGCCTGACCGGCCTCTACGCTTCGGGACTTCTGCAGGGCCGCATGGAAATATCCAACAGCGTGCTGCAGTCGCTCAGCGGCTTCAAGGATCTCTATGGTTCGATGGATGATTTCCTGCGCGTCACCAGCCCTGAGGCGCGCGACAAGCTGCTTGCGGATCTGAAGACCCAGCAAGGCGTGCTCGACCAGACGCTGAACCAGGTCGGTGAAGAGGCCGCTGGCCGCGACAGCCTTGCGGAGGCATCGCGCCGCACCAAGGAAATTTCCGGCGTCGTCGGCAAGCTCTGGGCCCTGCACGAGCAGGAACAGGCATTGCATGAGCAGATCGACGCGGCCCAGAAAAGCGTGATCAGCACCCGTTTCACCGTGTCCTACCAGGCCGAACAGTTGCAGAGCACCGTCCAGAGCGACGAGAGCGCCGCCACCAGCACCCTTCGCACGGCCGACCGCCTGCTGAAGGGCGGGGATTTCCTCGGCACCGTCGCCAGCGGCTTCAGCAAGCCGCAGACACCGCAGGACAAGATCGCCTTCATCAACGAACAGATGCCAGAGATCATCAAATCGCAGCGTCTGATCGCCATCTCCGTTCCGACCAATCAGAAGAATGTCATCGACGCGCTGGCTGCGACCATCGACGGCATCAAGGCGATCGTGCAGACGCCCAATCCGACCGACGAGACGGCAACCGAACTCGGCCGCCTTGTTTCGCGCTTTCGCCAGACGTCGACCTATACGCAGCTGACCGCAACGCAGAAGATGCGTGACGCGACCCAGGAATTCGCCGCGCTCGACGGCCGGATCGCCCAGGCCAACTCGGTCCTGCAGGATACGAGGCGTCTCGAAAATTCCGTCTATTCGCTGCAGATCGTTCTTTCCGACTTTCTCGCCGACTCCAGCAAGGAAAATCTCGTGCGCCTGCAGCAGCAGGCCGGCACGCTCGGCAAGGACATGCAGGTGCTGGTCACCAGCGCCAAGGGCATGGGCTTTGCCGAAGGCATATCCGGCGCGATCCAGCCGGCGCTCGACGTCATCTCCGGCGGCGGCTCGAAGATCGTCGACACGATCGGCGAGCGCGTCACCGCCTATGCCGCCGCCCGCCAGGAGCTCGACCAGATCTGGAAAAAGCTGACTGATTTCGCCGAGCTGCAGAAGCAGACGGCCGGCACCGAGCGCACGCAGGCAAACAGCATTTCCGTCATGACCACCGGTCTCGGCATCCTGCTGTCGATCCTCGGCGGCATTGCCCTGGTGCTGACACTGCAGCGCCCGATCAGCCACATCACCGCCGCCATGCGCCGCATCGCCGAAGGGGCGCTGGATACCAGCATCTCCGGCGAGCAGCGCCACGATGAAATCGGCGACATGGCCCGCGCGCTCGGCATCTTCAAGGAAAACGCCATCTCAAAGATCCGCATCGAGGAGCAGAGCGACGAGGAACGCGCCGCCGCCGAACATGAGCGCCAGCGCAACGACGCCGAAAAGCGCGAGATGGATCGTCAGATCGAATTCGCGGTCAATGCGCTTGCCGCCGGCCTCGAACGCATGTCGCAGGGCGATATCTCGACGACGATCGAAACGCCCTTCATCGGCCGTCTCGAACAGCTGCGCCAGGATTTCAACGGTTCGATGATGCGCCTGCAGGCGACGATGAGCCAGATCCGCGACAATGTCGAATTGATCCAGGGCAACGGCAACCAGATGGCCCAGTCTGCCGAGGATCTCTCCAAGCGCACCGAACAGCAGGCTGCCTCGCTCGAAGAGACCGCGGCTGCCGTCGATCAGATCACCGTCACGGTCCGCTCGTCGGCCGAACGCGCCAAGGATGCCGACCAGATCGTCCGCCAGGCCAAGCGCAGCGCCGACGATTCCGCCGTCGTCGTCAGCAATGCGATCGACGCGATGAGCCGCATCGAAGGTGCCTCGCGCCAGATCGAGCAGATCATCGGCGTCATCGACGAGATCGCCTTCCAGACCAACCTCCTGGCGCTCAACGCCGGCATCGAGGCGGCGCGCGCCGGTGAAGCCGGCAAGGGCTTCGCAGTGGTCGCGATGGAGGTCCGCGAGCTTGCCCAGCGTTCCGCAGCCGCGGCGCAGGAGATCAAGGGGCTGATCAACAAGTCGACCAACGAGGTCAATTCCGGCTCGCAATTCGTGCAGGAGACCGGCACGGTGCTCGCCAAGATCAGCGCCCAGATCGTCACGATCAGCCAGCATGTCGAGATGATCGCTCGCGCCAGCCATGACCAATCCAACGCGCTGCAGAGCGTCAACGCGACGGTCAACCAGATGGACCAGATGACGCAGCAGAACGCCGCCATGGTGGAGGAGACGACTGCCGCCAGCCGCGAACTGGCCGACGAGGCCGGTTCGCTGCGCCGGCTCATTCAGCAGTTCAAGATCGACGGCGAAGCGACCGGTGCGCCGGTCTATCGCGCCGCCTGATCATCGACCGACCCGCCTTCGTGCAAACGGCCCCGGAGTTTTCCGGGGCCGTTTTTCTTTATTTCGCAGAAATCGCGCTCCGGTCGGATTGCGAGCGGCGGCGCGGCCATCACGCAGAGATGGTCCGTCCGAAAACGAGACCGATGAATAGCTCCGACAGCCCTGATTTACGGAGAATCTTCCTTAACGCTTTTAGTCTAATTTAACCTTGGTCTATCTCCCGGGGGTCTCGATGCTGCGCCTTTTCTCTACGTCGATCGTACGCCAGATCGTTGCGATCACGCTGTTTCTGCTGGCGATCAGCACGGCCGCCATCGTCGGCGTGACCTATTACAATCTGAGCCATCAGGTCATGGCCGGGGCCGTCTCCGACGCGAAGGACGCCGCCCGGGCGATGGCTGTTCTTTACGGTGCGGCCGATCAGGCTGCAAAGGTCGAACTGAAGGACAATCAGCTCTCCGCTGTTACCGAAGACGCCATTCCGGCCCTTGCCGATCATTCGCTGGTCGATCGCACGGCGCAGTCGATCGCCGGTGTCGCGACCATCTTCCAAAAGCAGGGCGGCGACTACGTCCGCATATCCACAAACGTCAAGAAGGAAAACGGCGACCGCGCCGTCGGCACCAAGCTGATCGCCGAGCACCCCGCCCAGCCGGTTCTCGCCAGAGGCGAGGCTTACTACGGTCCGGCGGAGCTTTTCGGCCGCAAGTTCATGACCGGCTATTTCCCCATCAAGAATGCCTCGAACGCCAATGTCGGCATTCTCTTCATCGGCATTCCGATGGAGGTCTATTACCAGCGCATGTATGAGCTGCAGATGCTGGTTCTCGGTGTCGGTCTTGTCGTCATGCTCATCGTCGGCGTTCTCGCCTTTTATGCGATCCGCCTGTCGGTGAAGCCTTTGCAGGCGCTGACCGCGAGCGTCCACTCGATTTCTGCGGGCGATCTCGAAGGGGCGATCCCCTGTGTCGAAAAGAAGAACGAGTTCGGCGACATCGGCCGGGCCTTGGCGCTTTTCAGCGATAGCGCCCGCGCAAGGCGCGACCTGGAAACCCAGGCTGCCGAACAGCGCGCCTTGAGCGATGCCGAACGGGCCAGGAACGATGCCGACAAGCGCTCGCTCGACGGCCAGATCGACTTTGCCGTCAACCAGCTCGCCGCCGGCCTCGGGCGCCTGTCGCAGGGCGATGTCTCGCAGACGATCGGCACGCCCTTCGTCGGCCGGCTGGAGCAGCTGCGCGTCGATTTCAACGCTTCTCTCTTGCGGCTCCAGGATACGCTGTCCGGTATCCGTGACAGCGCGTCGACGATCCAGCGAAACAGCAGCGCTGTCTCCGCTTCTGCCGGCGAGCTTTCGAAACGCACCGAGGCGCAGGCGGCGAACCTCGAGGAGACCGCAGCCGCGGTGGAAGAGATCACCGTGACGGTTCGTTCTTCCGCCGAGCGTGCCCGTGAAGCCAACAATGTCGTGGCTGCCACCAAGAAGACGGCCGACAGTTCCGGCGCCGTCGTCGGCGATGCCGTCGCCGCCATGGATCGCATCGAGCAGGCTTCGCAGCGCATTGAGCAGATCATCGAGGTGATCGACGACATCGCTTTCCAGACCAATCTTCTGGCGCTGAATGCCGGCATCGAGGCGGCGCGCGCCGGCGAGGCGGGCAAGGGTTTTGCCGTCGTCGCCCAGGAAGTCCGCGAACTTGCCCAGCGCTCGGCCGATGCGGCGCGCGAGATCAAGTCGCTGATCGAGACATCGAGCCGCGAAGTGACGGCAGGCTCCGAACTGGTCCAGAAGACCGGCAGCGTCCTTGCCTCGATCAGCCAGGAGATCATCGCGATCAGCGGCCATGTCGAAACCATCGCCACCGCCAGCCGCGACCAGTCGGCCGCACTGCAGGAGGTCAACGGTTCCGTCAACGCCATGGACCAGATGACCCAGAAGAACGCGGCGATGGTTGCCGAGACGACGCAGGCAAGCCGCCTGCTTGCCGGCGAGGCCGATACGCTGATGGCGCTGATCGAGCGCTTCCGCATCGTCGCAGAATCGGCACCGGCTCATCTCGGAGCAAGAAGAGTCGCCTGAACCGCGCAGCCGCAGCCGCTGCGGGATTGCGCCGCAGCCTTGCGGCGTCTTCCTAGATTGAGGTCGAGTGACGGCAGCCAGGCGGCGAAGCCAATGAGGCTGTTGTTTCCGAACTCGGCATAGAATCTATCCTCCTCCGCCTTGCAACCGCTTCGCTTGGGAGAGTGCCGATAGCCGATGGTGCCTGCGATGGTGATCATGTCGATCATGACGATGTCCTTTCCTGTGTAAGACATCACCTGATCTAGGCGTCGAATTTCTCTTTATAAACGGGAAAAATCCCGCTATGTTTTTCATCAATGAAAAACGCGAGTTGGGATTCCTATCAGCTTTTCCTGCAGGTGGCCCGGCTCGGCGGGCTGACGGGGGCAAGCACCGCAAGCGGGCTCAGTCCTGCGACCGTCGGCCGGCGCATGCTCGATCTCGAGCAGGAGATCGGCCGCGCATTGTTTTCGCGCAGCCAGACCGGATACCGTCTGACCCAGGATGGCCAGGCGCTGCTCGATCACCTGCAGGAGATGGAGGCCGCCGCCCGCAAGGTGGCGGCATGGCGGCAATCCGGCGAGGGCGGCACGACCGTCAGGGTCGCCGCCGGCACCTGGCTCGCCTGGCTGCTGACCGAGAATTTCGCCGCAATCCGCATGCCGGGCGATGCCTTCGCCATTTCGCTTACCATCGGCGAGGCGAGGGCAAGCCTTGCCTATCGTGAAAGCGATATCGGTATTCGCGCCTTCGAGCCTGAGGAGGCCAATCTCGCCGCACGTCAGCTCGGAGAGGTGGCCTATGCCGTCTATATCAGACGCAACGCCGCCGAGACCGACGAGCGCTGGATTGCCGTTGCTGAGGAAGAGGCGATATCGGCCTATCTGCGTTGGCCGCACGCCCATGCCGCAACAGGGATCGTCGCCACCGTCAATCGACCGCGTTCGCTGCCGGATCTGGTGCGCGCCGGCGTCGGCAAGACCGTGCTTCCCTGTTTCGTCGGCGATCTCCATCCCGAGTTGCAGCGGCAGGGCGGCGAGTTGCCGGAGTTGCGCCACCGGCAATGGATCGTCATGAATGCCGAGGACCGCCATCGCCCGGAGATCCGCACGGTCGCCGACCGCATGACCAAACTGATCAAAAGTTATGCCGATCTCTTCGCCGGAAAACGACCGAGCCGCGGCTGAAGCTTATGGCATCAGCCGGCGCACCAGCGCCCACCGCGCTCGCCTGAGCGCATATCCGCGTACATCCTCCGACCGCTGGTCAGCGCGAATTTGTCACTTCGCCTGACCATTTGAGAGAAGTAATCGGCTTGCAAGATCGGCAATTCCGATAACTCCAGCCCGTGCAGCCAGTTTAGCGGGCACTATGTTCGATCTTATGGCGGAGGGGGCTTGAATGCTGATATCGCGAACCAGATCGAGATAGCCTTCGGCAAGGCCGACACCACCTCCAATCACAATCTCCGCGGGATCGAGTATAAGTTGAATATCCCGGCAAAGCATGGCGATCCCACGCGCAGATCGTGCAACGATCGCTTTCGCCCAAGTTTCGTCGTTCCGCGCAGCGTTAAAAATGTCGGGGGCGGGCGTGGCGCCAAATCCCTGTCGCGCCGCTTCTGCCTGCATCCAGCGCCCGGACACTTGGTCCTCCAGATAAGTGGAACTACCGCCAAAACTTTGCATCAGCCCGAAATGCCCAGCGAGACCGCCAAGTGGCCGACCGTTGATGACGATACCTCCACCGACACCCGTCGATACGGTCAGAAAAACCAGATCGCCACCAGACCCGGCGCCAAAGCGATACTCGCCCCACGCCGCCGCCTGAGCGTCGTTCATCGCGAGGGCGCGTGCGCCAAACAAGGCCGAGGTTTCGTCGACCAGAGGGTAGTTTTCAGGTATTCCGAGTGTCTCAGGATTCATGGCTGACCAAAGCCCATTGCGGATGAAGCCCGTCACAGCAAGGCCGATTGCATCATACTTACCATGCCAACGCTCCGCGGCAGCGTGGGCGTTGGTGAGCCAGGTATCCGGTCCGTCAGAACGCTGTGTTGGAACGGTCACCTCCTCAAGGACTTCGGCGTCAGACACGAGCGCCGTCATCGTTTTTGTTCCACCGATATCGATGGCAAGCACCGGCCTCGTCACGCGTCAATCTCCAACGCCAGTATGCGATCAAGCTCGTGGGCGGCGTCCCTGTCCAGCACAATGGTCGTATGGGCATGGCGTGCGAGCGCGGAGCCGGGAACGGCATCTGTTATTGGCCCTGCAAGGCTTGCCGCAACCGCGCTGGCCTTCTCGATGCCGGTCGCCAGAACAACGATTCTCCGCGATTCTAGAATAGTGCCGATTCCCATCGTGATGGCATGCGTGGGTTGGCGTGAGCCCGGTGCGAAATAGCGCGCATTAGCTTCCATCGTCGAAGCTGTCAGCGCAACCCGCCGGGTGCGGGTGTCATGCGGGGATCCTGGTTCGTTAAAGCCGATGTGGGCGTTGCGGCCAAGGCCGAGAAACATCAGGTCGATGCCTCCACGCGCTGCAATCTGCGTTTCGTAGCGCGTGGCCTCCGCGCTCGCATCCGCAGCTGAACCGTCCGGAATATGGATATTTCTCTGCATGAAATCGATGTGCCGGAACAGGTTTTCACGCATGTAGAAGGCATAGGATGCAGTGTCGGTGCCTGGAATCCCAAGATACTCATCAAGATTGAAGGCGTGGGCACGATTGTAGCAACCACAGCCGTTTCGAAAGTCCTCAATCAGACGAGCGTACACCCCAAGCGGCGTCGCTCCCGTCGGCAAGCCGAGCGCGCAGTCCGGCTTTTCTTCGACTTGCCGAAGGAGAATTTCCGCGACGATGGCAGAGGCTTCGTCGACTGTATCCTTGACGATGATTTCCATGGTTTTTCCGTTCAATTCAGGCGTTGTCCAGTCGCGGCGTCGAAAAGGGACGCTTTCTCGGCCGCTATCTGTACCTTGATCGTCTGCCCAGGGGCGGTGCTCCCGGTTTCCAGCCTGGCTGTCGCCGTCTGTCCGTTGATCGATAAAGTGACGTTGTCCTCAGGGCCTGTCGACTCGACCAGGTCGACGATGGCGTCATGACCCTCCTCATCGTGACGGGCCAACTTTATGTGTTCCGGCCGCACACCAAGAATGACGTCTCCCGAAATGCCTTCGGAAAGTCCTGGGAGTGGAAGAGGCAGTTTCCAATCCTTTCCATCCGTGAAGATCACTGCGGTCCCATCCATAACAAGGCGGCCGCTGATAAACTGCATGGACGGCGAGCCGACGAACCGGGCCACAAAGGTGTTGGCCGGTTTGTGATAGATCTCATAGGGCGAGCCGACCTGCTGAATATCGCCCTTGTTCATCACGACAATTCTGGTCGCTAGGGTCATGGCCTCGATCTGGTCGTGGGTCACATAAACCATTGTCTTTCCGACGCGCTCGTGCAGTCTCTTGATCTCGGCGCGTGTCTCGACACGCAACGTCGCATCGAGATTCGACAGCGGCTCGTCAAAGAGGAAAATCTTCGGGTCGCGCACAAGAGCCCGTCCGATGGCAACACGCTGGCGCTGGCCACCCGAAAGCTCGCGCGGCTTCCGCTCGAGAAGCGGTTCAATTTGCAAGAGGCGTGCGACCTCCGACACCCTTTGCGAAATTGTCTCACGCGAGAGTTTGCGCATCCGGAGCGGAAAGCCGATGTTCTGCGCAACCGTCATGTTCGGGTAGAGCGCATAGGATTGGAACACCATTGCGACATCGCGCTCCCGTGTCGGGATGTGTGTCACTGGTCGACCCTCGATCACGATTTCTCCAGAGTCGATCGAATGCAGACCCGCGATCGCATGCAGCAGGGTGGATTTGCCGCAGCCGGAGGGGCCGAGAAGGACGACGAACTCGCCTTCATCGACCTCGACATCAATCCCTTTCAGCACCGAGATCGGGCCATAGGATTTTGTGATTTTCCGTAGGGAAAGCGACTGCTTGTTGGCCTGGATCATGCCGGTCATCCTTTTATACTTCCGAGTGACATGCCACGTACGACCTGGCCTTGAACCAACATGCCGAGAACGAGCATCGGCAGCATGACAAGCGTTGCGGCTGCCGTCAGCGGTCCCCACTGCACCCCCTGAAAAGTCAGGAACGACGTGATACTGACGGGCAGTGTCTGGGTGTCCCGCCCGGTCAGGACGAGGGCGATGAAGAACTCATTCCAGGTAAACAGCACACACAGGATCATCGTCGCGACGATTCCGCCCTTGGCAACCGGCAGGAACACGTTCCAGAAGATCGTCAGTTCGCGTGCGCCGTCGACTTTTGCCGCGTCGCGCAGCTCCTTCGGTATGTCCTCGAAGAAGGTGATGAGCAGCGATATGGCAAAGGGCACATTGATGAAGGCGTAGACCGCAATGATCACCCAGTGATTGTTGAGCAATTTCAACTGCGCGGCCAGAAAATACGTGGGAATGATGAAGATCAGGGGTGGTGCTATCCTGAGGCTCAGCACGAACTTTTCATTGCTGCGGCGCACCGGTTCTTCCTGTGCCACGAGCCCATAGGCGACAAGCGCACCGATCGCCACCGATATAGCGCTTGCCGTAATGGAGATAAGGACGCTGTTCATGAAGGCGCGAATGAAGACGCCATTGTTGAGAACGCGCTGGTAGTTCTCCCAGGTCGGTTCGAAGAACCAAACCGGTGGGATCGCAAAGGCATCCTTTGTCGTCTTTACCGATGTGACTACCACCCAGTAGAGCGGAAACAGCACGACCACGATGAGGACGAGGACGGCGATATAGAAGGCCATTTTGCGCATCACGCGGCTCCCCGTGCTTGAGCCTTGAAGGCCAGGTTGTACAGCAACAGCAGCGCGACATTGGTGAAGATCGTCAACACCATGGCAATGGTCAGGGCGTAGGAAATGTCGAAATTGGTGAATGCCGAAATATAGCCGTAGAGATTGAGTGTTTCCGTCGATAGCGCTGGCCCGCCGCGGGTCATGATGTAGAAGATGTCAAAGGTCTTCACACTGTCGATGGCGCGGATCAGGGCGACGACAAGAAGCGCACGGTGAAGCGCTGGCAAGGTGATGTGCCAGAGAACCTGCCACTCCCGAGCGCCGTCGACACGCGCGGCGTTTTGCGGATCGCCCGGCAGCGCTTCCAGTGACGCCATCGTCAAGAGCACGACAAAGGGTGTCCATTGCCAGATGTCGGCAATCATCACTGAGAACAGGGCGACGTTTGGATTGCCAAGCCAGTCGACCGGACCGAGATGAAGCTGGGACAGGAGGTAGTTCGCCATACCGCTCGACGGGTCGAACATGAAACGCCATGTCAGCCCGACGACGATGGGCGTCATGACGATGGGCACGAGCATGATAGCTCGCGCAATCCTCTTGCCATGGAATTCCCGGTCGAGCAGCAAGGCGACGAAAAGGCCGATGATCAGTTCGATGGTCGTGGCCAGCACTGTGAAGAGGACCGTGCGCCAGAGAGCATTGAGGCCGCGCGGGTCGAGCAGAAGCCGCAAGTAGTTGTCCAGCCCGATGAACTGTTCCTGCCCTGGCCGCATCAGACTGATATTGTGCAATGTCAGCCACACGACATAGATCGTGATGACCACCGAGACCGCGCCGAAAAAGGCAATCACCGGCTGATAGAAAAGCTTTGTCGCGTCGTTGAGCATAATGATCCCCGCAGTGTAGCCACGTCCGGAAATCCGGACGTGGCGCCCGTTTATTAGCGGGCGACTGCTGCGTCGTTGGCCGTGTTGGCTTCCGCCAGTGCGTCCTTTGCCGAAGCGGTGCCGGCGAGCGCCTTGGATACGGCGATACCAGCATTGTTGATGATTTCGTTCGCAGCAGTGACAGTCGGCAAATATTGCGGATTGCCCTGGTTGATCGAAGCCAGCATCGCTTCCTTGAAGGCTCCGTAGCGCTTGTTGAATTCATCCGAATTCAACGCAGCTTCAGACGTCACACCAGAGTTGGGCGCGATGCTAAACGACTTGATTTGCTGCTCCTTCGCCGTTGCCCATGACACAAATAGCCATGCCGCTTCTTTCTGGGCGGAGGCCGACGTGATATAAAGGCTGTGCACAGCGAGGGACGATGAGCCACCCTTCAATGCGTCGGTCTGTTTGGGAACCGGCACGTAGCCAACCTTGCCGACCACTGACGACACAGCCGGGTCCTCGTTGAATGCTCCGTTGACCGTTGCATCCATTGTCATGCCGGCCTTGCCCTGCTGGAAGAGAACGTGGTTTTCTTCCCAACCGAAATTGGCAGCACCGACGGGACCGTAGTCGCGTAGGACTTTTGCAAAAGCATCGAGCGAGGCGGCGGCCTCTGGCGTTCCAAGGGCCGATTTTCCATCCTTGGTGAGGAATTCGCCGCCGTAACCCCACAGCCAGCCCGCCCAGACATAGACGTTCTGGATACCTTGGGCGCCACGCATGGTAATGCCTGCGATCTCGCCGTTGGACTTTTCCTTGATGGTCTTAGCGGCGCTGGTAACCTCGTCAAAAGTCTTCGGCGGGGTGAGACCGTATTGCTCGAACAGATCCTTGCGATACATCAGGAACGTGCTCTCGCCGTAAACCGGCAGGCCGTAGAGTTTGCCGTCGACAATATTCGTGTTGAGGTAGCCGGGCACGAAATCGGCGCGGTCGAGATATTTGGGCAGCTTTTTCGTCAGATCGTCGAGTGGATCGATATATCCGGCCTTAACGAAGCCCGGAATATAGATGATGTTGTTCTGGACGACGTCGTAGCGGCCAGAGCCGGAGGAGAACTCCAGGAGCATCTTGGCGGTGATGTCGGATTCCGGGATGACCTCGAGTTCCACCTCGATGCCGGTTTCCTTGGTGAACTCTGGTAACAGCTTCTGGATGCCGTCGGTGGTCGGGTGGCCTTCCATCAGAACCGCAATATGCGTTCCCGCATAGGGCTGATCGGCGTCAGCCATTGCCGGCAAGGCCGAAGAGGTCGCAAGTGCAAGCGTGAGTGCAAGTAGTTGGCGTCGTTTCATGTCATTCCCCTTTTTTTGAACTGTCCATGCGTTGCGTTGAATTGCTTGATCGATGATGCGCTAGAGTCTCTCCACCTCGCCGCTTTCCGCCGATCGGATGAGGGCTCGGGTCAATTCCAACGAGCGAATGGCTTCTTCACCGCTGGCCACCTGAGAGGGGCCGCCGTCGAGCCATTCGAGAACGCTGGCAAGCTGGAGCTTGAGGTCGCCGCCAACCCGATTTTCGACGATCGGCCAATGCTGGGTGTCGATCTCGCGCGATGTCTGATTGTCTGCGAAATAAAGGCCGCTATCGCCGCACTGCACTTCGAATGAACCTTCGGTGCCGATGAGTTCCAGGCGTGCGTCGATCATGTGGCGAGCGCCGGCAGGCAATGACCAGGCGCTTTCAAACGTCACGACGGTCCCGCCCGAGAAGCGTACGACCGCCGCGATCGTATCCTGCGTGCCAAGCGATCCGAGGAGAATGTCAGTCTGCTGGGCGTAGACGGAAACTGGGGTCTGACCCTCGAGCATCCAAAGCACCATGTCGACATCATGCACTGTGACATGCAGTGCGAGCGGCAAGGTGCCGCCGTAACGCTTGGGGCCTTCGGTTCGGGCGCTGTTGCGGCGGGCATAGATGTGAATAGGCGTGCCGATCTTACCCGACGTAATCAGTTCGCGCGCCTTGTAGTAGCGTGGGTCGAACCGAAGCAGATAGCCGACCCCGAGCTTAACGCCCGCCGCCTTGCATGCAGCGACGATCTTGGCTGCATCATCCATGGTCGAGGCAATTGGTTTTTCAACGAAGAGATTTATACCTTTAGCCGCAATGGCGAGCGCCGGATCGAGATGAAGGTGATCGGGCGTGCAGATACTGACCAGATCAAGCTCTTCGGCAGCCAGCAGTTCCAGATGGGAGCTGTAGGCTTTGACGTTGCCGCGCAACTGACCTGCCAGCGCAGCGGCGCGTCCGATGTCGCTATCGACGACGGCGACGAGTTCAGCGCGGGGTTCGTTTGCGAAAATCGAAGCATGCATCGAACCCATGAAGCCGGCTCCGATCACGGCAACGCGAAATTTCCTTGTCATCTGCTTTCTCCATTGAATTCAGGCGTTGTGCGCGCACCGGCCACAGCATCCGCAAACCGCCGCGTGATCACATCCGGACGGGTGATGGCAGAACCGACCACGACAAACGCTGCGCCATATTCGATGGCTCTGCGTGCATCGGTGGGTTCCCAGATGCGGCCCTCGGCCACAAACGGGATGCCCGCGCGGAAAAGATCTTCCATCAGCTTAAAATCCGGCGCCTCGGTCTGTGGCGAATAGGGCGTGTATCCAGACAGGGTCGTGCCCGCGAAGTCGGCACCTGCGGCAACCGCCGCCCGCCCTTCGTCCAAGGTGCTGATATCGGCCATGGCGATTCGGCCCGCCTGATGCACCGCCTCGACAAGGGCAGCGACGCTGCAGGGTCTTGGTCTCGCTGTGGCGTCAAACGCCACAATGTCTGCGCCCGCCTCGCAAAGCTGGCGAACGTCTTCCAGCGTCGGTGTGATGTAAATCTCTGAATCCGGATGCTCGATCTTGGTAATGCCGATGACGGGGACGCTGACGGCATTTCGCACGGCGGACACATTTGCGACGCCCTCGATACGAACCGCCTTCGCGCCGCCCAATACCGCCGCCTTGGCAAGTGCCACAATGTGATCTGTCGGCTGCAAGGGGCTGCCGTCAGCCGCTTGACAGGAAACGGCAAGTGTTCCGCGCAAGGCTTCAAGGATGCTCAAGTTCCAATACCCTTCGTCTCAAATTCGAGGTCACGGTATCATAGTGAAATAAACCGTCAAGAAATTACTTATGATGAAAATTTCCGCCAAACCGTAAGAGCAAAAAAACAACTCGGCGAAAAGGGCGTTCGCAGGGGTCTTAAACGTTACGGTCGGTAACGCTTTGGGCGGTGTCGAGAATGGTAATAAGGCGGTCCGGCTCAGCCATCGTCATATAGGACGCCAGAGCATCGACAATCAGTAACTGGCTGATCTTTGAGGGAAAGGCGCCCCCCGTAAGCGGGGTCTCCGGCCAGGATGCCAACAGCACATGCGTGCATGTGGCTGCCAGCGGGCTTTTCGATCGATTGGTGATCCCGATCACGCGTGCGCCCCTCGCATGCGCAAGCTCGGCAATCTTGACCGTATCGAGGGTCGAGCCCGAACTTGAAATCAGGAAATAGACATCAGCGGGATTTGAGGTGGCAGCAGCCATCGTTGCCAGATGCGCGTCGCGGGCGATGTGGGAATGCACACCCAGGCGTGCGAGCTTGTATTCCAGATATTGCGCTGTGATCGCCGAAGCGGCGACGCCAAAAATCTCGATATGTTTTGCCTGCAGCAATTCCTGGGCAACGGCTTGTATTATCCTACGGTCGAGCAGCCGCTCGGTTTCATCGAGGGCCGTTCTTGCGGTCTCCACAAGGTTCTGAACCGGATCTCCCGTTGATATCGGGACGCTGGTTTGGCTCTGTGTCGCCAACTCCTGCGCCAAAGCCAGCTTGAAATTCTGGAATCCAGTGAATCCCAGTTCACGGCAGAACCGCATCACGCTGGCTTCCGAGGATTGCGCGTCTTCTGCAAGCTCAGTGATACTTTTGTAAAGTACCGCCTGCGGGTCTTCCAACGTGTAATCTGCGACACGCTGGAGCGCGCGCGTCATGTTCGGAGCGCGGGAGCGAATACTCGCAACGAGAGCCATATGCGGTGTCGGATTCACGTGATGTCCTTAAAAATGTTCTCCGACCCAGGGGGGCGGGCCGGAAAATATGCGGTCGCATGCCATTACGCCATCACGATCACCGTTTATCCACCCCGCTCTTGCAAGAAAACTCGCGGAGCGAAAGCCGCTATAGAGTGTTGCAAGATGTTCACTTGCGATTTTCACGATGGGTGAGCCGGCTTCATGCGTTCGGCAATACGGTGTGCCGTTTGCGATGGAGAGCGATAGCGTCTCGACCTGATCGCCCTTCATTATCTCCAACGTGACCTGCTCGGTCACTGAGTTGTAGCCGCGTGCCAGAAGCGCGTCCCTTGCGGAAAGGACCCGCATTAGAAACTCCTCCTGATGGACGAGACGCCATCCCTTGTCCGGCATCGCGAAAACCAACTTGTCCTGCGCCGAACCGTGCCACCGCACCCGCGGGTATACGGTCGAGAATGTCCCCAAAAACCGCAATATGCACCGAGCCGCCCGTCCCGACAGCGCCGCCCAATCCCGGATGATCATACATTCGGGATTGCTCGTATCGATGATCACATACGCAGCGTCCTCGTCGAAGACGTAAATGGATGTAGGGGGCTCCGGCCATGTCAAAAGAATGGACCATTGTGCCGCACTACGCTGCAGATTGCCTGCCTCCACCACGCATTGTCGCTCATGGATAGAGGCTAGGGTCGGCAGCGCGGCAGGCAGCGTCAACTGACGGCAATGGTACTTTTCCTTGATTTTATATAGCTCTGACGTTTCCGCTTCGTAGACAATTTCCGATCCGGCCAATTCATATCCGCCTCTTCGATAGACGGGGCGGGTTGATGCAAACAAGGTTGTCAGGAGGGCGCCCCTGCTGGCAGCGATCGCACCGGCGTCCTCCAGGATGGCATCTGCGAGGCCTAGGCCGCGATATTCGGGTAGAATGGCCACATGTGCAATGTTGCATGCTGGCACGGCTCTGCCACCGAACCAGTGCCCTGTGGCGATGAGAGCGAATACCGCCGCCGGCCTATCCTCATGGTCGGCGATATAGAAATTTTCGAGGCCCACCTTGCCCACATAGGCTTCAGTCTGTTGCACCGTAAACCCGAAGGACGTTGCGTAGGCCTTTTCGATGAAATCCGCATCTTGTGTTGCTGCAATACGTGATGTCATGGTTCGCCTTGGTGATAATTGCCAGAAAAATTCAAACTCTGAAAAATATTTTTATATGAGCGATGCCGAGCTGTCGAGGGCCACCGCAGCTGATCTGAACGGTCCGTAATTTTCGATCCGGCAAAGGTTAACCGATCCGGCACTGTGACCACGCATCGTGCGACCGGCGCGCAAGCCCCAGATCGGGATGAGTTTTCGAAAAGGATGAGCGCCCACGCGTCTCTCTGACACGCGGGCGCTCTGATTGAGAAATGGGGCCGACGTCATCGGCCCCGAAACTGGCCGGTCTTCGTCAATGCCGGTTGGTGACGACGACGGGGATCAGCAGGTCGCCCCAGTGGCCGTCGCCGCCATGATGACGGGCCGAGCGCACCAGTTCGACCGAGACGCCGGCCTCGACGGCTTTCATGACCGATTGGTTCAGCCGGTGCAGGTCGTTGGCGAGCATGCGGATCGTCGTCTGCTGATCCTCGCTCATGCTGCTTGCCTGCTCCTCGGCCCGTTCCCTGACGCGTGTGATGGATGCCATGATCTTTTCCTCCTCTTCGAGTTATTCCGCAGCCGGCTTGAACTGCGCATGTTCGGTCGAGCCGTGCATCGCCGTGGTCGACGACCGGCCGCCGGTGATGGCGAGCGAGACGGCGTCGAAATAGCCGGTGCCGACCTCGCGCTGATGTTTGGTGGCGGTATAGCCATTGACCTCGGCGGCGAATTCCGCCTGCTGCAGCTCGGAATAGGCCGACATCTGCCGCTGCCGATAGCCGCGAGCCAGTTCGTACATGCCGTAATTCAGCTGGTGGAAGCCGGCGAGCGTGATGAACTGGAACTTGTAGCCCATTGCGCCGAGTTCGCGTTGGAACCGCGCAATCGTCGCCTCGTCGAGGTTCTTCTTCCAGTTGAAGGAAGGTGAACAATTATAGGCGAGCAGCTTGCCGGGATGGACCTTGTGCACGCCTTCGGCAAAGCGCCGCGCCTGATCGAGGTCCGGCTTCGAGGTCTCGCACCAGATGAGATCGCAATGCGGCGCATAGGCGACGGCACGCGCGATGCAGGGCTCGATACCGTTTCGCACCTGATAGAAACCTTCGACCGTGCGGCCGGCATCATAGTCGACGAAGGGCTGGTCGCGCTCGTCGATATCAGACGTCAAAAGCTTTGCCGCTTCCGCGTCGGTGCGGGCGATGACCAGCGTCGCAACGCCCATGACGTCGGCGGCAAGTCGTGCGGCATCGAGATTGCGGATATGGGCGGCCGTCGGGATCAGCACCTTGCCGCCGAGATGGCCGCATTTCTTCTCCGAGGCGAGCTGGTCCTCGAAGTGAACGCCCGCAGCACCCGCCTCGATATAGGCCTTCATGATTTCGAAGGCGTTGAGCGGTCCGCCGAAGCCTGCTTCCGCATCGGCAACGATCGGCGCAAACCAGGTCTCGACGGAAAGTCCCTGAGCTTCCGCGGTCTCGATCTGATCGGCACGCTGCAGCGTGCGGTTGATGCGTTTGGCAAGTTCCGGACCGGCATTGGCCGGATAGAGCGACTGGTCGGGATACATGGCGGACGCCGTATTGGCGTCGGCCGCCACCTGCCAGCCGGAGAGATAGATCGCCTTCAGCCCGGCGCGCACCATCTGCATGGCCTGGTTGCCGGAAAGTGCGCCGAGCGCGTTGACGAAATCCTCCTGGTGCAGAAGCTGCCACAACCGGTCCGCCCCCATTTCAGCCAACGTATGGCGTAGCGCCACCGAGCCCCTGAGCCGCCGCACGTCATCGGCCGAGTAAGGTCTTTCGATGCCGTCGAAACGATCAGCTGGTGCGTTTGGAACCAGTTTGTAAAAATCCGTCATGCTGCTCTCCTCACTAAAAAGCCCGACAAAGGTGCTGCATGACAAGATTGACAATATCAGCCGTTGTGACCAGAAAAACCTTTGATTTCCTGCTCGGAAAGAGGTTAAGATGACGAGGATTGACAGAGTGGCGCTGTGAATTTGTAAAATTTTGTAAATACAGCGCTCCTTGCTTGTCAAAGGGTGTGAGATGGCGGAACGAAAGATATTCGCAGGCCCGAAAGTCAGGCGCATCCGCAATGCGCTGGCGCTGACGCAGACCGCCATGGCCGAGGCGCTGGAAATATCGCCGTCCTATCTGAACCTGATCGAGCGCAACCAGCGGCCGTTGACGGTGCAGCTGCTTCTCAAGCTTGCAAGCGTCTATAGGGTCGATCTGGAGGAATTGCGGGGGCAGACCGGCGGCAGTCTCGGCCAGCTCAAGGAGGTCTTTGCCGATCCGCTACTATTGGGCGAGCTACCAGGTGATCAGGAATTGGTGGAAGTGGCCGAGGCCGCACCCAATGCCGCAAGCGGCATGATCAAGCTCTACCGCGCCTATCGCGAGCAGGCGGCAAGGCTGTCCGATCTGACGGCGCTGATGGTCGCCGAAGGGCATGCGCCAATCGCCGCCGGCCGCTTGCCGCTGGACGAGGTGCGCGAGACGCTGGAGCGCCGGTCCGGCTATTTCGCGCGGATCGAGACGGCGGCGGAAGCCTTTGCCGTAACGCTCCCCGGCGGCCTCGATCTTGCCGCCGGACTGAAGGATTGGCTGCGCTCCGAGCGCGGCATCGCGGTGCGTGTCTTGCCCGTCCATGTCATGCCGGATCTGCGCCGCCGTTTCGATCGCCATTCGATGCGGCTTTTCATCTCGGAGCGCCTGTCGCAGGCCGACCGGGCGCACGAAATATCAGTCGAGGCCGCGACTCTGGCCCTGCTGCCGGCAATCGATGCCGAGCTCGACGATCTCTCGCTCTCCTCCGCCGAGGCGCGCCGCATTGCCCGCTTCGAGCTTGCCCGCATCGCCGCTCTGGCGCTTGCAATGCCCTATGAAGCTTTTCTGTCAGCGGCCAAGGCAACGCGCTACGATATCGATATTCTGCGTGCGCGCTTCGGCGTCTCCTTCGGCCATGCCGCCGCGCGCCTTGCCATGCTGCAGCGGCCCGGGACGGCCGCCATTCCCTTCTTCCTGATCGAGATCGATGCCGCTGGCCATCGGCTGCGCCGGGCAGGCGCCCAGGGCTTTCCGCAGGCCCGTTTCGGCGGCGGCTGCCCGAAGCTCAATATCCACGCCGCTTTCCTGCAGCCGGGCCAGATCCTCGCCGAAACGGTGGTCATGCCTGATGGCGCATCCTTCCTGACGGTCGCCCGCACCCTGGAAGGACCGAGCGTCGAATTTGGCGAAAGGATCAGGCGCACCGCGATCCTGATCGGCTGCGACGCCGCCCTTGGCGAGGGCGTGGTCTATGGGCAAGCGATGGCGCTCGATCCGGTCGCGGTCGGTCCGGCCTGTCGCCTTTGCGAGCGGCGCGGCTGCCTTTCCCGCGCCGAGCCGCCGGTGACGAGACCGCTCGGGCTCGACGAGATGGTGGCAGGCCTCAGCGCCTTCGATTTTCAATGATTGTGAAATCATTGAGGACGCAGGATTTTGCGCTTGTGGGCTGTGAAATTCCTTCTTAGTCTGCGTGGAAAACCAGAGGGAAAAGATGTCCGGGGGTGCGGAATCTTTGAACAAACAGGAGAAGTTATGAGGTCAACCATCCTATGCGTGACGGCCGCCGCCGTTACCGCACTCCTTGCTGCCGCTCCGGCCTTTGCCCAGGAGCGCGTGGTCAACGTCTACAACTGGTCGGATTATATCGACAGTTCCATTCTTGAGGATTTCACCAAGGAAACCGGCATCAAGGTCGTCTACGACACTTTCGATTCCAACGAGACGCTGGAAACCAAGCTCTTGGCCGGTGGTTCGGGGTATGACGTCGTCGTCCCCACAGTATCCTTCATGCAGCGCCAGATCGCCGCCGGCGTCTACCAGAAGCTCGACAAGTCGAAGCTGCCGAACCTGGTCAACATGTGGGATGTCATCATGAAGGGCGTGGCGTCCTTCGACCCCGGCAATGAATACAGCGTCGACTACATGTGGGGCACGACGGGCATCGGCTATAATGTCGACAAGGTCAAGGCTGCCCTCGGCACCGACGAAAAGCCCAATTGGGACGCGTTGTTCGATCCGGCGAAAGCGGCGAAACTCAAGGATTGCGGCATCTATATGCTGGATTCCCCAACCGACGTCGTGCCCTCGGCGCTCGCCTATCTCGGGCTCAATCCGAACAGCACCGATCCGGCCGATCTCAAGAAGGCGCAGGAGGTTCTCACGGCCGTCCGCCCCTTCGTCCGCAAGTTCCATTCTTCCGAATATATCAGCGCGCTGGCGAACGGCGATATCTGCATCGCGCTCGGTTTTTCCGGCGACGTCTTCCAGGCCCGTGACCGCGCCGCGGAAGCCAATGCCGGCGTCAAGGTCGATTATTCGGTCCCGTCTCAGGGCGCCCAGATCTTCTTCGACGTCTTCGGCATTCCGAAGGATGCGCCGCATGTCGCCGAAGCCCATGAATTCATCAACTACATGATGAAGCCGGAAGTGATCGCCAAGGCGTCGAACTTCGTCTTCTACGCCAACGGCAACAAGGCCTCGCAGCAGTTCCTCGACAAGGAGGTCCTCGACGATACGGCGATCTACCCGACGCCCGAGATAATGGCGAAACTCTTCACCGTTCCGCCGCTCGATCCAAAGACCCAGCGGATCGTGACGCGGCTATGGACCACCGTGGTCACCGGCCAATGATCTGATCGTGGCCCGGGCGGAAACGTCCGGGTCTTTTTTTTGACGATCGCGGTTGGGTGAAGCCGGGAACAAAAGCCGAGAACAAAAGAACATAATGTATTTTCGGGGAACAATATGAAGTCTCTAGGCAATATTCGCCGCTCTTTCGCACCTTGGACCGATCCGTCCGCCAAGCCCTTCATTTCAATCAAGAACGTCACCAAGCGTTTCGGTGATTTCACCGCCGTCGATAACCTGTCGCTCGACATCTATCACCGCGAGTTCTTCGCGCTGCTCGGCGCTTCCGGCTGCGGCAAGTCGACGCTTCTGCGTATGCTCGCCGGCTTCGAGCAGCCGACCTCGGGCGAGATCGTGCTCGACGGCACCGACATGGCCGGCACGCCGCCCTATCGGCGTCCCGTCAACATGATGTTCCAGTCCTATGCGCTTTTCCCGCACATGACGGTCGAGAAGAACATCGCCTTCGGCCTGAGACAGGACGGCATGGCGAAGGACGAAATGACCGACCGCGTTTTGCAGATGTTGAAGCTCGTCAAGCTGGAGCAATTTGCCTCCCGCAAGCCGAACCAGCTTTCCGGCGGCCAGCGCCAGCGCGTGGCGCTGGCCCGCTCGCTCGCCAAGCGCCCCAAGGTGCTGCTGCTCGACGAACCGCTCGGCGCGCTCGACAAGAAGCTGCGTGAGGAAACCCAGTTCGAGCTGATGGACCTGCAGCAGAATCTCGGCCTCACCTTCGTCGTCGTCACCCACGACCAGGAAGAGGCGATGACCATGGCCGATCGTATCGCCGTCATGAGCCACGGCAAGGTCGTGCAGGTGGCGACGCCGGCGGAGATCTACGAGGCGCCGAATTGCCGTTTCGTCGCGGATTTCATCGGCGACGTGAACATTTTCGACGGCAAGGTCGCCTCATCGGGCAACGGCACCGTCGAGATATCAGTCGACAGCGGCTTCAGCGTGCGTGTCGCCGCCTCCGAAACCCCTGCTGCAGGCAGCGCCGTCGGCTTCGCCATCCGGCCGGAGAAGATGCGTGTCGGGCGTACGGCGCCTGCCAACGCGTCCGTCAACGCCGCCAAAGGCGAACTCTGGGATATCGCCTATCTCGGCGACATGACTGTGTTCCATGTGAAATTGCAAAGCGGCAACGTCGTCAAGGCCTCGTCCCTCAATGCGCAGCGCTCCGTCGACGACCCCTTCACCTACGATCAGGAAGTCTGGGTCTCCTTCGACGAGAATGCCGGCGTCCTGCTGAAGGATTGACATCATGGGCAAGTTCACCTCCGGCCTCTACAACCGCCTCGTCATCGTCATCCCTTACGGCTGGCTTCTGCTCTTCTTCCTGGCGCCCTTCTTCATCGTCTTCCGCATTTCGCTGTCGACGACGGCGATCGCCATGCCGCCCTATGAGCCTGTCTTCTCCTTCGCCGATGGCTGGGCCGGCCTCTTAAGCAAGATCGGCGAATTCTCCTTCGACAATTACACCTACCTCACCGACGACCCGCTCTATTTCAACGCCTATGTGTCGAGCGTGGTGATCGCCGGGATCTCCACCTTCCTGACGCTGCTGATCGCCTATCCGATCGCCTACGGCATGGCGCAGGCGCCACGTGGCCTGCGGCCGACGCTGGTGATGCTCGTGATCCTGCCCTTCTGGACGAGCTTCCTGATCCGCGTCTACGCCTGGATCGCCATCCTCAAGCCGGAGGGCCTGTTCAACCAGCTGCTGCTGTCGCTGCACCTGATCGATACACCGCTGATCATCCTCAACACCAATACCGCCGTCTATATCGGCATCGTCTATTCCTATCTGCCCTTCATGGTGCTGCCGCTTTATTCGGCGCTCGAGAAGATGGACGGCACGTTGATCGAGGCTGCGCAGGATCTCGGCTGCCCGCCGATCACCGCCTTCTGGCGCGTCACCTTCCCGCTGTCGATCCCCGGCGTTGTAGCCGGCTGCATGCTGGTCTTCATTCCGGCCGTCGGCGAATTCGTCATTCCCGATCTGCTCGGCGGGTCGCAGACGCTGATGATCGGCAAGACGCTGTGGAACGAGTTCAATTCCAATCGCGACTGGCCGGTCTCCTCGGCGGTGGCGACCATCCTTTTGCTGATCCTGGTCATCCCGATCGTCTTCTTCCAGAATGTCCAGGCCAAAGCCGAAGAGCGGGGGAAATAAACCATGCTGAAATGGACCCGTTTCAACATCCTCTCCGTCACGCTCGGCTTCGCTTTCCTCTATCTGCCGATCGTGCTTCTCGTTATTTTCTCCTTCAATGAATCCAAACTCGTGACCGTCTGGGGCGGCTTCTCGACGAAATGGTATGTCTCTTTGATGAGCAATCAGGCCTTGCTCGACGCTGCGTGGGTGACGCTGCGCGTCGGACTGCTGTCGGCAACGTTTGCAACCATCCTCGGCACGATGGCGGCGCTGACATTGGTGCGCTACACGCGCTTTCGCGGACGCATGCTGTTTTCGGGCATGGTCTATGCGCCCCTCGTCATGCCGGAGGTCATCACCGGCCTGTCATTGCTGCTGCTCTTTGTGGCGATCGGTCTCGACCGCGGCTTCTGGACGATCACGCTCGCGCATACGACGTTGACCATGTGCTTCGTCGCCGTCGTCGTGCAGTCGCGCCTGCTGAGTTTCGATCATTCGATCGAGGAAGCGGCTCAGGATCTCGGCGCGCCGCCGGTGCGGACTTTCTTCGAGATCACCCTGCCGATCATCGCGCCCGCCGTCGCCTCCGGCTGGATCCTGGCCTTCACCCTGTCGCTCGACGATCTGGTGATTGCAAGCTTCACGTCGGGGCCTGGCGCCACCACGCTGCCGATGAGGATCTACAGCCAGGTCCGCCTCGGCGTAACGCCCGAGATCAATGCGGTGTGCACGATCCTGATCGGCATCGTCGCCCTCGGCGTCATCTGCACCTCGATCATCACCAAGCGCCGCGAAACGCAGCGCCAGAGAGACGAGCGCGCGGCCGCCGCCGGCGCGTGAGCTAAAGCAATTGCAGCAAAAGTGCGCAGCGGTTTTGCGTCCGGAATTGCGCGAAAACAAAGAGATAGAGCACGTCTGCGATTCGAAGAAGAACCGAAATGTTCTATTGTGCGTGGGGCGTATTGCCGAAAAGTGGAACCGGCGAGATCACCGGGTTCGGCCATGAACCGCCGATGAAGAACGGCAGAAGCGGCAGCTCCGCCGCCTTGGCCGGATCGGTTGCATCCAGTGATCCGGAAAGCGCCAGCCCGTTCGAATGATAGGTGATGATGCCGGAAAGCGTCAGTGTCTGTGTGGGTCCGGCGATGTGGGCGTCATGGATCTCGGCGGAGCCGTTGGCGAAATCGGCCTGTAGGTTCAACTGGTTGAAGGCGAAGGCGCCGCCTGCTGCGGCGCTCAGCGGAAAGAACGGTTTTTCGGCCGCCTGCGTCCGAAGTGCTGCGGCATCGATGCCGGGAATCGTGCCTTCCCCGGTCCAGAAGTGCAGCTTGCCGGTAACGTCGGCAAGGCCGGTCGTCCAGATCGCCTTCGGCGACTGCAGGTCGAGATCGAGCGATCCTGTCGCGAGCGGCAGCGGACCCTTCAGCTGCAAGCGCTCGGCAAGGGCTGCGAAGTCGGCATTGCGGATCGAAAGCTGAAGCTTGCCGCCGCCGTCGAAGTCGCGCTGCGTCGCTTCCAGATGCGCGGTCATTTCACCGCCTTCGAACTGGCTGTCGCCAATATCGAATTTCGCCTCGCCGCCGGCAACGATCACACTGGCGCCGACATCGGAAAGCTCGAAGAGACCCATCTGCGCGCGCCGCGCCGAAAGCCTGACGTCGATATCGAGCACCCGCAACGGTCCGCTGATGCCCGCGGAAATTTCCTCCGCCTCGCCGGCTGCGAGCCTGAGCGCGAAGGCGTCGAGGAAGGGCTTGAGGTTCATCTGGTCGAAGGCGAGCGTGCCGCCGATTTTCGGTCGTTTGCCGGGTTGGGTGAAAAGGTCCATCACCCCGGTGGCGCTCGCTTCGTTCAGCGAGAGGCTGAGATTGTTGAAACGCAGCCCGTTGCCCGACGACATAATGTCGGATTCCAGCGAGGCGCTCTTCAGCGTTGCGATACCGGGGATCGATTTGCCCGACCATATCAGCAGCGCCGGCACGTCGGGAATGCTGGCGGTGATATTGCCGGAAAGGGCCGAAAGGTTGGCGATGCTGGCGATGCCCTGGAAGTGCGCGGTCAACAGGTTTGATGTGAGCGACGTCCGTGTCTCGGCATTCCTGCCGGCAAAGGCGAGTAGCGGCTGGCGCGAGGCGAAATCGACTTTCAGGTCCTCGCCGTTGATACGGGCGATGACGACCGCCGAGATCGCGCCGGATAGTCTCGGCCAGGCAATATCGGCGGTGACGCTGTCGAAATGATAGGTCTTGGCGGTCTTGGTGTCGGTGACCACAAGCATGCCGTCCTCAACGGTCACCGCGCCGATCTCGGCGTCGAGATCGGGATCGAGCACCTCAGCTCCATTTTCGGAGCGTACGCCGCTGATCGCGCGTGCGAGCAGGCCGGCATAATTCCAGTCGATCAGCCCTTTTTCGTCGCGCGTCAGCGCTAGGTTGGGGCGCACCAGGTGGAATTCGTGGAAACTTGTCCGGCCTCTCAACGCGTCGATGAGGCTGAAATCGGCCGACAGGCTTTCAATGCTGCCGAGCAGCTTGTCGCCGCTTTCGCGCGGTTGACGGATGGTGATCTGGTTCAGCGTGATGCGTGGTGTCGGCCAGAATTCGAGAACCGGACTGCCCTTGATCTCGGCATGGTAGCCCGTCCATTTCGACAGCGCGTCCTCGATGCCGGAGCGCACGAAGCCGGTCGAGATGAGATAGGGTGCGGCGACCCTGAGCGCCACGAAAAGCGCAAGCGCGATCAGCAGGAATACCGTCGACAGGCGGGCGAAGGCCGGAAGCCAGCGCGAAACGGGTCCGATCTTCCTGCGCCACCTGCGATGTCTTGACGTGTTCATGATCTCCGCCGGCAAATTAAGCCGGTCATCCCGTTATGCGCTGATTTCGCCGGATATAGGAAATATCAGGCATATGCAAATCCCTACAGCGTCGCGCGTCTTTTCAGGCGCGCAAAGGACGCTGTAGCACTTTCAATTAAATAGTTGGAGCATGATGTCGTCCGAAAATCGCTCACACTTTTCGGCATCATACTATAGGCGTCGGATCGCGTCGGTTCCACGCTTTATAATGCAATGCAGCATGATATAAGGACGGCATTGGGAGGAGGATTGAATGCAGGATAACAGACCACTTTGGGTACCCTCGCAGGACGCCGTTGCCAAAAGCCCGATCCATGCCTTCATGGAACGCTGCAATGCCGATTTCGGGCTTTCTCTTTCCGGCTTTGAGGATCTGCATGCATGGTCGGTGGCCGAGCGGGAGAATTTCTGGTCGACCGTCTGGGATTTCTGCGGCGTCAAGGGAGAGCGCGGCGCCGAGGTGCTTGCCAATGGCGACCGCATGCTGGACGCCCGCTTCTTTCCTGATGCGACACTGAACTTCGCCGAAAATCTGCTGTCGGGCCGCGGTGACGGCGATGCGATCATCTTCCGCGGTGAGGACAAGGCCGAGGACCGCTGGTCGTGGGACCGGCTGCACGTGCTGGTCTCGAAGCTGCAGCAGGCCTTCGCAGCACACGGCATCGGCAAGGGCGACCGCATCGCCGCTATGATGCCGAACATGCCGGAGACCGTCGCCGCCATGCTCGCCGCCGCCTCGGTCGGCGCCATCTGGTCGTCCTGTTCGCCTGATTTCGGCGAGCAGGGTGTGCTCGACCGCTTCGGCCAGATTGAGCCAAGGCTCTTCATCGCCTGCGATGCCTATTGGTATTCCGGCAAGCTGCAGGATGTCGGCGCCAAGGTCGCCACGGTCGCAAAGAGCTTGGGTGTCCCCACGGTCATCGTCCATTACGCCGGCGATGCCGAGGCCGTGGCACGCCAGACGCCGGGGGGGTTAACGCTCGAGGCCTTTGTCGCGCCCTACGAGGCAAAGGAGGTCGAGTTCACGCAGCTTGGCTTCGCGCATCCGCTCTACATCCTCTTTTCGTCAGGCACCACGGGCGTGCCGAAATGCATCGTGCATTCAGCCGGCGGCACGCTGCTGCAGCATCTGAAGGAGCAGCGGCTGCATTGCGGCCTGCAGGCGGGCGAGAAGCTGTTTTACTTCACCACCTGCGGCTGGATGATGTGGAACTGGCTGGTCAGCGGTCTCGCCAGCGGCGCGACGCTCTGCCTCTTCGATGGCTCGCCCTTCGCCCCCGATGGCAACGTGCTGTTCGACTATGCCGAGGCCGAAAAATTTGCCATCTTCGGTACCTCGGCGAAATATATCGATGCGGTGCGCAAAGGCGGCCTGACGCCGCGCGTCAGCCACGATCTCTCCAGCCTGCGGCTGATGACCTCCACCGGCTCGCCGCTGTCGCCGGAAGGGTTCACCTTCGTCTACGAGGGCATCAAGAAGGATGTACAGCTGGCTTCGATCTCAGGTGGTACCGATATCGTTTCCTGCTTCGTGCTCGGTAATCCGCTGCAGCCGGTCTGGCGCGGCGAGATCCAGGGGGCCGGCCTCGGCCTTGCCGTCGACGTCTGGAACGACGACGGCAAACCGGTGCGCGGGGAGAAGGGCGAACTCGTCTGCACCAAGGCCTTCCCCTCGATGCCGGTGATGTTCTGGAACGACCCCGATGGCGCCAAATATCGCGCCGCCTATTTCGACCGGTTCGATAATGTCTGGTGCCACGGCGATTTCGCCGAATGGACGGAGCATGGCGGCCTTGTCATCCACGGCCGTTCGGATGCGACGCTCAATCCTGGCGGTGTGCGCATCGGCACGGCCGAGATCTACAATCAGGTGGAGCAGATGGAGGAGGTGGCCGAGGCGCTGTGCATAGGCCAGGACTGGGACGACGACGTGCGCGTCATTCTTTTTGTCCGCCTAGCCCCCGCTGTGACGTTGACCGAGGATCTCGTCAAGGCGATCAAGACCCGCATCCGCACCGGCGCCTCGCCCCGGCACGTACCGGCGAAGATCATCGCGGTTGCCGATATTCCCCGCACCAAGTCCGGCAAGATCGTCGAGCTTGCGGTACGCGAGGTCGTTCACGGCCGGCCGGTGAAGAACCAGGAAGCGCTTGCCAATCCAGAGGCGCTGGGGCTCTTCGCCGGGCTAAGCGAGCTGAAGGATTGACGGCGATCGTACATTACAAGCTTTCACCCTTTATCAATCTCCTGTCATGGAAACCTTTCGTTAAGAAAGGTTTGTCAAAGGTGAAGCTAACTTGGGGGCCGCACATGAACGATGCGGCCTGGGGCCTTCCGGCCTCCGAAACATGACGTTGATCGACTGAGCTCTTGTTGAACAGCACTAAATTCAAAGGCAGCCTCTTGGCTGCCTTTTCTTTATCAGCCGGCCAGCACGCGCTGTGACGGGAAGGTGATCTCGACGAGCGTGCCCTCGTTCGGCGCCGAATTGATCGTGAAGGTCGCCCGGTTGGCATCGACCATCGCCTTGGTCAACGGCAGGCCGAGCCCGGTGCCGTCGCCGCGATGACGCGATTGGGTCGAGGAGACTTGCCGGAACGGCTTCATCGCCTGGTCGAGTTCGCTGCGCGTCATGCCGATGCCGGTATCGCGGACCCTGAGGACAACGCTGCCATTCGCCTCATAGGACGTCGAAACGACGATCTGCCCGCCTGACGGGGTGAAGCGGATGGCGTTCGACAGGATGTTGAGCGCGATCTGCTTGATCGAGCGCAGATCCGCTACGACCTCAGGTACTGCCTGCGACAGCGCCGTGCGGATGATGACGCGCTGGCCGTTCGCCTGCGGCTGTACCAGAGCCACGGCTTCGGAGACCGCTTCGTTGAGGCCGACGGCGGCAAAATCGAGATCCATCTCGCCCGCCTCGATCTTCGAGATGTCGAGCAGGTCGTTGACGATATCGAGGACGTGCCGGCCGGAGCGGCCGATGTCGTTGGCATATTCGATATAACGGGGATGGCCGATCGGCCCGAAGCGCTCGCCGGCCATCATGTCGGAAAAGCCGATGATGGCGTTGAGCGGCGTGCGGATCTCATGGCTCACGCGGGCGAGGAAATCGGTCTTGTGGGCGTTGGCGGTTTCGGCCGCACCCTTGGCGTTGCGCAGCTCGTCCTCGGTGCGCTTCCACTGGGTGATATCGCGGATGACGGCGCAATAGCCGTTGGAGGAGGTGAGCTGGCCCATCGTCATGAACAGCGGCACGAAGCCGCCGGCGGCCTCGCGGCCGATCACTTCGCGTCCGTCGTTCAACACGCTTGCTACGCCATGGCCGGCGAGGCCGTTCAGATAGTCGATCACCGCCTTCTGGCTCTCATGGGCAAACAGCATGACGAAGGGTTTGCCACGCGTCTCCTGCTCGTCGTAATTGAAAAGCGCGCTGGCCGACCGGTTCATCGAGCGGATGTCGCCCTCGGTGCCGATGACGACGACGCCGTCGGTCGCCGTTTCCAGGATCGAGCGCAATTCTTCCACTTCGACCTGGAGTTTAGCGACCTTCTCGACCATCCGCTCGGGGCGGTCTTCGGACCGACCGTCGAAACGGTTTGCGTCGCCGCGGCCATCGTCCTTGCCTTCCACCGGCATCAGCGCCAGCATCAGGGCATTGGCGTCTTCCCAGCGCACCGATTGCAGCCGCGCGGTCACCGGCGCCAGCGTATCATCGGCCTTGACGAGCATCATGGTGCCGGAGCCCGCGGCCTTCTCCTCGAGTTCGCGGCGCTGCAGCAGGCCTTCGATGCCGCCTACCTCGCGCAATGCGTCGAGCGTGCCGTAGCCCGTCAACCGCATGAATTCCGGATTGGCGTGGATCAGCGCATCGCCGATATGGATGAGCACGGCAACAGGCAGTTGGTCGACCGTTCCCACCGAAAGCCCGTCCGTCATCTTGATGCGCGGCGGGATGAAGCTGGTGAGAACCTCGATCTGGCTGGTCGTCTCCTCCAGCCCTTCCGTTGCCTCGTCCTCGGCGATGACAGCCGGTTCTTCGGCGGCGCCGTCGTCTTCGCGCTCCGCCTCGACGGCATTCTCGAAGATCGCTTCCTGCGGCGCGATCTCCTCGATCGATGGTATCTCCGCCTGGTCGGCGGTGGGTGTTTCGGCCTCGAACGCTTCGGGTCCGGAGGCCTCTTCGAAGCTGGAGGTTTCGGTGGCAGCGGGTTCCATCGGCGCAGGGACGGCAGGCTCGTCCTTGTTGGCGCCGAAGGCTTCGAGGCGCTTGGCGATCTCGCGGAAATTGGCCTGTTCGGCGGCCGTCAGTCCGGCACCGGTGTTGTGGAGCTGAACGATCTTGTCGGAGAGCCGGCGGTTGGGCGTTTCCGAAATCCGAAGCGCCGGCGGCTCTTGCGGAAGTTCCGCTATCGGCTCGGCGGTGGAAACGTCGCCGGCATCGGCGCTGCCTTCCGCTTTTTCGGCAGCACTTTCCCAGGCAGGAGTCTCGACGGTCGTTTGCTCGGTGGCGATCTCTTCCGGCGCTGGCTCTTCCGGCACTGGTTCCGTCTGCGGTTCGCTTGCCGTAGGCGGCTGATCCTCGACCTCCTGCGTCGGGGCGGGATCGGTCAGGGGCTCTTCAAGCACTGTCTCCGCTTCGTGTGCCACCTCGGCAATGGTCTCGGCGGGCGGGCCGAGGCTCGCTGCATCGTGGCCGATACCATCAGGGCCGAGCGTCAGGCCGAGCGCCAGCGGATCTTCCTGCGCATCGGAAAGCCGGACGACGCCGAAGCCGCGGAAACCATCGAAGTCGCGGTTGCGGGTATAGGTCGGCAGCGCCGCCAGATCGACCGGAACGACGAGGCTGGTGCCTTCGACTGGCCAGAGGATCGTCTTGCCCGACCATGTGTCGCGGCGGGCCAGCGCCTCAGAAAGCTTGCCGTCAGGATCGAGATTGAAGAGGGCGGCGACATCGCCGAAGGCAGAGCCGATGATGTCGGACGCATGCGGACCGACGGCCGCGGCAAATTCGTGGCTGACCTCGTTGAACCGGCCTTCGGCGTCGATCTTCCAGACGAAGCGCGTGGCGCGGCTATTCGGTCTGAAGACAAAGCCGGGCTCAGCCTCAAGCTGAGGGGCAGGGGGCACGTCGGGGACCACAGGCGTTGCGATAGCGGCCTCTTCGTGGACTGCTTCCGGCGCGTCTTCGATAGGCGTTTCGCTGGCTTCAACAGGCGGTTCCGCCGTCGTCGCCGTTTCCACCGTCTCCACAATAGAGGTCACATCGTCCTCGATGACGGCGGCGGGGTCATCCGCGCTGCTATCGATCACGCCGTCGTCGCTCTCCGGCACCGCGTCCTCGGCAGGATCCATCCCGTCAATCGCCTTATCTGCGGATGCCACAGCCGTTTCAGCCGGTTGCTCGTTTTCGCCGGCGATCTCCTCAAGCGTCTCCTCGACCTCTTCGATCCCCGAGACCGCGTCGATGATTTCGGTGAAGCCTGTAGCGGCGACGGGTTCGTCCTGAAGCACTTCGGCAGACGGTGCGCTTTCTTCCTGTGCGGGCGCATCGACCGAGTCGAGCGCTGGCGCATCGACTGGATCGAGCGCGGGCGCATCGACCGGGGCAAGCGCGGGCGTGTCGACCGGGTCGAGATGACCGACCGCGGTCTCGACAGCAAAGAGCAGATTGAGCGCCGGATCGTCGCTGAGCTTGCCGACCGCGGCCGGAAGATTGCCTCTGCCGGTGGCGACAGGTCGCTTCACCAGCCGGTCGGGATGCGCGCCGGCAAGGTTGATCAAGGTCTTTGCCGTCTGCTCGGAGATCCCGAGTGAGGCAAAGCCCGGCGAAGCCGCGATGACCTCGCCATTTGCGCCGATCACCGCCATATGCGTGTCGGGATCATCGAGCCCCTGCAGCATCTGTGCCGCCGATGCGCCGGCCGCGAGTGGTTTTACCGAGACCGGCACAGAAAAAAGGATGGCCTTTTCGCCTTGGGAAAGCCGGATCAGTTCGGCAGCCGCCTGTACCTGCGCACGCTGAAAGCCCTTGGCAACGCGGATCATCAGGCTGCGGCTGTCGCCGATATCGGTGAGCTGGCGCGCCGCGGTTTGCAGCTGGCGGAAGGTGATGTCGGTGCGGTCGACCCCCTGATCGAGCAGGTCATAGACTGCCGAATGGCCGAAAAGCTCGGCACCTGCACCGTTCGCCCAGAGCAGACGGGCGAGATCGGCCGAAAACAGCACCATGGCCTCGCCGCGTGAAAAGCGTTCCCGCACCCGTGCATGCACGGCGATATCGATGAACGGATATTGGACTGCGGGCATGTTCGAACCTTGTCGCTGTCGGCCTTCTTAAATTAACGGCTTATTAATAACTGCGGGGCGCATGCCGGTCCAGAAGAGCAGGGGGTTTTCGGCCGGAAAGGTTAACGTCTTGTGCGATGCACAATAATTGTTGCAATGCACAATGAAATGTCTTATATAAGCATCATCCAACTAATCGCAGGCAGCGGCTGCCTCAACGCAAAGGATGCGACCCATGGCTACCATAAAGACCGACGACGCTTTTTCAATCGCTTCTTTCGATCCGTCCAAGTTCACGGAATCTTTCCGTGAATTCGCCGAAAAGGGTGCTCTGCAGTCGAAAGACGCTTACGCAAAGCTGAAGACCGCTGGCGAGGAAGCCGGCAAGACGCTCGAAGCCACCGTCCAGACGGCTCAGGCCGGCAGCGTCGAGATCGGCCTGAAGGCGATCGATATCCTGCGCGTCAATTCCGAGAACTCGCTGTCGCACTTCGAAGCGCTGCTCGGCGTCAAGTCGCCGGCCGAATTCTTCGAGCTGCAGACCTCGTTCATCCGCAAGCAGGCCGAGCTCACCGTCGAGCAGGCGAAGTCGATCCAGGAAACCACCAAGCAGGTGGCCGAGAAGCTCGCAAAGCCCTCTAAGGACGCCGCCGAAAAGGCCATGGCTTCCTTCAAGGTTGCCTGATCGGTCTTTACCGATCGGAGATAAAAGGCTGGACCTCGCGTCCAGCCTTTTTGTATATTGACGAGGAATGGGGCTTGAATTCCTCGCCAAGTCCTCGTATGTGACCCCCGTCGCGCCAAGCGCGATTTATGCGGTTGTAGCTCAGTTGGTTAGAGCGCAGGTTTGTGGCACCTGAGGTCGGAGGTTCGAGACCCCCCAACCGTACCATCTCCCCACGATCAGAATGAAAACCCGGCTCCCATCATTTCGATGGAACCCATGCCGCACCGGGTCGTTCTCCATGTTAACGGGAGAATATGCATGTCGAAAACCCTGCTCTACGGTGCGACGAAGATCGACGAGACCAACGGCGCTTATGCGCCGGCCGAAAGCCTCGCCCAGTTTCAGTGGAAGAACCGCGTCTTCGTTGTTTTCGCCGACGGGGATAATTCCCGCGCCGCCCGGCAGGAAAATCAGTTGCTCGCCAACCGCTCGGCCCTCGATGATCGTGACCTGGTGGTGCTGAAGATTTCCGGCACCGGCGTCCGACCGCTCTTCGGTGCGGCTGACGGCCTCGACGGCGAAGCGATCCGCCGCGATCTCCAGGCGCCGGAGGTCGGCGAATTCGCCGCTTTCCTTCTCGGCAAGGACGGCACCGTCAAGCTCAAGATCAGCGAGCCGATTACCGATGGCGAGCTCTTCGCCATCATCGACAGCATGCCGATGCGCGCTGCCGAATCGCTGAAGCCGGACAAGTCGTCCTGATATCGCGCAGAACCATCACGAAGCAGAACCAAGATGATGAAAGGGAGGCGGTCATGTCCGTGCCCAACGAACCCATTCCCGATCAGCCGCCGATGCCCGGGCCCGGCTGGAAGCCGGTGCCGCCGATCAAGGAACCGGAGCCGGACCGGCTGCCCGACGAGGCGCCCGTTCCAAATCCCGACGAGAACGACGAACCGGCAAAACACACTTTCGAGACTTAAAGAAAGATGTGCCGCTCGGCGCTGACGAGTTCCTGCACGAAATCGGCGACGGTCCTGACGCGCATGAGGTCGCGCGCCGTTTCGTGATAAGTCGTCCAGTAGGCGCGCCGGATCGAAACCTCCGGCAGAATGCGCTGGAGTTCCGGATATTGCCTGGCGATATAATCGTGCAGGATGCCGATGCCGGCACCTGTTCGTACCGCCTCGGTCTGTCCGATCGCCGTTGAAATCTCGAAGCCTGCATCCCAGCTCCGCATGACTGCGCCGGAAAAATTCAGTGACGCGGTGAAGATCAGGTCTTCGACATAGCCGATGCGGCGATGCGCCTTGAGCGCGTCGACATCGACGGGCGCTCCTTGTGACGCCAGATAATCCCGCGAGGCATAAAGGCCGAGCGTGTAATCCGTCAGCTTGGAGGAGACGAGCCGGCCTTGTTCGGGCCGCTCCAGTGTGATGGCGATATCCGCCTCGCGCAGCGAGAGTGAGAAAGAGCGCGGCACCGGTACGAGCTGAATCTTCAGCTCTGGATGACGCTCGATCAATCTGCCCATGCGCGGCGCAAGAAAGGAAACGCCGAACCCATCAGGCGCCCCGACGCGCACGGTCCCGGCGATTGCCGTATCGGTGTGGCCGAGGCTGGCCTGTGCTGCGAGCATTTCCGTTTCCATCCGCTCTGCGGATGCCAGGAACACTTCGCCTTCGGCCGTCAGCTCGCAGCCATTCGTGCGGCGGATGAAAAGCCGCGTCTTCAGCGCCTCTTCCAGCGAAGTCAGTCGACGCGAGAGCGTGGCGTGATTGAGCCCCAGCCGCTTCGAGGCGGCAAGGATCTGCCCGGTGCGGGCGACGGCGAGGAAAATACGAACATCGTCCCAGTTCATGGCTTGGCACGCATTGCGATCGGATCGACCTCGATAAGCGTCAGCGATGTGACCATGCGCGCCGTCTGGTTCTTGTATTTAATGAAATGCGGTGTTCGCAGATGGGCCTCGTATGCTTCCTGGTCGGCGTAGACTTCAAGGATACGGATCCGGTTTGGGTGGTTCCTAATGGAAACGGCGCTCAGGGAAAGGACGCCGTCTTCTAGCGCGACGGATGCTTCGATCTCTTCCGTGAGCAAGGTGCGATAGGTTTCAAGCGTGTCCGGATCGATCTCCAGCTCCGCCATTCTGACGACGGGTTTCCGGCTCATCGGTTTGACCTCCCCCCAGGGTTTGACTTGTCGGCGTTTGACTTGTTGGCGTGCGGTGTCAAGTTTGAAGCAGCCGCACCGACCAATGCAACGACAGGGCTATCATTTACGCACAACGGTTGCTTATATCAGCGCATTGATTTGTGCAAATTGAAGTGCGATTGTCGGCCATCGAAAAACAGGAGGAATACCCATGCGTGAGATCGGTCATTTCATCGGCGGCAAACATGTTGCCGGCACCAGCGGCCGCGTGAGCAATGTCTACAATCCGGCGACGGGTGAAGTGCAGGCGACGGTCGCACTCGCAAGCGTCGAGGAACTGCGCGCCGCCGTCGAAAACGCCAAGGCTGCGCAGCCGAAATGGGCTGCCACCAATCCGCAGCGCCGCGCCCGCGTCTTCTTCAAGTTCGTCGAACTCTTGAACAAGCACATGGACGAGCTTGCCGAAATCCTCTCCAAGGAGCACGGCAAGACGATCGAGGATGCCAAGGGCGACGTCATTCGCGGCCTCGAAGTCTGCGAATTCGTCTGCGGCATTCCCCATCTCGCCAAGGGCGAGTTCACCGAAGGCGCCGGGCCTGCGATCGACATGTATTCGATCCGCCAGCCGGTCGGCATCGGCGCCGGCATTACCCCCTTCAATTTTCCGGGCATGATCCCGATGTGGATGTTTGCGCCGGCGATCGCCTGCGGCAACGCCTTTATCCTCAAGCCCTCCGAGCGTGATCCCTCTCTCCCGATCCGCCTTGCCGAACTGATGATCGAGGCCGGTCTGCCCGCCGGCATCCTCAACGTCGTCAATGGCGATAAGGGTGCCGTCGACGCGATCCTGACCGATCCCGATATCGGCGCCGTCTCCTTCGTCGGCTCGACGCCGATCGCCCGCTACGTCTATGGCACCGCGGCGATGAACGGCAAGCGCGCCCAGTGCTTCGGCGGCGCCAAGAACCACATGATCATCATGCCGGATGCAGACCTGGATCAGGCCGTCAACGCGCTGATGGGTGCAGGCTACGGTTCGGCCGGCGAGCGCTGCATGGCAATCTCGGTTGCCGTTCCGGTCGGCGAAGAGACCGCCAACCGCCTCGTTGAGAAGCTGGCGCCGAAGATCGAATCGCTGCGCATTGGCCCCTATACCGACGACAAGGCCGACATGGGCCCACTCGTCACCAAGGAAGCCTATACCCGTGTTCGCGGGCTGATCGACCGCGGCATCGAGGAAGGTGCGAAGCTCGTTGTCGACGGGCGCGATTTCAAGCTCCAGGGTTATGAAGACGGCTATTTCGTCGGCGGTTGCCTGTTCGATAACGTCACGCCTGAGATGGATATCTACAAGACCGAGATCTTCGGACCTGTTCTCTCGGTCGTCCGTGCCCAGAACTACGAAGAGGCGCTGTCGCTGCCGATGAAGCACGAATATGGCAACGGCGTCGCCATCTTCACGCGTGACGGCGATGCCGCCCGCGATTTCGCCTCGCGCATCAATATCGGCATGATCGGCATCAACGTCCCGATCCCGGTTCCGCTCGCCTACCACTCCTTCGGCGGCTGGAAGGCTTCGAGCTTCGGCGACCTCAACCAGCACGGCACGGATTCGATCAAGTTCTGGACGAAGACCAAGACCGTCACCGCCCGCTGGCCCTCGGGCATCAAGAGCGGCGCCGAATTCGTCATGCCGACGATGAAGTGATCGTCACGACATTCCAATCTGAATTGTGTATTCGGGGGCCTTTTGGCTCCCGAATTTTTCCTCGTCATGTTGATTGCCGGCAATGTCGGTCGGCGTCGAGGATGTCCTGAGGCAAGGGCGCGGTCTGCTCGCCATCTCCTATTTCCCCAGCGCCGAGGTCAAACTGATGCGCAAGGCACGCCCGAGTGCAAGCAGGCAATCCTCGATGACGTCGGGATCCTGGAGCAGGATTGACGTCGCGGCAAAAGGCCTCATAAGCTGAATGCGAATTTCATATTTTGGAATTGTTCAAAACTAGCAAACCGCCTATATAGGTCTGAACAGACGAGTCAGGAGAATGGCATGCGGTTGACGAAGCAGACGAACTATGCGGTTCGCATGTTGATGTATTGTGCTGCCAACGACGGGCACCTGAGCCGGATTCCGGAAATCGCCAGGGCCTATGGCGTTTCCGAGCTTTTTCTTTTCAAGATCCTTCAGCCGCTCAACAAGGCGGGTCTGGTCGAAACGGTGCGCGGTCGCAATGGTGGCGTGCGGTTGGGCAAGCCGGCCGCCGACATTAGTCTTTTCGACGTCGTTCGGGTGACGGAAGACAGCTTCGCCATGGCCGAATGCTTCGAGGATGACGGTGAGGTCGAATGCCCGCTGGTCGATAGCTGCGGTTTGAATTCGGCTCTGCGCAAGGCGCTCAACGCCTTCTTCGCGGTGCTGTCGGAATATTCCATCGAGGACCTCGTCAAGGCGCGTCCACAGATCAATTTCCTTCTCGGAATCACCGGCGAGCCGGCATATCGCAAACCCGCGATCGTTGCCCCCGCCGCCTGAATTAAAGATCAGAATTTGCTTCTGAACCGCGGTTGCCCTGGCAGCCGCGGTTTTTGTTTTTTGCAGCGTCTGGTTGGTCTCCGGCATACGGGGAAATGCCGTCGGCATGTCGCGATGGGCGCTCTTTTATACCAAATGCGACAAAATTTCGGTCATTTTTGTGCGAAAATTTCCGAATGAGGCTGATTTTTGACGGAAAATTTCTAAAATTGTCTAGGTGGAAAAATTTTCTGCGTAGCCCGTTGCTTTCAGTAAATAAATATCGTTCCATCGAGCGTCGACCGAGATGCCAATCTATGGTCTCCAAACATCAAAAAAGAACAACCGGGAAACAATATTATGAAAAAGATCTCTGTCCTGCTGGCAGCGACGGCCCTGATTTCCGTCATGGCGACGTCGGCCTGGTCCAAGACCCTTGTTTATTGCTCCGAGGGCTCGCCGGAAGGCTTCGACCCGAGCCTCTATACGGCAGGCACGACCTTCGACGCGTCGTCGCGCACAGTCTATAGCCGCCTCGTCGAATTCAAGCATGGCGGAACCGAGATCGAGCCGGGCCTGGCTGACAGCTGGAGCGTTTCAGCCGACGGCACGGAATACACCTTCAAGCTTCATCCTGGCGTCAAGTACCAGACCACCGACTTCTTCACGCCGACGCGCGATTTCAACGCCGACGACGTTGTGTTCTCCTTCGAGCGCCAGCTGAAATCCGACAATCCGTGGAACAAATATGTCGAGGGCGGTTCTTACGAATACGCTGCCGGCATGGGCTTTCCCGAGCTGATCAAGTCGGTCGAGAAGGTCGATGACCTCACGGTCAAGTTCACGCTCAACCATCCCGAAGCGCCGTTCCTCGCCGACCTTGCCATGGACTTCGCGTCGATCGTCTCGAAGGAATATGCCGACAAGCTCGCCGCCGACGGCAAGATGGCGCAGCTCAACCAGCAGCCGCTCGGCACTGGCCCGTTCACCTTCGTCGCCTACCAGCCGGATGCCGTCATCCGCTACAAGGCGAACGAAACCTATTTCAAGGGCAAGGAAAAGATCGACGATCTGGTTTTCGCCATCACCTCTGACGCTGCCGTGCGCGCCCAGAAGCTGAAGGCCGGCGAATGCCAGCTGATCCCCTATCCGAATGCCGCCGATGTGCCGGAACTGAAGAAGGATGAAAATCTGACCGTTCTGGAACAGGCCGGCCTCAATGTCGGCTTCCTCGCCTACAACACCCAGATGGCCCCGTTCGACAAGCCGGAAGTTCGCCGCGCCCTGAACATGGCGATCAACAAGCAGGCGATCATCGACGCCGTCTTCCAGGGTGCCGCGGCCGTTGCCAAGAACCCGATCCCGCCGACGATGTGGTCCTATAACGACGCCGTTCAGGACGACAAGTATGATCCGGACGCTGCCAAGAAGGCTCTTGCCGATGCTGGCGTCAAGGATCTCAGCATGAAGATCTGGGCAATGCCGGTGTCGCGTCCCTACATGCTGAACGCGCGCCGCGCCGCCGAACTGATGCAGGCGGATTTCGCCAAGATCGGTGTCAAGGTCGAAATCGTCACCCATGAATGGGCCGAATATCTGAAGCTCTCCTCCGACGTGAAGCGCGACGGCGCCGTCATCCTCGGCTGGACCGGCGACAACGGCGACCCGGACAACTTCATGGATACGCTGCTTGGCTGCGATGCCGTCGGCGGCAACAACCGTGCTCAGTGGTGCAACAAGGAATATGACGACCTGATGACCAAGGCCAAGCTGACGGCCGATGTCGGCGAGCGCACCAAGGCCTATGAGCAGGCGCAGCTGATCTTCAAGAAGGAAGCTCCCTGGGCAACCATCGACCATTCACTCGTCTTCGTTCCGATGAGCAAGAAGGTCTCGGGCTTCCAGATGGACCCGCTCGGCATTCACCGTTTCGACGGCGTCGACGTATCCGAATAACAAGAATAATGTAAGAATGCCCGGCAGAGCTGGGCGCAGCCGGCGGTCAGGGTCTCCTGACCGCCGGAAACTATTGGACATCTGCCATGTTGCGTTTTTTTATCGGCCGCCTTGCGGTGCTGATCCCGACATTCCTCGGCGTTTCCCTCATTGCCTTCTCGTTCATCCGCATGCTTCCCGGCGATCCCGTCATGCTCCTGTCGGGAGAACGCGTCATGGCGCCGGAGCGGCACGCCCAGATCATGCATGATCTCGGTTTCGACCGGCCGATGTATGTGCAGTATTTCGACTATCTCGGAAAAATCCTGCATGGCGATCTCGGCACCTCGATCGTCACCAAGCGGCCCGTTCTCGGCGAATTCCTGACGCTGTTTCCGGCAACGCTGGAGCTCTCGCTCTGTGCCATCATCCTCGCCGTCTGTCTTGGCGTGCCCGCCGGTATCTTTGCCGCCGTCAAGCGAGGCACGTGGTTCGACCAAAGCGTGATGGGTATTGCTCTTATCGGATATTCCATGCCGATCTTCTGGTGGGGGCTGCTGCTGATCATCTTCTTCTCCGGCTATCTCGGCTGGACGCCCGTTTCCGGCCGCATCTCGCTGATGTATTTCTTCAAGCCGGTCACCGGATTCATGCTGATCGACAGCCTGCTGTCGGGCCAGAAGGGCGCGTTTTCCTCGGCCGTCAGCTACCTCATTCTGCCGACGATCGTGCTGGCGACCATCCCGCTTGCCGTCATCGCCCGCCAGACGCGTTCGGCGATGCTCGAGGTTCTGGGTGAGGATTATGTCCGCACGGCGCGCTCGAAAGGCCTGAAGCCGCTGCGCGTCGTCGGCGTGCATGCGCTGCGCAATGCGATGATCCCGGTCATCACCACCATCGGCCTGCAGATCGGCGTTCTTCTTGCCGGCGCCATCCTCACCGAGACGATCTTCTCCTGGCCGGGTATCGGCAAATGGATGGTCGATTCGGTCTTCAAGCGCGATTACGCCGTGGTCCAGGGCGGCCTTCTGCTGATCGCCGGCGTCATCATGCTGGTCAACCTGATTGTTGATGTTCTCTACGGCTTCATCAATCCGCGCATTCGTCATTAGGAGCGGCCCATGAGCACGGTCACCGTCAAAACCGGCCAGCCATCCGCTCTTGCGGAGTTCTGGCATTATTTTTCCCGCAACAAGGGCGCCGTCATCGGCCTGGTGGTTTTCACCATCGTCCTGGTCGTCGCAGTCCTGGCGCCGCTCTTTGCGCCACATGAGCCGAACGAGCAGAACCGCGCGGTACTGCTCGCCGTGCCGTTCTGGATGGAGGGCGGCAGCGCCTCCTTCCCGCTCGGAACAGATGCCGTCGGCCGCGATATCCTTTCGCGCCTGATCTATGGCGCGCGGTTTTCGCTGTTCATCGGCGTCGTCGTCGTCACGCTTTCGGTCATTTCAGGCGTCCTGATCGGACTCGTTGCCGGATTTTTCCGCGGCAAGGTCGATACGGCAATCATGCGCCTGATGGATATCATCCTGGCCTTCCCGTCGCTGTTGCTCGCCCTCGTTCTGGTGGCCGTGCTTGGGCCAGGGCTCACCAATGCGATGATCGCGATTTCGCTGGTCAATCAGCCGCATTTCGTGCGGCTGACGCGCGCCTCGGTCATTTCTGAGCGTGAGAAGGAATATGTCATCGCCTCGCGTGTCGCCGGTGCCGGCACCTTCCGGTTGATGTTCAAGACGATCCTGCCGAACTGTCTTGGGCCACTGATCGTTCAGGCGACGCTCGCCTTCTCGGCGGCGATTCTCGATGCCGCCGCCCTCGGCTTTCTCGGCATGGGCGCCCAGCCGCCGACACCCGAATGGGGGACGATGCTCGCTGAATCCCGTGAGTTCATCTCGCGCGCCTGGTGGGTGGTGACATTCCCGGGTCTTGCCATCCTCATCACCGTTCTCGCCATCAACCTGATGGGTGACGGCCTGCGCGATGCGCTCGATCCCAAACTGAAGAGGTCGTGATGCCGCTCCTCGAGATTGAAAATCTGACGGTCGAATTCCAGACCTCTTCCGGTCTCTTCCGCGCCGTCGACGGTGTGTCGCTTGCCTGCGACAAGGGCGAGATCCTGTCGGTCGTCGGCGAATCCGGCTCGGGTAAATCCGTTGCCATGCTGGCCCTGATGGGGCTTCTGCCCTGGACGGCGAAGATCACCGCCGACCGCATGCAGTTCGACGGCAAGGATCTGCGCGGCATCTCCGGCCGCCAGCGCCGCAGGATCGTCGGCAAGGATATGGCGATGATCTTCCAGGAGCCGATGTCGAGCCTCAATCCGTGCTTCACGGTCGGTTTCCAGCTCGGCGAGACCCTGCGCTTCCATATGGGCCTCAACCGCAAGGAGCGCCGCGAACGTTCAATCGAACTGCTGAACCTCGTCGGCATTCCGGCTCCGGAAGACCGCCTGTCTAACTTTCCGCATCAGATGTCCGGCGGCATGAGCCAGCGCGTCATGATCGCCATGGCGCTCGCCTGCAATCCGAAGCTCTTGATCGCCGACGAGCCGACAACGGCGCTTGACGTGACGATCCAGGCACAGATCCTCGATCTTCTCGTTCGCCTGCAGAAGGAGCAGGGCATGGCGCTGGTGCTGATCACCCACGACATGGGTGTCGTTGCCGAAACCGCCGAGCGCGTACAGGTACAATATGCCGGCCAGAAGGTTGAGGAACAGCCGGTGAGGGCGCTGTTCCGCGACCCGCATCATCCCTATACCGCTGCCCTGCTCGCAGCCCTGCCCGAACGCGCCAAGGTCGGCCAGCGTCTTCCCTCGATCGCCGGTGTCGTTCCCGGCCAGCATGGTCGCCCGACGGGCTGTCTGTTTGCGCCGCGCTGCGGCTTCGCCACGGTCGAGTGCGATCGCGGTGTCGTCCGTCAGGGGCCGGAGCTCGGACTGGCGCTCTGCAACTATCCTTTGAAGGACGGCAAGCCGCTCGGACATCCGGGCATCATGGCCGTTGAAACTGCAGGAGATCTTGTATGACGGGCGCTGTTCTCGAGGGCAGGGATCTCGCCCGCTTCTACACCGTCAACCGCGGCCTCTTCAAAGCCGATGCCACCGTCAAGGCGCTGAACGGCGTCAGCTTCAGCCTGCATTCCGGCAAGACGCTCGCCGTCGTCGGCGAATCCGGCTGCGGCAAGTCGACGCTCGCCCGCCTGGTCACGATGATCGAGAACCCGACATCGGGAGAATTGCTGATCGACGGCAAGCCCGCCCATGTCGGCGATCGCAGCCTGCGCAGCCAAGTGCAGATCGTCTTCCAGAATCCTTATGGCTCGCTCAACCCGCGCCAAAAGGTCGGCTCGATCCTCGAAGAGCCGCTGAAGATCAACACCGATCTCGACGGCGCCGCCCGCCGCCGCAAGGCGGAGGAGATGATGGCCCGTGTCGGCCTGCGTCCGGAGCATTATGGCCGATATCCCCATATGTTCTCCGGCGGTCAGCGCCAGCGTATCGCCATTGCCCGCGCCCTGATGCTGCGGCCAAAGGTGCTGGTGCTCGACGAACCGGTCTCGGCGCTTGACCTGTCGATCCAGGCGCAGGTGCTGAACCTGTTGATGGACCTGCAGAAGGAGATGGGGCTTGCCTATCTCTTCATCTCGCACGGGCTCTCCGTCGTCCATCATATCGCCGACGAGGTGATGGTGATGTATCTCGGCCGTCCTGTGGAAACCGGTCCCGCCGCCGAGGTCTTCGCTAGGCCGCGCCATCCCTACACGGCAGCCTTGCTATCGGCGACACCGATTGCCGATCCCGACCGTGCGAAGAACCGCATCCGCCTGCAGGGTGAATTGCCTTCGCCGCTGAAGCCGCCGACGGGCTGCCACTTCAATCCGCGCTGCTGGAAGGCGCAGGACCATTGCCGCCAGGTTTCTCCCGAATTAACTGGGGAAGGCACACATCAATATGCCTGTCACTTCCCGCTCGATTGAGCGGGAAGATAAGCCCGAGGAGCAAACATGCCGGATGAGCAGATGAACAAACCCCATGCGATCATCGTCATGGGAGTCAGCGGCTGCGGCAAATCCTCCGTCGGCGAGAAACTTGCCGAAGCCCTGCACCTGGCCTTCGTCGAAGGCGATGCGCTTCATCCGGCCGCCAATGTCGAGAAGATGTCGAAGGGCGTTCCGCTGACCGATGAAGACCGGATGCCGTGGCTCGACCGCATCGGCGAAGACATCAAGGCCTCGTTGGAGAAGAGCAAGGGCATCATCGTCTCCTGCTCGGCGCTGAAGCGCCTCTATCGCGACAGGCTCAGGGCTGCTGCCGGCGGCAATCTGTTCTTCGTATATCTCGAAGGTTCCAGGGCGCTGCTGATGAAAAGGATGGGTGAGCGCAAGGGACATTTCATGCCGGTCTCGCTGCTCGACAGCCAGCTGGCGACGCTTGAGGTGCCTACAGGCGAGCCGGGCGTCGTCACCGTCGATATCGACGACACGGTGGACGGCATCGCCGCAACCGCTCTCAAAGGCCTCGCCCCTCTGGGCATCACGGGTTGAAACGCTGCGGCGAATAGGCCGCGATATCGATGAACGGCTTCTCGCCGGTGATGAGTTCGGCAAGCACGCGGCCGGTCACCGGCCCGAGCGTCAGCCCGTGATGGGCATGGCCGAAGGCAAACCATAGGCCCTGATGACGCGGCGCTTTGCCGATGATCGGCATCATATCCGGCGTGCAGGGGCGCGCCCCCATCCAGGGTTCGGGATCGAGCCTGCCTCCGAGCGGGAAGATGGTACGCGCCACGGCTTCGGCGCGGTCGAGCTGGACCGGCGTCTTCGGCGCATCGAGCGTTGCAAACTCCGCCCCTGTTGTCAGGCGGATGCCGCGGCGCATCGGCGCAAGGAGATAGCCGCGTTCGGCATCCAATGTCCAGTTGTGGAGCACGGCACTGCCCTCGGCGGCATAGTGCATGTGATAGCCGCGCTTGACGCCGAGCGGGAAGGAGTAGCCGAGCCGGCGCGTCGCAACGGCCGCCCAGGGGCCGAGCGCCATCACAGCATCTTCGGCTTCGAGCGGACCTTCCGCAGTCATGATTTTCCACCCGGAGCCGAACGGACCGAGCGAGGCGGCGTCACCCGTCACGAAGCGGCCGCCGATACTTTCGAAATAGCGGCGATACGCCGATGTCAGCGCATGCGGGTCGAGCACCGACCAGGGATCGCGCCAGCGGATACCGCCGGCGAAATCGCCGGTCATATGAGGTTCCATGCGGGCGATATCGGCCGGAGTCAGGCTGTCATACTCCACGCCGAATTCATTCTGCCAAAGTGCGGCCTCAGCAAAAGCCCCGTCGCGCTTGGCTTCAGTGCGGAAAATCTTTATCCAGCCGTCCTTGCGGATCAGCCCTTCGGCCTGCGACGCCTCGATCAGATCCTTGTGTTCGACAACCGAATTTTCGATCAGCGGTGCATAGGCCCGGGTAATGATCACGTGGCGACGCGCATTGGAATTCCACCAGTAGCGAGCGAGAAAGGCGATCTGGCTCGGCAGTGTGCGCAGATGATAATGCGCGTCGATGCGGTTATTCAGCGCATAACGCAGTAAAAGCCCGAGCTGCTGGGGAAAGCCGTAGGGTGCCACACCTTCGCGCTGGATCAGGCCGGCATTGCCGAACGAGGTTTCGTTGCCCGGATCCTTGCGGTCGATCAGCGTCACCTGCCGGCCGCGCCGCTGCAGATGGATGGCCGTGGAAACCCCGACGATGCCGGCGCCGAGCACGATTGCGTTCTTCGTCATTTCCGCTTGCATTCCGCTTTGTCTAACGCGGTGAAAATGCCCGTGCCGATACCGCGACGCAAACGGAAAATCGCATTCATTTCAAAATCATTGCGCTTTTCAGTGCGGCATTTTCAGCCTTCACGCGGACATGGAGGATAAGCGCGTTGATAAGGGAAAAGACGATCGCGTAAAGCGGTAGGCCGAAGGCGAGCGGAAGGGCGGCGATCTCGCCGACGACGATCGCATAGTTCGGATGGCGGAGGAAGCGATAAGGCCCGGATCTGACGAGCGGCGCGCCGGGCAGGATGATGATGCGCGTCGTCCAGCGGCCTTTCAGCGTCGCCAGCACCCAGAGCCGCAGCGCCTGCAGCCCCATGAACACCAGAAACCAGAAGAACGCCACTGGCCTGCCCGGTGCAAGCAGCCAAAGCCCGATGATCCAGCCTGCATGCAGCGCCACCATGACGGGATAATGCTCGGGTGCCACCTCTCTGGCGCCCCTCGCAAGAAGGGCGGCGGTGTTGCGCCGGGCGAGCACGAGTTCCGCCAGCCGCTGCAGCGTCACGAATGCCAGAAGCGCGATCGATGGCCACATCATGCCGCCCTCCTGAGCGTCACGCAGCTCGCCGAAAAGCCCGGCCCCATGGCGATCATCGCGGAGCGCTCCGGCAATCCGGCGCGGATTGCCCGCTCCAGCACGAACAGGATGGTCGGCGAGGACATGTTGCCGTATTCGGCAAGCACGGCGCGTTCGTGATCGAGCGTGCCCGGCACCATCGAAAGCGCGCTCTCCATCGCAGCCAGCACCTTCATGCCGCCGGGATGGCAGATGAAGCGGTCGATATCCTCCACCTTCAGCCCGTTTCGCGCCAGAATGGCCGTCACCGCCGGGCCGAGCTCCTTTTCGGCAAAGGGCGGCAGCGATTGCGCCAGCACGATACCGAAACCGCCGTCATCGATCTTCCAGCCCATGATATCGAGCGTGTCGGGAAAAAGATGCTCGCCAGTCGATTCCACCTCCGCTAGCCCGTCTTCGCCTGATCGCAGTACGCAGGCGGCAGCGCCGTCGCCAAAAAGCGCCGTCGCGATGATGTTCGGCCGCGTCAGCTCGTCCAGCCGGAAGGCGAGCGTGCAAAGTTCGATCGAGACGAAAAGCACAACAGCGCCCGGCCGGCTCCGCGCCAGCCGCGAGGCGATCGCAAAGCCTGACACGCCGGCGGCACAGCCGAGCCCGAAGACCGGCACGCGTTCGATATCGGGTCTAAAACCCATCCTGCGGCTAAGCTGCGCATCGAGGCTCGGCGTCGTAAATCCAGTAGAGGAGACGGTCACGACACAGTCGACATCGCCGGCCTCAAGCCCTGCCTGGCGAAGGGCCGAGTTGGCAGCCTCGACGAAAAGCCCACCTGCCACCTCCGCAAAGGCCTGCATCCGGTCCTGCCAGCCATGTGGCTCGTCGAACCAGGCAAGCGGCCGCGCCGCATGGCGCTTGTCGATACCGGCGCTATCGAAGACGCGGGCAAGATGGCGGAAGTCCTCGAAGCGGTCGGCAAACAACCGGGCCGAGGCTTCGACCGCCTGCTTTTGGAAAATGACATGTTCGGGTGTGGCAACGGCGAGGCTGACGAGTTTGACGGTGTCGGTCACAGAATTCTCCTTGTCCCTCCGGCGGAACGAAGGAAAACACGCAGGCGCCCAAATTATTCAGCTCTGAAGCTTCACGAAAGGGTGAAGAAAGAAATGCAAGCGGCAGCCGAATAAAGCTGGATGCAGCGGTGTTCTCTCGTCGCAACGTCACTTTCGAGGAGTTTCCCCATGACGATCATGACAGCCCGCATCGCTTCCCTCCTTCTCGGCGGCTGCCTCGCCGCCTCTGTTGTCTCCGGCCCGGTCTTTGCGATCGGCGATGATAGCAGCACGACACCGGTCTGCAAGAAGGGCGAGATCTACGACCAGAAGACCAAGAAATGCGTCAAGCAGCAGAGCGCCAACGTCTCCGACGAGAACCGCGCCGACTATGCCTATTCGCTGGCCAAGGCCGGTCGTTATGAGGAGGCGCTTGCCGTGCTCGACACGGTCAAGGATCAGAACACCGCCGAAGTGCTGAATTACCGCGGTTATGCCACCCGCAAGCTTGGCCGCACCGACGAGGGCATCTCCTATTACCTGCAGTCGGTGAAGATGGACCCGCAATACGCCAAGGTCCGCGAATATCTCGGCGAAGCCTATGTCATCAAGGGTCAGCTCGATCTCGCCAAGGATCAGCTGAAGTCAATCAAGGCGATCTGCGGTACCGGCTGCGAGGAATATCAGGATCTGAACGCAGTTATCCTCGATCCCTCGAAGATCTGATCGGTGCGCCACGAAGCGGGAAAATGGAAGCACGAAAGGGACGTCAGAATGTCGGTCGCGCGCACCCATTTTCCTGCCTATAGTCACGCGAGAATGGAATCGCCGGTTCACCCGGCGGTTTCGAGGGATGCAGGATTGGCGGAGGCGGCCATCGCGAGCGAAGCGGATATCAGGAGCGGCCTGACGGAAAATCTGGCAAGGCTCTGGCGTTATGGTCTCGTTCTCTCGCATCAGCGCGATGTCGCCGACGACCTGGTGCAGGCGACCTGCCTTCGCGCACTGGAGCGCGCCGATCAGTTCATCCCCGGCACCCGGCTCGACCGCTGGCTGTTTTCGATCCTGCATTCGATCTGGCTGAACGAGATCCGCTCTCGCCGGGTACGCCAGGGCCAGGGTTTCGTCGATGCCGGAGAGACGCTGACCTTCGACGGCGCGCACGACACCGAAACGCAGGTGATGGCCCATCAGGTGCTGAAACAGGTGAATGCGCTGCCTGAAGCGCAGAGGACGGTGGTTTTCCTCGCCTATGTGGAAGGACTTTCCTATCGCGAGGTCGCAGGCATATTGGATATCCCGATCGGAACCGTGATGAGCCGGCTGGCGGCTGCCCGCGCCAAGCTCTCCGGCGCCGGACCGGAAGGGGGACGGCAATGACGACGAAACACACCATTCCCTCCGACGAGGACCTGACCGCCTTCATCGACGGCGAACTGACGCGTGAAGAGGCTGCGCGCATTGAAGCCATGGTGAACGAAGACGAGGCCACCGCCGAGCGGCTGGAATTCCTGGCGCGCGCCAATCTGCCGTTCGAGCAAGCCTTCGCCCGGCTGCTCGCCGAAGCCCCGCGCCAGAAACTGGAAGCGATGCTCGCCGCCATCCCGGCACAGCAGAGCGCAAGACCCGCCTCGACGCCGGCATTCGCCACTCGACGCCGCTTCCTCGGCGCGCTCGCCGCCTCGCTGGTCGCCGGTATCGCGGTCGACCGCGCCGTCATCGGCATCGGCAGAGGTTTTTCGGCAAAGGACGAAAACAGCGAATGGCGCGCTGTGGTCGCCGACTATATCTCGCTCTATACCGCCGAAACGCTCGCCGGCCCCGCCCCCAGCAGGGAGGATCAGGCCGCCCAGCTCGCCGGTCTTGACGAAAAACTCGGCCTGTCACTCTCCCCCGAAACCGTCTCGCTCCCAGGCATCGATTTCAAACGCGCCCAGTTGCTACAATATGACGGCAAGGCGCTCGCCCAGATCGCCTATCTCGACCCCGAGACCGGCCCGATGGCGCTCTGCATCGTCAAGTCTGACAAGGGGCCGAAGGCACCGGACCTCGAAAGCCGCAAGGGTATGAACGTCGTCTACTGGTCGAACGCGATGCACGCCTTCATGCTGATCGGCAACGCTGCGGCGGACAGGATGACGGCGATTGCGGAGGGGGTGAGGGGGAGGGTAGCGGTGTAAGCCTGCCAGCAAATGGATGAGCTGAGCTGGCGAGACAACCCCGGCGGCTGGACTCGCCCAGCGCCTGTAGCATGCAAACCATTTGCTGCTTACAATCCAGGACGTGTGACGAACTGGCGGCCACGCGAAAGCAGTTTATTGCAGATGAACGAAACGGGGGACCATTTCAGTCCGCTCTCATTGAGCGCGCGCATGATTTCGCCGTTCTGCTTGATGATGTTCTTGATGCTTTTGTTGGTTGTTCCGCCGAGCCGCATCCTGACCATCATGTGAGGCAGATGAAGCGTGGAGATACGCCCTACTTCCAGAAACCGCATCATGAGTTCTATATCAGCCGCGATCCTATAGCTGAGATCGAAGCTGCCGTGTTTTGCAAACACGTCGCGTCTTGCGAAAAACGTTGGGTGCGGAGGGTTCCAACCCTGCGAGAAACGGCCCGGCTCGAAATCAGAGGAACGCCAGTACCGTACGATGGAATCGATATGGTTTTGGCGGACATAGCATAAATCGCCGTAACAAGCGTCTACGTCTGCCGAACTGAAGCCTCCAGCGACTAACTCAAGCACATATGGGCCTGCATAGACATCATCAGCGTTCAGAAAACCGATTACATCACCGGTAGCCAGAGCAATGCCCTTGTTCATCGCATCGTAGATTCCACGATCCGGTTCGGAAATGCACCGGGCAAGATGGGCTCCATTTTGCCGGACAACATCCATTGTGCCGTCTGTGGACGCACCATCGATCAGGATATGCTCGACGTTTCCATAGGTTTGACAGGATACTGAGCGCAAGGTATCGGCAATGGTCGCCTCGGCATTAAAAGCCACGGTAACGATGCTAATCTTCATGACGCTACACCTCGGTCTGCATATCCGCTTCGTCCCGAAGCCTTCTCTGTGACTACCCATGCCCCTGATTCTTGCAGGCGAGCAGGTCAGAGTTTTTTGGACGTCGGCTTCAGTACAAAGAGAATGCTATCTCCCATGCCGGCGGCATCCAGAATCCTGTTACCCAACCCCATTACCATTCCGGCACCGCGTGCGCCGCGGGACAGTGCCGCATTCTTCAGCCGGGTGAAGAATGGTGGTCTGCCTCCGATTGCGTCAACGTCATGCACCCAGGTGGATGATGACTTGCCTTCCTGCTTTCTTTCTCGCGCGGTGCGTAACTGCAGCACCGACCAGAGATTGGGCGTAACTGTTCTGACGGTTTCGATCCCATAACCAAATTGGCCAGCAAGCTTGGTAAAGGAGATACGGTTGAAATGGTTCTGATGATAGGGAATATGCCAATTGATCCAGCGGTCTTTCCAGATCTTGCGGTGAAACGAGCCGGTATTGGGAAACGCCATGACCACCCGACCCTGCGGGGTGAGACGCTCTCTTACCGCACGCAGCATTGCTGCGGGATCTGGCACATGTTCCAGGACTTGATTCAACACGATCAGGTCGAATTTCATGTCGGGAAAAGGCAGATCGTAAATGTTGCCGATATGGACCTGCAAACCGAAATGATCAGCGATTGTCCGCACATTTGGATCCGCCTCGATCCCCCAGCTTTCAATACCCTTATTGCGCATTTCAAGGAGTGAAATGCATGAGCCGCAACCGACATCCAGGACCTTCTCACCGGGCCGCGCCAGATAGTGGCCTTGGTGATCGGTGCCGGCCATCCAACGATTGAAAGCGGCGAAAGGCTTGTTTACCAACGCAGCTTCTCGCTCAATGGCAGAGAAATCGACTTCCCGGCGCGGATAATACGTGCTGTAAAGCCCGGGTAGATCTTCTTCCGTCAGCGGCGGTGTCGTCGTCATATGACCGCAAGACACGCACCTTTTGATCGAATATACACCGGGGCAGCCGTATCGATCGTCGGATATGCGCTCGATAAATGTTTCCATGTTCGAACCGCAGGCAATACACTGCATCTGATGATCGCTCTTCATCGCGTCGTCATTGTCCTTTTTCATTTCTTCGCTCGCAGAGCATGGGCCGTCCGGATAATCATGAAGGCCCCCATGCGCAGTGGCGCTGTCATCCGTTGCAAAGGTGTGCCGATCAAAGAAAAGAACGCGACCCGCTGAAATACATTGTGGGGCGAGCGCCGGCCAAAATGTTTCTTCCACGAAGACGTATTCGACACGTGAGCGCCGTAGATCGGCGGTGAATAAACTATGGCTTCGCTGGAAACAAGAAGCGGTACGCCCGTTCGTGCGAAGCGCATGGATATTTCGTAGTCGGCCATATAATGCGGCAGGAGACGCGGACGCATGGTTCCATGCCGTTTGAACAGTTCTGCGGGAAACAACGTTCCGCGACCGCTGAGCGCGTCCGCCCTATAGAGCGGCTTGGGATTCCGCCGCTCCTCTTCACTCAAATCGGCGAGAATGTCCCACACCGCAATGCGATTTATGTTCAAGCGCGGTCCCACGCCCGTCAAAGGCGGATCGCTCTCCTCCTCATGAACGACGCTGCCGACAATGGCCTCCCGATTTTCGCGTGAACACCGTATCAATGTCTCGACATAGGTCGGGCCAAACCACGTGTCATTGTTGACGAACAGGATGTAGTCTTCGGGGCCGCAGTCGGGCAGAACCCGCTTCAAGCCGACCTCTATGGCTCCGCCCCACCACAGATTACCGTGGCCTCTTATGCCCGTCACGTCAGGCTGCGCCGCGAGGAACTCAGCCGTTTCATCGGTGGAGCCGTCATCAATAACGACGATCCGGATATTGTCCGCAATCGTTTGGGCTCTCAAGGCCCCGATGACTTTGCGAGTATGTTCAAGCCGATTGAAGACCGGGATTAAGACATTTACGCGCATCAAACGCTGTCGACCTTCTTTATAAACCAACCGAGATAAGGCCATTCAGGAGTAACCTCGGATCCAGGAACTTCGATGCCCCACCGCTCTAGATCCTTTAAACCTGTTGGCATTCGCTTGCCGAAAGTCTCATGGTTCTCAAATCGGTCGATGATCTCGTAACTATGTTCCCGAAAACTATCTTCGATATGATTTGCATCCATAAACCAGGAGGCATAACTCGCTTCGTAGATCCATTTGGGGACATGTTGCACATATGGACGCTCGGGCGTGTCGTATTGTGCCGTGGTTCGATCGATAAGAATGAAATCTATCCCTTTGGCAAAGCATGTCCTAAGGAATGTATGAGGTTCCTCCAGATACTGCAGAACGCCGGAAAGTATGAGCAAATTTGGACGGAGGTTTTGAACCGCCTCGCCGAAATTGGCTGAGAAAGACAGAGCCTCGTTGCTGAGCTCGGATTTTGCAGCATCGACGAGATGTTGTTGTTCGACAACACACCATTTTAGTTCATCAAGATGTGTAAGGGCAGCCCGGTGCTGAAAATAGGAACTCCCTAAAGCGCCGCCGAAATCGACCACCCGCAGCCTGTTGTCCTTAACTGATGCAACAAAGAAAAGCCAAGCAAGCATCTCATGAGAGAAAGACTGCTTGTAGAACAAAACCGTATCTCGTTCATATTTTGCACCGCCTGCGGCGACCACTCTCGCAGAATCGATCGCCTTTCGAAGGATAATAGGTGCGTCATACCCGCCCGCAACCGATGTCGCTGCACGCCAGTTTTCGAAAGGGCCATCGAAATATATATTGTTTTCCCGAAAATCCCCAACGATCCGATCATATCTCTGCGACGGAGATTCTCGGCTTATCTCGAGAGCTGCGGAAACCCGGGGTGACGAAAAATGGAATGTTTTCATGGATGTAACCAAAGATCGAAATCGACGCGCTCGAATTCGTCCAACTCGCCCCCCGGCGTGGAGTTGACGATCCGAATGCCATTCGCTTGGGCTATCTGAGAAAGGAAACGGTATTGCCGCCAGAGCCGCGCGAGCGAGTGAAATTCGTCATATCGACTTATCTTTAGCGTGCCGTCCTTGTGAAGCGACGAATCCTTGCCCTTCTGCACCTTGAGTTCAAAAGCATAGTCATACCGCGCAGACCGAAAATGATCGTGGTCCACGCCAAGCAGGACGATTGTCTTGAACCCGAGGAACATTGCGATCGTCAGGGCCATGACCGGCACGGATTCGACCCCTGGCGCAGGCTTTGAAATATCGACAATCTCCTTGTTCGTGTAATCCTCTACGCTGCCTGCAAAGTGCTGATAATGGACTTGGCGACCTGCAAAAAGCTTCCGCTGTTCGACCAGCGGCGCTTCAGTCGTGCTCAGAAATAATTCCGCTCCGCCGAGATGTGCATGCATCTCGTTGAACCATGTCACCACGTCTTCATCGGTCATCAGGCCATAGGTGATCTGCGGAACGCAGTGGTACTTCGGCATGAAATCCGCATAGTTGCTGTGCAGATATCCGTTCGAGACACTGATAACGGTTTCCCCTCGCAGCTTCGACAGATCGAGCGCTTTCGCGCTTGGTCCGTTGCCGAGAATAAAGCACCGTTCGCCGGCGTGCCGTCCGGCCAATTCCCGGTTAACAGCCAACAGCGACGTGATATTGGAAGGTAAGATTATGCGGCTTTTCCGTTGGCGTTGCAGCTCATGATAGCCATAAGGCAATAACATGTATCCGAGAGTTTTTAGCTTTCTCAGGACTGAAGCCACTTCACCACCTCGAACACTTCGGCATATTTTACGCCGATACGCTGTCCGGCATTCTCGGCCTCATTGCGGAAAAAGCTGACCCATTTGCGGCCGGTTCTTTCCATTTCGGATTCATGTGCGAGGATCGCACGCTCCTTCTGATCCCAATAGGACGTAATGTCGACGTAGAAATTCCCCCTGAAATCGACTGTCGAATGATACCAGTTGCTGCGATACATCAGGAGGCGGGGCACGTGGCGGCAGCTATGCAGGGATGCGCGCGACAATGCCAGATGGTCATGGTGAATGTCCCCGACCCAATGTGTATAGACCATGTCGATCTTCAAATCCTGCACGAGCTTGAGGATCTCGATATTCAGCGGATCGACGAATTCGATCTGAAGCGTCTTGAAGTCGCCGCAAACCATCTTATGGACGCCGAGGATTTCCATCGCAGCATCCGCTTCAGCCCTGGCGACCTCGCTGCTGCGCACGGACTGATCATATTGGTTGGAAAAGCCGGATACGGTCGCAACATAGACGTAAACCGTGTCGCCGTTTGCCGCATGGCGTGCCAATGCACCGCCACAGCCCAGTTCCACATCGTCAAAATGGGCACCGATCGCGAGAATATTCATTTACAACTCCAGAGCAGCTCTTGGGTGCCTGCAATACCACAATTCAGCAGTGTGTCGAGGATGCTGAGATAGGGAATGAACTCGCCGAATGGCTGTGGATAAATCGGATGAACGAAATGCTGCCATTCGATTTCGATTCCGGCTGCCTCGAATACTTCAGGCCGCATGTAGTCGCGCGCGCCCAGACCTGAGAGATAACGTGTCGCTCCCACTTTGCGCAGCAGTTCGACAAGCAATTCGTTCCTATGCCCTTCCGGACTTAAGGTACTCGATCGCACCGTCGGCATCGTGATTTCAAGCATATCCAGAATGCCGTCCAGGAAATGCATATTGAAATCGGCTAAGAGGTCGAATCGCTTGCTGTAGAGGGCTTCGATGCGGGGAAAGACTTCGCTCCAGCCGGCGGACTTGCGATAGTTTTCGCGAAGCAGCGAAAGGTTCTGATCTATCCATCCGGTGCCGGGCGCCAGTTCCACCGCATTGATTGCAGTGCCCAAACTCGGCTTTCGGATTCCGACGGTGAGCCAGCGGTCGCCTTGCGCCGTCTTTATCTTGTCACGATGCGTCCAGCTTTTGCTCGTACCATGGACGAACTGCACGTGATCCAGAACGATATAGAGGTTGGCGTTCAGGAAACGTTGAAAAAAGCCGAGATATGAAGCGAAATCCGGCTGGTGAATAACCGCTGTGATAGTCATGCAGCCAGTCTTTCCAGCAAATCGGCAACGCGGCCGACTCCGCCAAGGTCCACCTTGGTCATGGCAGTCTCGCTCATGGTCCTGATGGGGATCTGCTTTTCCAGGATGCCGAGATCGAACGCCGAGTGATGGCCGGCAAAAAACGCCGCTCCCAGCTCTTCGAGCGCACGCCCGACCGGGATTTCAAAAGGTTCGTTGGCGATCACCACACAGGGCAAGCCAGCCGCACAGGCTTCGAATGGGGTAACACCGCCGCCGGTAATCGCCAGATCATGCCCATGCATCTCTACCGCAAGCGACGGCACCTGGTTGAGCAGTTTGAACCGATCGGGTGCCGCGGTCGCGACGACCTCTTCGAGCTCCGCCATGTGTTGGAAGCTCGGGCCGGTGACGATGGTGACAGGAAAAGGCTTGCTGCTCAGCCATTTGGCAACGCGGACGGTCACTCCGTAAGTATCGGCGCCGCCGAGCGTGACAAGGATCGATGCAAGGCTTTGTCGAACCCTACGATACGCTGCGATTTCAGGATTGAGTATCATATACTCCACCCCCAGCCGAACATCCTTGCCCTTGAGACCCTCAGTCTTTTCGAACAGGAGAGCGCAGACATTGATGTCGGCAAGTTCCGCGCCATCACCACGATCATCAAAGGTAACAAGCTTGGCGCCCAATCGCGTGATCGTCTCGCTGTGGGACAGCTGCGTATTGAGGCGGTCGTTAATCCAGATCGAGGACGGAGCGGCGGCTTCGAGGAAATCCTTCTCCCATCCCGTCACAGCGGCGAGCTCATAAAGCGCCACGTCAAAGCCGCGCTCCCGGATGATCTTCAACGAATTCGGATGATCGTTCGCTAGAAATAGCACCGACTGACCGCGTGAACGCAGTTCGGTGGCGAGCGTCAACGACCGAAACAGATGCCCCATGCCGCGTGCATGCGAACTTTCTATGCAGAAGACGAACATAGTCTGATCGCTTCTTCTGTCCCGAGCCAGCTCCCACCCCCGCGCGTTGCCAGAGCACAAGCACGTCTCCAGTCTTCTTCAGTATCGACCGTCAGGCGCAGTTCGGGGGATATTTTACCCGGCGGCACGTCGAGCTGGCCGATCTTGAACAGTTCCGGCCGATCGGTGAAGTATTCATTCACGTGCTCGCGATGGTGCGGCAGCTTTCCGTCGCGATGACTGCGCGCCAAAGCTTCGAACGTAAATATCTCGGCACCAACGCCGATCGGCAACTGGCCGAACGCATGCGTGTAGTCGAATCCCTGCTTTTGGTGCAGATCGATCAGCCTCTCGAGTTCCTCGATGTCAGTGAAAGGATTATCTGCGGTCAATCGAACAATGTCGGACATTCCGAGCGATTCTGCGCATTGAAAATAACGATCGAGAACATCGACTTCGTCGCCACGAAAGCAGCTTACGCCATGCTCAAGGCACCAGGCTTCGATCATATCGTTCTCGCCGGCCGATGAGGTCGCAACGACAACCTTGGCAGGCTGCTTCAACATCTGAAGCCGACCCAGGACATGTCCGAGAAGCGGCTTGCCGGAAATGTCGCGAAGCACTTTTCCCGGCAATCGGGTCGATCCCATCCGCGCCTGGATAATGATGCCAAGCGTCACGCCAGATCGCTCCACTGGAGAACGGCGTCCGCATCAAGATCCTTTACGAGCCGTCGCCCCGCAAGAGTTTCGAGATGCTTAGGTTCAATCCCTGTCCCAGGTCGTTTGACCGAGATATCGCCAGCAGAGATGACATGGCCGGCTTTGAGCGGTCGATTGACGACAATGCTCTTGCGGTTGTTCAATCTTGTCGTCGCTTCACTGGCGGCCGGTTCCTTGCGACCACTGCCTTTCATGACCTCGAACGCCCGTATCGCATCGACAAGCCATTTCATTTCTGCTGGATCGGCCGAGAGCATGTGGTCGGGACCGTCGGCGGCTTTATCATAGGTGAAATGCCGCTCTATAACCCGTGCGCCCATCGCGGCCGCACAAAGGCTTGCGACCGGGGTCAACGTATGGTCGGAATAGCCAACGTCGAGATCCGGAAACGCTTCCATCATCGTTTGCATGGCGCGCAGGTTCACATTTTCCGGATGCGTCGGGTAGCTTGTGATGGCGTGCAGCAGAATGAGCTTCTGATTGCCTGCCTCCTTGATTGCGGCAACGGATTCCCGAACTTCATCGAGCGTCGACATTCCGGTCGACAGGATTATCGGCTTGCCCGTTTTTGCCAGGTAGCGGAGGAAGGGAATGTTGACCGCATCGTCCGAGCCCACCTTGTGGGCACCAACCCCGCACTTCTCCAGCAGGTCGACATCCGTTTCGTGTGAGGGTGATGAAAACCAGTCCAGCCCATGCTCCTCAGCATAGCGGAAAACCGCTTCGTGAAGCTCGTGGCCGATTTCATATTTACGGAAAAGCTCAAATTGCGAGGTAACGCCGGTGTTTTCCATATCGAACATGGCATTGCGGCTCGACAGGGTCTCTGCCCGATAAGTCTGGAGCTTGACAGCGTCTACGCCGGACGACTTTGCCTCGTCGATCAACCGTCTTGCCTGATCAAAAGTCGTAAAATTCCCGCCGATTTCGGCGATAATATAACACCGGTCGGGTCGGTAGTTCCGGAACATCTGCTACTCCTGCAATTCACCCATACAGCCGGCGTTCCAATAGCGGTAACACAGCTCAGTCCAGCTCTGTGCGATGACATCCCGCACACGCCCGGTATACCACTCCCGGCTGCTTCTCTATTTTCCGATTTCCTGGGCCCGATCCACGTAATTTCGGACGATCACTTTCCGGCCGCAGATTTCGGTCGGCTCGTCATCCGTCAGGCGAGGCAGGTAGCATCGGCGGCATACTTCGCTTTTCAAGAAGCCCTGCGGTTCTTTGTGCAAAGCACGCACTGCATTCATTTTTTCGCCGTGCCAAATCTGGTGTACCGTCTCCGTCGTCGCGTTACCAATGACTTCGCGATTTTCCTCGTCGTTCGAGCACTTCATCACAAGCCCGTCGGCGCCGATAACCAGGCGTTGGTATTGCTGTGGGCAGGTGAAGTTATCCAGATATTGAACGTCGGAATCGTTGCCGAGATAATCGATCAGCGGATTGAAGGCGACAAGATCCACGTGAGGCGCAAAGGTTTCATAGTAGAGATCCGGATTTTCCCTGATCGCCGGCCAGATGCCCTGCACCTTGATAACAGGACGGTGGAGCCCGCGCTCGTCTTTGTACTTCTTGATGTCCTTGATCTTGTCGAGCAGGGCCTCGAACTTGATCGGCTTGCGGATTTTCTCGTAGGTCTCACCGGTGCCGTCGATGGAAACGGTGATCCAGTCGATCCCAGCGTCGACAAGCTGAGCGAAATAGTCTCTGTTGAGCTTGAAGCCGTGGGTGAGGGTCGAGACTTCCTTGATCCCATGGTCCTTGGCATAACGCACACAGTCGGCGAAGCGCTTGTGCAGTGTGGCCTCGCCACGCAACGACAGACGGATCGCAGGAACCTTGCCGCCGATCTCATCGATGATGCGGCAGTAGAGATCCCAGTCCATCCGCGTCGTGTTCACGCTTTTCTTGAACTCGTCGCTGATCGTATAGCACATCGGGCAGCGCAGATTGCAGATCGATGCCAGCTCGAGATCGACCAGCAGCGGATAATCCGAAACCTGCTGGTTCAGGGCATATTCTGACCATTTGCGACGGTAGTCCGCGTATTCGGCTTCCCACCCTTCGCCCCGGAATTTGTCGAACGCGGCTTCGCGCTCGACCGTGTCCATCGAGTAGTTGCCCTTGTTGATCGGAACGTAACGTTCGTTCAATTTACGACTCCTTTATCATCGCGCGCATCCCGGCCGGCAGATCCCATTCCGGCCGCCATCCGAGAACGGTGCGAGCCCGCGTGATATCGGCCCGCACGTCAGGTATTTCATTCCGCCGAACTGTGCAAGATGACGCTACAGGTAGATCGGTGCCGGCAGCTTCTTGCAAGATGTCGATTATTTCCTGCACCGAATACGACATTCCGGAGCCGATATTGATGCAATGATAGCCTTCCACGACGTCCATGGCCTTGGCAAAGGCGCTCAGGACATCTTCAACGAAGATATAGTCACGCCGGGGACTGAGATCCAGAACCTGTATTTCCTGCTTCGTCCGTATCCGGTTCAGAAGCGTCGGTATCAGGAATTCGGGGCGCTGCCCTGCGCCGTATATATTGAAAAGACGCAATACCACCACCGGTATCTGCTCGTGCGTGGCGGCGAACTCACAAAGCTGTTCGGCAAGATGTTTCGAAAGAGCGTAAGGATTGTTCGGCCTGACCGGATCGCTTTCACGGATCGGCAGCCGCTGGGGCACCCCATAAACATAGGCGCTTGCGAATATGAGCTTGGCCTTGTGTCGCTTGCACCAGTTCAAAGCGTGCTGCGTTCCGAGGACGTTGGCGGCCATGAAACTCGGTCCTTGGCTCCAGCTATCCGGAACGAATGTCTTGCCGGCAAGGTGAAACAGCGTGCGCGCCGCGGGAAGCTCCTGCCAAAGCTGCTCTTCGCTTATATCTCCGTGTGTTCGGTCAAACGCAAGCACGTCAAAACCAGTCTCCTCGAGCCGTCTGACCAGACGCCTCCCGAGAAAACCGCCAGCACCGGTGACGATGGCATCAACCATTCAAGAACCTGGACTGCATGGATTCAAACTGCTCGATCGCCAAGGCATAATCGTCAGGCCGCCCGATATCGAGCCAATAGCCCGCAAAATCTCGAACCGTGGCCGGTTTGCCAGCCGCAAGAAGATCAAGCATCAACTGATCAAAGCCGAAGGCGCCACCTTGTGGTATGTGCTCGACGGCTCTCGAAGACACCATGTAGACGCCCATGCTGACTTTGTATTCGGCCGTCGGTTTCTCTCGAAAACCGGTCAGCAGCCCGGCCTCGCCGGTGTCAAGAACGCCATAGTCTATGCGATGCTGACGCGTCTTGGACGAGATCGTGAATATATTCCCGTCGCGGACGTGAGCATCATGAAAATCGGCATAGTTGAGATCCGTCAGAATGTCGCCGTTCATCACCAGAAAATTCTCCGGCAGATCCTTTATCAGCCGCAGCGGCCCCATGGTGCCAAGAGGCTCGTCCTCGAGCGAATAGTCGATGCGTACGCCCCACTTGTCGCCATCCTGGAAAAAAGCCTTGATCAGTTCGGCCTGATGGTTGACGGCAAGCGTTATATGCTGAAATCCGCCTGATATCAGCTGACGAATGATCACCTCAAGAATAGGATAATCGCCGATCGGCATCAGAGGCTTTGGAAGCACGACAGTATAGGGCCGCAACCGCGTTCCCATTCCGCCCGCCAGAATGACTGCGCGCCTAGACATTGAAGATATCCGCCTTGTATCTCGCCAGATTCTGCGGTTGACGCAGCCAGTCGATCGTCGCTTTCAGACCATCTTCCAAGCTGTAACGCGGCGAAAATCCTGTCAGAGACTTGATCAGGCTGTTGTCGCAGCACAAACGTTCCACTTCGCTGTTTGCCGGACGCAAACGCTGTTCATCGCATTCGATCTCCACGCTGACGCCGATGATGTCGGCGATCAGCCGAACGGTATCGCCGATCGATATCTCGCTGCCGGAGCCGATATTGACCGTCTGGCCGATGGCTTCGTCGCAGGCTGCGAGCGCCAGAAAGCCGTCGCATGTATCCTGCACGAAATTGAAATCCCGGGTGGGCGAGAGCGTACCAAGCTTCAGCGTCGTTCGTCCATTCAGAAGCTGCGAAATCACAGTCGGAATAACCGCCCTTGCAGATTGTCGCGGGCCGAAAGTGTTGAAAGGCCGTGCGATCGTCACCGGTAGATCAAAACTCGAATGATAACTATATGCCATCGCGTCAGCACCGATTTTTGACGCCGAATAGGGCGACTGTGCCTGCAGCGGATGACTTTCGCTGATTGGGACAACGCGAGCGGTGCCGTAGACTTCGCTGGTCGAGGTCTGGATGACACGGCCAACGCCGGCATCGAGAGCGCCCTGAAGCACATTCAATGTGCCATGCATATTGGTGTCAACGTAACTTGACGGCGCCTGGTAGGAGTAGGGGATGGCGATAAGCGCAGCCAGGTGAAATATCGTATCGACGCCTTTGGCAACGGTGCGCATTTGCGAGGGGTCGCGTACATCGCCCAAGACAGCTTCAAATCTGCCGCGGTATTCAGACTGATCCAGCCAGCCCCAACTGGAAAACGAATTATACTGGCAAAGGGCGCGGACTTCCACGCCTGCCTTGACCAAGGTTTCAACGAGGTGAGAGCCGATGAAGCCGTCCGCACCGGTCACGAGTACTTTCTTCATTTCAATAGGCCCTCAGAATCGCGGAGGTAGAGCATCTTCACATCCCAAGGCAGTTGGATCGCCGAAATCGATGGTTTTCGCTGCTGCCCCAGCATCTGGATGATCCCGACATTGTCTTCGACTTCGAACCGAATACCCTCAACCACCGAATAGATCGAAAAACGGCTGGAAATGCCGGCGCGGAGATAAAAGGTTCCGGTGTTCAACAAGCCGGCCGGTATGGTGACTTGCGCCCGATAATAACCTGGAGGTCTGGCGTCGAGGCGGCTTACATCGAGTTCCGGATCAGATAGGCTGATGACGGCGGAGTAGCCATCCTCCATCATGACCTGCAGTCCGACTGACAATCCCGTCAACGGCTCTCGCAGCTCATACTCAACCTCGATGATGAAGTTCTTTGTAAGCTCAACGGTTTGAGCGATCTCACCATCTTCATTTTTGATGGAAAGGCGACATACTACCGCCTTGCCGTCGACATCTTGGGGAGCCGCTTCAAAATGCATCTTACCATTAAGCTCGGGTCGGTCGAAGTAAGAGCGTATGACGTCTGACGTGCCGCCAATGGCAGCCACCCGTCCGTCGGATAGCAGAATGGACCGAGGGCAAAGACTGCTCACCGCCGTCATATTATGGCTGACGAACATGATTGTTCGGCCCGCCTTTGTCACCTCCTGCATTCGGCCCATGCATTTGTTCTGGAAGTTGACATCACCGACTGCAAGAACCTCATCGACAAGAAGTATTTCTGGGTCGAGATGTGCCGCTACGGAAAAGGCAAGCCGGACATACATGCCCGAAGAATACCGTTTGACGGGGGTATCGATGAACTCACCAATTTCTGCGAACTCAACGATTTCATCGAATTTCCTGCGGACCTCGGCATGCGTCATTCCGAGAATGGCGCCGTTCAGGTACACATTTTCACGCCCTGTGAGCTCGGGGTGGAACCCGGTTCCAACTTCCAGCAGGCTCGCAATCCGGCCTCGAATGCCGATGTAGCCCGAGGTCGGGCGCGTTATGCGAGACATCAGCTTCAGAAGGGTCGATTTTCCTGCGCCATTGCGGCCGATGACGCCAACGATATCGCCACGGGAAATCTCGAAAGAAACGTCGTCGAGGGCATGGAAAATATCGTTGTCAAGGCGAGCCTTGTTCTTTCGGTCGGATGCGTAATCCGACATAGAGACATTTGGGTCAGGCAGGTTGCGGCGCCGCGCCCACCAGCTTTGAAGGTCGCGATATAAGGTGCCGTGATTGATGATTCCCAACCGATAATGCTTGCTGACATTCTCGGCGCGTACAACGATATCATTCATCAGACCGTATCCATAGCGGTTGCCTCGGCCCGTGCGAAAAGTATCAAACCGGCAATCATAATCACCAGGGTGGCGGTCACATTCGCCAGGCAAACGCCAAGTGGGAGCGGCGACGCGTCGAACAATGCCCAGCGAAAGAGCTGAACCGGTGTCGTCATCGGATTCAGGTGATAAAACCATTGATATCGTTCCGGAATCTGACTGTAGGAGTAGACGACGGGTGTCGCATACATCCAAAGCTGAGCCACGAAGCCGACGGCGTAAACCAGATCACGATATCGGACTGTCAGCGCGGAAACCGCGAGCCCCGCTCCCACACCAAGCGTCGCAACATAGAGCAAAATCAGCGGTGTCGCCAAAACGAAACGCAAGTTGATCACTATTCCATCCTGGCTAAGCCAGAGCGCAAAGGAGATTGTAAGCAGAAGCATGATCTGGATGAAAAATGCGACCAGGCTGCTCATCGCGACCGCGAGTGGTACAACCAGGCGGGGGAAATACACTTTCCCAAACAGGTTCGAGTTCTTCGAAAATGTTTCTGAATTGTTGGTCAAGCAGGACGAGAAATAATTCCAGATGATGGTGCCGGACATATAAAAGACCAGCGGTGAAATTCCATCGGTGGAGAGATTGGCAATCTTTCCGAAGACGATGTAGTAGGTGATCGCCGTTAGCGTCGGTTGTATGAGATACCAAACCGGCCCAAGGACGGTTTGCTTGTAGAAAGTCGTGAAATCTCTTTTAAAAAACATCCAGATAAGTTCACGATATTTCCACGCAGCCGTCAGCCCGACGCCTGTCTTGCCGGTCGGCCTGATTATTATATCCCAGGATTCGGTTCCGATCTCACTTTCCCGCTTCGTCACGTGACCTGTCATATCAGTATGCTCAAACTCTCCGTTAGCGGTCGGCCGCGCCATATCTTCTAAGGCCTTAGGGGGTTGCATGGAGCAACTCATGTATCACGCGACTCCCGCAAGGACACGCCCCAAAATGTCTTTTAGACGGTGGTCGAAATCCTCTTGCTTCCACAAGGAAGCTCTTTCAAGTCCCTTTTTGATCAAAACGGAAGATAGGGCTTCGTCTTCCCACAGGCGGCTCATCGCGCCGTGTATTTCCTCGACGGATTGGGGTGAGAAATAAAGCGCTGCGTCACCGCACTGTTCCCGCATGCCATACTTGTCTGATATCAAGACGGGACAACCACACACCATCGCTTCAAGCGGCGGGATGTTTGTCGGGCCGAAGAATGTCGGCATGACCAACCCTCTGGCACGACGATAAAACCCAGCTAGATCCGAATCCGGTACATAACCGACGAAGTGAACCGCTTGCGACAGCCCAAGCTCGTTTGCCATCGCCTTGACGGCCGCATATTCGCGCTTTGTGCTGCCCGCCAAGACCAGTTCCATGTCCGGATGAGTCGTGCGCGCGGCTGCCAGCGCTTGCACGAGCCGCAAGTGATTCTTGTGAGGCCAGAATTGCGCCGGATAAAAATAGAATTTTTCCGGAAGCCGGTAGCGTTCGGCGAAGGCGGACGTCTCAACCGAATCTGTAAGATAGTTCGGAGCGATATAAGGCAGCGGATATATGTGATCGTCTGGCGTGCCGTAGCTTTCCATGACATGCCGCCGCCCGGTTTCGGAATCGACGAGCACGGCAGCACTCTGGTTCGCAAGATGACGGAATCGGCTTTCTCTCAGCTGAAAGCGCAACCAGCTTCCGGCTTCTGGGAAGCTGCGTTCGTATCTGTGCATCAAATCGTGAATGGTTGCGATCGAGGGCTCCCTGATCTGCCAGGTCAGGGCGTCTTGAGCCGGGAAAATCCACAGATCACATTGGAGAGCTGCCAATTCCCGCACGAGTGGGTTCACCCATCTCGCGACGACACGCGCTACGGAGCCGGGTATGGCCATGAACAGCTTGGCAAGTGTCTCGCCCCGCTTCCAGTGCTGCAGCGGGACGGCCTTCAGCGGGCTGGCGTCAAGTTCAGAGCGCCAGGCTTCGTCCCCATAGGCAACGATGACCTCCACGTCCGTGCCGTCGATTGAAGACAGGGCCTGCACCAGGCTTTGGGCGTACTGGAACATGCCGCCGGCATGGCGGCCTACTCCGAGATAGAAACCAATCCTCTTCCGATGCAAGGCAATTCGGCCGTCCAGATGTGTCGCCAACAGTCAGCCCGCGTTCTTGCGCGCTACGACACAGACGCCCCAGGTTTCGGTCCCCGGCGGCGAACTGGACATCCACTCTTCGGCAATCACACGGCTCATCCCCGCATTCGTCAGCAGGCGGTCTATCTCGTTCAGGAAGAGGTAGCGCATGCGGTGGGTTTCGCAAACCATTTCGGTCTTGGCGCTCAGCTTCTCCGTCGCGAAGATCGTGTAATTGACATCCACGACGTTCTCGGCGTCATGCACGACAGACTCTGCGACGCGAACGACGGAAATCTCATCGTTTTCCAAGCGCTTGACGCGGGTGCTCGGGCGCTGCCAAAGGACCGCTGGTCCGTACCAGAAGTCGAATATGAAAATTCCGCCATCTTCGAGATGGTGGGAGACAGTCTCCATCATCGCTTCGAGATCGGCATCGGACGTTTGATAGCTCAGAACATGAAAAAGGGAGATGACCGCCTGGAATCGCCGATCCGTCCGGAATGTGCGTGCATCGCCCAGCGTGAAATCAAGTTTGCCGCCCGACTGTGCCGCCTTCGGCATGGCCGCCGCAAGCATGGTTTCCGACAGTTCTACCCCCAGCACCCCATATCCGGCTTCTGCGATCTTATCGGCGTGAATGCCGGTGCCGGAGCCTAGCTCCAGAATCTGCGAGATTGGGCCGGTGGCATAACGCTCCAGCAGAGCTTTCACATAAGCTGTTTCGCCCTCGTAGTCCTTGTCCTTATAGAGAAGATCGTAATACTGGGAGTACAATCCGAAACTGGTCGTCAACGGATGACCTCCGTTACGATAACCGCGACTTCGCGAATTTGATCTTCCCTTAGCGCCATGCCGCTTGGAATATAGAAGCCGCGGCGCGCAAGCTTTGCGGCAATGGGAAGATCGGCGTCCTTGAGGAAGCCCATCTTCTGCAGAACGGGCTGCTCGTGCATCGGCCAGAAAAACGGACGGCAGCCTACGCCCTTAGCCGCCAATCGTTTCATCGCTTCGGCGGCGTCGAAATCGATCTCGTCCTTCAGCACGATGCCATAGACCCAATAGATATTCCGGGCATAGCTTGTCTCGGGCAACGGCAGTTGAATGCCGGGCAAGTCCTGAAGCAGTTCGGTATACAGTCTGCCCATCGCACGTTTGCGCTCGACGAATTCCGGAAGGCGCTCAAGCTGCGCGCAACCGAGAGCCGCCTGCATATTCGTCATACGCATATTCCAGCCCAGCTCCTCATGAACAAAGCGGCGGGCAGGCAGGAAGCAGAGATTTCGCAGGCTCCGAGATCTGTCGGCAAGGGCGTCGGAATCGGTGACGATCATGCCACCTTCGCCTGTGGTAATGTGCTTGTTGGGATAAAAGCTGAAAATGCTGACATCGCCGAAACTGCCGCAAGGCTGGCCGTTATATGTCTGGCCATGCATTTCTGCAGCGTCTTCGATGATCTTGAGGTTGTGGCGGCGGGCGATCTCGTTGATCGCGGTCATATCGCACGGCAGGCCGTAGATATGTACCACCATGATGGCGCGCGTCTTCGGCGTGATAGCTGCTTCGATCTTCGTCGGATCGATATTCCAGGTTAGAGGATCCGAATCCACCGCAACCGGCACACAACCAGCTCTCACGATGGCTGCGGCGCAGGAAATGATCGTGAAGGACGGCATGATGACCTCAGTGCCTTCCTGCAGGCCAAGCGCCATCATACCGGCGTCGAGAGCCATCGAACCATTCGCAACGGCGATTGCGTGCTTGCGGCCGACAGTCGCGGCAAACTCACGCTCAAAACGTGTGATGAAAGGGCCTTCGGAGGAAATCCAGCCGGTCTCGATGCATTCCAGCAGATACTTGCTCTCGTTACCATTCAGCAGCGGTTCATTGACCGGGATCATTCGGCACCCTTTATCTTCAGTTCCTGCGCCGACGGTACAAATCGCGTCTTGTCGGATTCCCCGGCGTAAGGCCCCTGCTTAACTTCGATGATTTCAGCTTCTTCGATAATTTCAAAACCATGTCCGCCGAAGGCAAGCAGGATGACGTCGCCTGCGCGTAGGATCGCGCTTTCGTAGTATTCCTGCGCGTCGGAATAGAAGTCCACGCGGACAACGCCCGACTTTATAAGCAGGACCTCCTTCGTATAGAGAACCTCCCGCGCAACGGCGTTGTGGACGTGGGGCTGGATGACATAGCCGGTCGGTCGCTTCATATAGGCAAGTTGCTGCGAGAATTCGTCCGGCGTGAAAAACTGGATGCCGTCGAACGTGTAGTTCGACCGCAATATCATGGCCTGCAACTCGCCACCGTTCGTGATCTTTTCTATCATGTTTCTCTTTCCCAAATCGACCGATGCGTCAGGATGCCGCCAAACCGGCCACCTTGCGCATGCGTTTAACCCCGGCCGAGAATACGAGTTTGTAGAAATCTTTCATCCGCTGGCGGCGCATTCTCTCGAAGAAGCCCAACACACGCAGCCGCATTTGTTCGTTAACTTCAACGTCGATCTTTTGCAATTTCTCCGGCGCATGCCCGAGGTTGCCAGCGTAATAATCAACATCGCTGCAGTGGACTCCGCTGTCGTCAAACCCTGAGTTCTTCACAAGGCTCTGGCGAGGGTAGAGAGTCAGCATATTGTCCAGATAAGCGCTGGCATGCCACCTGATCGCCCAGGATTGATTCTTGCCTTTGACTTGATTGCGCAGCATCGCGAGGAAAAAGGCATTCCCACCATAGTCGAAAGCTTTAGCAAGGCCTTTCTCTTTCAGGCCCATCAGAAGCTTAGCCCCATTGGGTTCGAAATGTTTCCATGCCCGGGCCCACGTGGCCCATCCCCAACAGTCCGCCCCACGTAGGAAATAGCTCTCGGGAGCATCGTCATTGGGGACCGGATAGGCGTAGCCGTGAATGCTGGCGACGCGCTCCTCATCTGCATAAAGATCCAGCCCCTGGTTCATATAGCGCAAGAAGTCAGGCGAGGTTATCAGGTCGTCCTCGACGACGATGACGCGGCCATATTGTTCGCACAGACGGTCCACGCCATCGATGATAGAACCTGCAAGGCCATAGTTTCTTTCGCGTTCGACGACGGTGACCGACTTGAAACCCGTTACCGTCTTCGCCTGTTCACGGACTTGGTGCACGCGCTCCGCTTCTTTTTCATTGCGCTGACCGTCGCAGTAGATGAACAAGGGCGTCTGTTCCGCCAGCTCGTTCGCCTGCAATGCCGTCACGGTCCTTGCCATATGCATGGGACGATTGAAGACGAAAAGTATAACCGGTGCGCATTCCATGGCTATTCCCAGCACTTCCTACGTTGTGCAAATTGTTCGAGCCTGCGTACGAATAGGGCCTCAGCTTCGAGCCGCTCCGCATCGACTACCTTTAGCTGCTTACGCCCTTTTTCGATCAGATCAACTGCCACCGCAGGATCTCGGATGCGCAACATGGCGTCGGCCCACTGCTCGGCGTCATCAGCATCGGCCAACAACGCCGCATCACCGATCTGCTCGTTAAGGTGCGCCGAATAGATCAGCGGGCGACCGAGCGCCCAAGCTTCCAACGGCGGCAAATTGGTTGGGCCAAAATAAGTCGACATCACGACGGCCAGCGCACCTTCGTAGAGTGCGCGCATATGATCGACCGGCACGAAGCCGAGGAATGTCACATTGTCAGATACGCCCAGCTGTTGCGCTTGCTGTCTTATCCACGCAACATTGCCATGATCCCCACCTGAAAAGACCACGCGTATGTCGGAATCAACCGCTAGCTTTTGTTTTAAGAGTGAGATCGCTTCGAGAATGCGGATGTGGTTCTTGTGCGGCCAGAATTGCGCTGGATAGAAATAATAGCCATCCTTCAGCCCATAGTTCTCGAGCGCGGCCACCCGGTCGATCGAATGCGCTTCAGTTAAGAATGGAGATGGTTCGAAGGGCATCGCAATCATGCGCTCTTCGTCAATTCCGTAGCGAGTGACAATCCTTTTCAGGAGCTGACGTGAGGCCACCATGATGGCGACGGCACGTGGCAGGCATGTGGAAAAATGCCACTCGCGTTCTTCGAATTTGCCATCGGAACTCACTTCGGGAAATTCAAGATCGTCCCGATGACAGAGATCGAGGACCGTCGTGATGTAGTTGAGCTTACGGAAGTAATTCGGAGTTGAGGAGTGGGTAACGAAATATGCCAGATCCAAGCCGGTTTCCAGCAGCGCATTTTCGATCTTGGCTGCCATCCGCGCATTGCCGCTTTCCTTGCGGCCTAAGCGTCGCAACACGGTGCGTGCAATTCGACGTAGCCCCACCGGCCCTGCTATAGACAGGTGCTGCGCATGAACCCCTAGCCGTTCAAGATGCTGCAGATTGGCTTCGATTGTCGTGAAAGCCACGACCTCATGCTGTTTCCCGATGATACGCTGGAGTTGCAGGATCGCATTGAGTGCCTGATTGAATCCTCCACCGACATGTATCGGATTTTCCAGCAAGACGCCAATTTTCATGCTTTAACTAACCTCAGCGTCCACACTGGCAGACGGCTACTTCACATATTGATCAACGCCAGGGAATTACGTCGATTTTCACAGACAATCTGAAAAGCGGATGCCGTCCCGCCTTTCTCGTTGGATTTGCCTTAGCATATCCTGTGATCACGACAACACCCACAAGGCCCGACATAAGTACGGTCGGAAGCGGTTGAGGGGATGTCGTTGCAATCTTGGAACAGAGATCGCCAATTCATTCTCATGGTGCTTGAGCGGCCAGCAAAACCTGGCGCGTGACCGCGAATTGACAGGCAAGATTACCTCTTGTTCGGCGAGGATGGCCAAGGAAGAACCGACCGAGGAGGCCTTTATGCTCTTGCAACCTGGGCAGACCGGCCTTAGGACGTCAGTTTACGAAACTTGGATGGTTTTCAGAGGTATTGCTGCAGATGCGTGCATAGCCGCTGAACTGGGGCATAAACGGTTGTCTATGAAAAAAGCACTTATTACCGGGGTCACTGGCCAGGACGGATCCTATCTCGCAGAGTTCTTGCTGTCGAAAGGCTACGAAGTCCACGGCATCAAGCGGCGCTCGTCTTTGATCAATACCGACCGTATTGATCACCTATATCAGGACCCCCACGTCGAAGGTCGGCGTTTTGTGCTGCACTACGGCGACATGACCGATTCCTCCAGTCTCATTCGGATCATTCAGCAGGTCCAGCCGGACGAGATCTACAACCTCGCGGCACAGAGCCATGTGGCGGTGTCTTTCGAGGAGCCGGAATATACGGCGAATTCAGACGCACTCGGCGCGTTGCGGCTGTTGGAAGCGATCCGCATTCTCGGCCTTGAGAAGAAGACACGCTTCTACCAGGCGTCGACTTCCGAGCTATACGGCTTGGTTCAGGAAATTCCGCAACGTGAGACGACGCCGTTCTATCCGCGTTCACCATACGCGGTTGCAAAGCTCTACGCTTACTGGATCACGGTAAACTACCGTGAAGCTTACGGTATCTATGCCTGCAACGGCATTCTCTTCAATCATGAAAGCCCGGTCCGCGGTGAAACCTTCGTCACACGCAAGATCACCCGAGCTCTCGCACGCATTAAGCTCGGTCTTCAGGATCGACTTTATCTCGGCAACCTCAATGCCTCCCGCGACTGGGGTCATGCGCGCGATTATGTCATTATGCAGTGGATGATGTTGCAGCAAGATCAACCGGAAGACTTCGTCATCGCCACGGGGGTCCAATACAGTGTGCGGGATTTCGTCGATGCCGCTGCAAAGATCATCGACATGCCGATTCGCTGGGAAGGCAGTGACCTGGAGGAAAAGGGCTACGATTCCGAGGGACGTTGTATCGTCGCCGTCGACCCGCGCTATTTCCGCCCCACGGAAGTGGAAACACTCCTGGGTGATGCGACGAAGGCGCGCGAGAAGCTCGGATGGACGCCAGAGGTGACATTTGCAGAACTCGTATCGGAAATGATGCTCGAGGATCTGCAAGCCGCCAAGCGTGACGAACTCGTCAAGCAACACGGTTTCACGGCGTATGATCGGCATGAATGAGGTCATGAAAAAATCGGCCAAGATCTACGTGGCCGGCCACCGCGGCATGGTGGGCTCGGCGATTGTCCGCGGCCTGGAGGCGAGCGGCTATGCCAATGTGGTAACGCGTACCCACGCGGAACTCGATTTGACGAGCCAAGTCGATGTGAGATCCTTTCTCGCGGCGGAAAAGCCGGATTTTATTTTCATGGCCGCTGCGAAGGTCGGAGGCATTCACGCCAACAATACTTATCGCGCTGATTTCCTCTATCAGAACCTCATGATCGAAGCGAACATCGTCGATGCGGCCCACAGGGCAGGCGTCGAGCGCATGCTTTTCCTCGGGTCGAGCTGTATATATCCGCGCAACTGTCCTCAGCCGATCTCTGAAGATTACCTGCTCACGGGGCCGCTGGAGCAGACGAACGAACCCTATTCCATAGCCAAAATCGCCGGCATCAAATTGTGCGAGAATTATAATCGCCAATTCGACACGCGTTATTATTCTGCCATGCCGACCAATCTTTATGGGCCGAACGACAGCTACGATCCGGCAAACAGCCACGTTTTGCCTGCTCTGATTCGTAAGGCGCACGAAGCCAAGATTTCCGGGGCTAAGGAAATGGTTGTCTGGGGAACGGGAAAGCCGCTACGCGAATTCCTCTACGTCGACGATCTTGCGGAAGCCTCCATTTTCCTCATGGAGAATGACGTACGGGAGCCCATGCTCAACATTGGCGTGGGAGAGGATCTGTCCGTGGCAGATTTGGCTGGAAAGATCATCCAGATTGTCGGCTTTGAAGGAGAGCTGGTATTCGACAGGTCGAAGCCGGACGGCACGCCTCGCAAACTTTTGAATGTCGATCGTATCAATCGACTTGGCTGGTCGGCAAAAACGAAGCTGGATGACGGGATTGCGCTCGCCTACAACGATTTTGTCTCGCGATACAGCTGACCAACAACAGGTCCATTGCTAAGAGCATTTCCGTTTTTCTTCGAATTACGGAAATGCTCTATTTCTTTGTTTTCACGCAATTTCGGACGCAAAACCGCTGCGCGGATTGAGCTTGAATCCCTATAGTTTGGCTACCCCTGCAGATGGTTGTGAACCATCAGTATGAGCGTGGGAGTATTGCCAATTCCAACAGCGCACCGACAGAAAGCGTCATCCGCAATCCTGTCTGCTTCTTTATGTTCGATGCGAGTGAAATACTGGCTGGGGAACCTGGATTCGAACCAAGATTAACGGAGTCAGAGTCCGTCGTTCTACCATTGAACTATTCCCCAGCATAAGCAAACCGGCGGGCGGTCGGCTGGTGTGCGGCGCTTATAACCAAAACCCGGAGGATTGCAAATAGCTGTTTTGAAAAAAATCGGTGCTGCCGCGGAAAGGTGAAACCGCTGCAAATCCCCTGTCCAAAAAAGAATTTGGCGATTTCGGCAGGCGCTGATATTCTTGCCGCAACGCAAAAATCGAATGAGCGCCTGCTGCATATCTCAAGACTTGCGCGGCGCGGTGGAAAAACAACGTGGAAGACCCCGAAGGCGGCGCAAAGCCGCAATTTGACGGGGCGTCGGCGGCAGGGCGCAAGGACGGCAAGAAGTCCAGGCGCCGCAAGGGCAAACGTGGCGGGCAATCCCGCAACGCGGCCCATCCCGCTTCGCATGAGCCTTCCGGCGGTGCCGGACAGCCTGCGCGCCCGATGGAAGATGCAGCCGGCAATCCGGCCCGCAAGCGCAAGCGTCGCCGTCGTGGCGGCCATGGTGCTGCGCAGGATGGTTCACTTCAACCTCATGTGATGGAACAGGCCGGAGCGGCAGATCATGCCGCCCGCTCCGATGGCGATTCGGCGCCCAGCCGTCGCAACCGCCGCAAGCATCGCGGCAAGCGCGGTCTGCAGGGCCGGCCGCTGACACCGGCAAAACCATCAGGTGTCTCGCAACAGGAACGCCGCGCGGAAGAGACGGCGCTCGGTGGCGAACTGCGTGAAACACTGAATGGCGCGAGCGCCAACCGCAGGGGCCGCCAGGAAAGCCATGCCCATTCCGGGCATCAGGGGGATCGCCAGGCCGGCGAGCATGTGTGGCCGGAGGAGCTCTATGCAGCCCTCGATCTCGGCACCAACAATTGCCGCCTCCTCATTGCCCAGCCGACCCGTCCGGGACAATTTCGCGTCGTCGATGCCTTTTCCCGCATCGTGCGCCTCGGCGAAGGCCTTGCGGCCAGCGGCCGTCTGTCGGATGAGGCGATGGAGAGGGCGATCGAGGCGTTGAGGATCTGCGCCTCCAAGCTCAGGAACCGGGAGATCCGCCGCATGCGGCTGATCGCCACCGAAGCTTGCCGCCAGGCCGTCAATGGCGAGGAATTCCTCAGCCGGGTCGTTGCCGAAACCGGCCTTGCGCTCGAGATCATCGATCGCGAGACCGAAGCGCGGCTTGCCGTCTCCGGCTGCTCCTCGCTGGTCGGTCGCGAGACGCGCTCCGTCGTGCTGTTCGATATCGGCGGCGGTTCGTCGGAGATCGCCGTCATCCGTATCGGCGACAATCGCTTCAGCCGCCTTGCCAATCACATCACCCACTGGACCTCGCTGCCGGTCGGCGTCGTGACGCTGTCGGAGCGCCATGGCGGGCACGACGTCACGCCGGAGGCCTTCGAAGGCATGGTGCGTGAAGTCGAAGGCATGCTGGGAAGCTTCAATTGCCCGGAGATCGAGGTCGCCCAGAGCGGCGATTTTCACCTGATCGGCACATCGGGCACGGTGACAACGCTTGCCGGCGTGCATCTCGACCTGCCGCGTTATGACCGGCGCAAGGTCGATGGCATCTGGCTGTCCGACGACGAGGTCTCCGCCATGCAGGCAAAGCTGCTCTCCTGGGATTTCGCAAGCCGCGCCGCCAATCCCTGCATTGGGCCCGATCGGGCCGATCTGGTGCTCGCCGGTTGCGCCATTCTCGAGGCGATCCGCCGCCGTTGGCCGAGCCCGCGCATGCGGGTTGCCGATCGCGGCTTGAGGGAAGGTCTGCTCACCGACATGATGGCCGATGACGGCGTGTGGCGGCGCAATCGCAACCGCCGCGGCCAGCGCGTGAGATCGTGAGATAAGGAATAGGCATGACCAAGGCACCGATCGCGGGAAACCGCACCGGCCGCAAGCTCGGCCAGCGCGTCAAGAACAAGAAGATGAAGGCCTCCTCCCGCCAATGGCTGGAGCGCCACATCAACGATCCCTATGTGCAGCGCGCCCAGCTTGAAGGCTATCGCGCCCGGGCTGCCTTCAAGCTGCTGGAGATCGACGAGAAACATCACATCCTGCGCGGCGCCAGGCGCATCATCGATCTGGGGGCCGCTCCCGGCAGCTGGTCGCAGATCGCCGCCAAGGTCACCGGCTCGACGGATGATGATATTCGTGTGGCTGCGATCGATTTCCTTGAAATGACCCAGCTGCCGGGGGTCAAGATCCTGCAGCTCGACTTCCTCGATCCCAGTGCGCCGGAAAAGCTGTTGGAGGCCGTCGGCGGCACGCCTGATCTCGTCATATCCGACATGGCGGCGCCGACCACCGGCCACCACCGCACCGACCATCTGCGCACCATGCATCTCTGTGAGGTGGCGGCGCATTTCGCCGTCGAAGTGCTGGGGGAAGGCGGGCACTTCCTCACCAAGACCTTTCAGGGCGGCACCGAGCGTGAGTTGCTCGCCATGCTCAAGCAGAACTTCCGCCAGGTCGTCCATGTCAAACCGAACTCGTCGCGCGCCGAATCGGTCGAGATGTTCCTGCTGGCCAAGGGGTTCAAGGGGCGCAAGGCTGAGGGCGACGCTGAAGAAGCTTGATCTTCGGGCCGGTCCTGACGGATGATGGCAATCGACTGCATAGCTCCTTAAAACGGTATCGAATTAAGGATGAGATATGCAGCAATGGAAAGCGTTGCCGCGTCCTTGCGCATCTGAAAGGGCGCGCGGCGCGGCAGGATTTGAACCGCTGATCCCATGCTTCTTTACGTCACGCTCGGAACCAACGACCTCTATCGCGCAGGGCATTTTTATGATGCCGTGCTGTCTCCCCTCGGCTATCGCCGCCAGCGCTCTTCCGAAGAGGAAATCGGTTATGCCGCCGAGGGCGATACGCGCTGCCGCTTCTGGGTGGTGACGCCGTTCAATCGCCGCCGGGCGACCGCAGGCAATGGCGCCATGATCGCGCTTGCAGCCGAAACGCGGGCGGATGTCGACGCCTTCCATGCGGCGGCAATCGCGGCAGGCGCCGTGGATGAGGGCGAGCCCGGCCTGCGCTCCTACCATGCCCATTTCTATGCCGCCTATGTGCGTGATCTCGACGGCAACAAGCTCTCTGCCGTCTGCGAAAGCCCGGAGTAATGGCTGCCTGAAGCGCGTCGCAATCTTTCAGATTCGCTCCTCGCGCTTGAGGTCTTTGTTTCCACGTTACCGCAAAACCGCTGCACACTTTTGCGCGACATGCTTTATTTCACCGCGTGCTGTTCGGCTTCAACAGTTGCTGCCGTCAGCGCCTTCGAACGGTGGCCCGAAACGAGCGCGCCGGCATTGCGGTCCATCCGGATGAAGGGAATGGTCGCAATGACAGTCAGTCCGGCGATGATGTAGAAGGCGAGGTGGAAATCGGCCACTTGCAGCGCTTCGCCGCGGAAATAGATCGAGCTCTCCAGGATGGCGGCGGCGACCGCAACACCGAGCGCCAGGCTGACCTGCTGCATCACCGAGCTCATCGATGTCGCTTGGCTGGCTTCCGCATCATCGATATCGGCGAAGGCAAGCGCATTCACCCCGGTGAACATGAAGGAGCGGGAGAAGCCGCCGAGCAGCAGCACGCCGATGATGACGAGATGCGGCGTCGACGGCGTGAACAGGCCGGTGACGACAGTCACCAGGGTCGTCACCATGGCGGCGCTGAGAAGTGTGGTGCGGAAGCCGGCGGCGGCGAAGACGCGCTTTGCCATGAACTTGGTGGTGATCGCCCCGATCGCGCCGGCAAAGGTGATGAGGCCGGATTGGAACGGCGTCAACCCGAAGCCGAGCTGCAGCATCAACGGCGTCAGGAAGGGCATGGCGCCGACGCAAATGCGAAACAGCATGCCGCCCAGAGTGGAGGCCCGAAACGTCGGGTTCTTGAACAGGTTGAGATTGAGGATCGGCGCCGGATGACGCTTGGCATGGCGCACGTAGAGGACGCCGCAGATGAGGCCGATCAAGGTGGCGGTGACGCCGATGATCGGGGGCAGGGCCGGCAGACTGACCACCGACAGTCCGAAGACGACGCCCGCAGCCGATAGCGAGGTCAGCACGAAACCGGTGAAATCGAGCCGCGGCGGCGCCGTCGCTTCCACTTCCGGCAGAAAAATCGTCGCAAGCCAGATGCCGATGATGCCGACCGGCACGTTGATCAGGAAGATCCAGTGCCAGCTGAAATAGGTGGTGATGAAGCCGCCGAGCGGCGGTCCTGTGAGCGGACCGACCAGCGCGGGGATGGTGAGCAGCGCCATGGCCGAGACCAGATCGCTGCGCTTCGTGGTGCGCACCAGCACGAGGCGGCCGACCGGTGTCATCATCGCGCCGCCCATGCCCTGCAGGAAGCGGGCAAAGACGAATTCGACGAGGTTGGAAGAGACGGCGCAGAAAATCGAGCCGATGACGAAGACCGAGATGGCAAGGCGGAAGATCTTCTTGGCGCCGAACCTGTCGGCCATCCAGCCGCTGACCGGGATGAACACCGCCAGCGCCACCATGTAGGAGGTCAGCGCCAGCTTCAGCGTGATCGGCCCGACATTGAGATCCGCTGCGATCGCCGGCAGCGCCGTCGCAATGACGGTCGAGTCCATCTGTTCCATGAAGAGGGCGACGGCAAGGATCAGCGGGACGATGCGATTCATAGGCGGGAGCCTTGATGGGGCAGCGGATTGGAGCTGGAAAGGCCCGTGCTGTTTAGTCCCAGCGGCGGGTTCTGCCAATCCCCAAATCCGGGTCGACGACACGTTTGCTTCACGTCTGCGTGAGACGACTTGCGCATTAACGTCGCTTGTCAAGATTGACATATGTTTACCTGGCCGGGGCAAGAAATCCGGCCGGAATCGACACTGGGGGCCGTGCGGTGACGCAGCTGCACGTCATGAAGGCCTGCACGTCATGAAGGATGGACATATGACAATTTCGTCGGGAATAAAGCGGCGCACCCTTTTTGCCGCAGGCCTTGGCCTGCTCGCGGCGCCGGCAATTTTTAGAGAGAAGGCCGAAGCGGCCGCAACTGGAGAAAGCAATCATATGGATGTGACGCCTTTGCCTGAGATCAATCAATTCAAGCTCGGTTCCTATAAGTTCACCGTCGTCCGCGACGGCACCAGCATTGTCGAAAAGCCCTATGAAACCTTCGGCACCAATCAGGACCCCGAAACCGTCAAGTCGTTGCTGACTGCAAACTTCCTGCCGGCCGACAAGTTCATGAATGGCTATACGCCGGCTCTCATCGATACCGGTTCGGATGTCATCCTCGTCGATACCGGCTTCGGCGCCAGCGGCCGCGCACGCGGCGCCGGCCAGCTTGTCGAAGGCCTGAAGGCGGCGGGATATTCGGCCGACGACGTCACGCTGGTGGCGCTGACCCACCTGCACGGCGATCATATTGGTGGTCTGATGGAAGACGGTGCGGCTGCCTTCAAGAATGCCCGCTATGTCGTCGGCCAGGCCGAATATGATTTCTGGTCGGACAAGGTACGAGAGGGCACGCCTGCCGAGGGCGGTCACAAGGCCGTGCTCGCCAACGTCGTGCCGCTCGCCGAAAAGACCACTTTTATTAAGGAAGGTGATAGCGTCGCGCCCGGCGTAACGGCGATGCTGGCGCCCGGCCACTCGCCGGGGCATATGGTGTTCCACGTCGAATCCGAGGGCAAGCGCCTAGTGCTCACAGGCGATACGGCCAACCATTATATCCTGTCTCTGTTGCGGCCGGATTGGGAGGTGCGTTTCGACATGGACAAGACTCAGGCCGCCGCCACCCGCCGCAAGGTCTTCGAGATGATTGCGAGCGAGAAGATCGCCTTCCTTGGCTACCACATGCCGTTCCCGGCGGTCGGCTTCGTCGAAAGGCAGGATGGCGGTTATCGCTTCGTGCCGAAGACCTATCAGTTCGACATCTGATCTGGAGCGGTTCAGCCTTTCACGGAAGCGCTGAACTGCTCTAAGTTTTTGTTTTTGCACAATTCAGAACCGAAAAATGCCTAGCGCTTTTCCCGGAATGCTCCTGGCGCATGGCACCCATGACGAGCCCGGCGGGCAGGCCGGGCTTTTTGCTATTTCCTTCCTGTCATAGACGTGTTACCAGCCCTCGCCAACTTCCAAGCACCCCATGCAGACCGCCGGGGCGGACGATTCGTTTCCGGACAGGGTCGCATTTTTATTAAATGAAGGAATTTGGCCATGGCACGCATCATTGAAACGGCAACCGGCGCAGACGCGCTTACCTTCGACGACGTGCTGCTGCAGCCAGGACATTCCGAGGTCATGCCCGGCCAGACGAATATCTCCACCCGCATCGCCCGGGATTTCGAACTCAACATCCCGATCATTTCATCCGCCATGGATACCGTCACCGAGAGCCGCCTGGCGATCGCTATGGCCCAGGCCGGGGGCCTCGGCGTCATTCATCGCAACCTGACGCCGATCGAGCAGGCCGAGCAGGTCCGGCAAGTGAAGAAGTTTGAAAGCGGCATGGTCGTCAATCCGGTGACGATCGGCCCCGATGCGACGCTTGCCGATGCGCTCGGGCTGATGAAATCCTACAGCATTTCCGGCATCCCTGTGGTCGAGAAGTCCGGCCGCCTCGTCGGCATCCTGACCAACCGCGACGTCCGCTTTGCTTCCGATCAGGACCAGAAGATCCATGAACTGATGACCAAGGACAATCTGGTCACCGTCAAGGAGAGCGTCGATCAGCAGGAGGCCAAGCGCCTGCTGCATTCGCATCGCATCGAGAAGCTCTTGGTCGTGGACACCGAAGGCCGCTGCGTCGGCCTCATCACCGTCAAGGATATCGAGAAGTCACAGCTGAACCCGAACGCCTCCAAGGATGCGCAGGGCAGGCTTCGCGCTGCTGCCGCCATCAGCGTCGGCGATGACGGCTTCGAGCGCGCCGAGCGGCTGATCGAGGCCGGCGTCGACCTTCTGGTCGTCGATACCGCCCATGGCCATTCGCAGCGCGTCCTCGATGCCGTCACCCGCGTCAAGAAGCTTTCCAACTCGGTGCGCATCATGGCCGGCAACGTCGCCACCTATGACGGCACCAGGGCGCTGATCGATGCCGGCGCGGATGCCGTCAAGGTCGGTATCGGTCCGGGTTCGATCTGCACGACGCGCATCGTTGCCGGCGTCGGCGTGCCGCAGCTGGCCGCCATCATGTCGGCGGTGCAGGCCGCGAATGATCAGGACGTGCCCGTCATCGCCGATGGCGGCATCAAGTTCTCCGGCGATCTTGCCAAGGCGATCGCCGCCGGCGCTTCCGCCGTCATGATCGGCTCGCTGCTTGCCGGCACCGATGAGAGCCCGGGCGAGGTCTATCTCTACCAGGGCCGTTCCTTCAAGGCCTATCGCGGCATGGGCTCCGTCGGCGCCATGGCCCGCGGCTCGGCCGACCGTTACTTCCAGGCCGAGGTGCGCGACACGCTGAAGCTCGTGCCTGAGGGCATCGAAGGTCAGGTGCCGTACAAGGGGCCGGTCTCGGGCGTCATCCACCAGCTCGCCGGCGGCCTCAAGGCGGCCATGGGTTATGTCGGCGGCAAGGACCTCAAGGATTTCCAGGAGCGGGCCACTTTCGTGCGCATCTCCGGCGCCGGCCTTCGCGAAAGCCACGCCCATGACGTGACGATCACCCGCGAGAGCCCGAACTATCCGGGCGCCGGCCTCTGACCATGAAGGCGGGCAGCGGGATTCCTCTCTGGATCGTTGCGCTGCTCGCAGCCCTTTGCCTTGCCGTGCTCGCCTGGACGACCTTCGGCTTCGTCGTTCCCTTCAAGCACGAAACCGGCCAGGCGGTGCTCGATACCTATTTCGCCGGTTACGACGAGTCTGCGGTCTTCCACATGCAGAAGCTGCTCGATGAGAACGAAACGGCGACCAGGCTGCTGCGCGCCATGTATTTCGGGCCGGAGCTGATCTTTCCCGCATTGCTGACGGCGCTGCTGTTTCTCGCCTTCCTCAAGCTCGGTCCCGACGGCGCATGGTTCGGCCGATCGGCGCATCCACTCGTCGGCAAGGCGGTCTACCTGCTGCCGTTCATCTACGGCATCGCCGATTACGGCGAGAACATCTCGAGCCTTATGGCCTTCGGCAAGGGTGCGTCTGCAAGTCTTGCAACACAGCTGCTGCCGTGGATGACACGGCTGAAATTCGCAAGCCTCGCCATCTGCTTCATCGTCGCCGCCCGGCTCGCCGTCATGCGCTGGCTCTCTTCGCGGGAGCCCTGAAGCGGCTGTCAGCCCCTCCACCGCCAGGCTGGATTTGAAAGTCTTGCCACCATGAAATCGGAAAGGACCTCGACTTTCGCAGGTCGGCTCCGAGCAGAAGGGGTGACGAAATACAATGCGCCGGCAGGCAGCGTCCAGCCGGAAAGGATTGGCTTCAGCCGGCCGTCGATCAGATGGTCATACGCCAGAAATTCCGGCAGTTCGATGATCCCGAGGCCGCGTAGCGCCATCGGTATCAAGGCTTGCGAATTGGTGGCCCTGAGGGCGCCACTTGGCACTATGACCTCCTCTTTGCCTTCACTGTTACGCAAGCGCCAGACGTCTTGGCGCGGCCTGTAGGCGTATCCGAGGCAATGGTGAGCAGCTAGCTCGCGAGGGTGTTTCGGCGCGCCATGTCGATCGATGTAAGCGGATGCAGCGAGAATGAAGCGATCAACCGGCGTGAGCCTGCGCGCGACCAATGATGAATCCGGCAGTACTGCAATACGAAGCGCCGCATCAAAGCCGTCTCCCACGATATCGACGACAGCATCGCTCATATGCAGGTCGATGGAAATGTCCGGATAGAGCTCGAAAAAATCGGGCAGGATCGGGGCCAGCCAGCGTATGCCGAAGTCCATCGGCGCGGCAAGCCTGATGAGGCCCATCGGCCGGGTAGCAAGCTCCCGGGCTGTGTTTTCTGCCGCCTCGGCCTCAGCATAGATCCGTGCGGCGCTGTCGATCAGTCGCAGGCCAAAATCCGTCAACGCGAGCTGCCGCGAAGTGCGGTTGAAAAGCCTTGCGCCCAGCCTCTGCTCAAGCCGGCTCACGGCACGCGAAACGGTCGGCACGGACACCCCAAGCGTTTGAGCAGCGCGCGCGAAAGAACGTTCTTCGGCGACTTTTGCAAACATCGCCAGGCCTTCGAAATCCGGAAATTTAGTCATGTCATTCCTGAAACGATAGCTTTCAATTCTTTCTATTTCGAAACGGTTCCTCCGTCCATATCTCAGCTCCAGTCGAACAAAGGAGACGACAATGACACAAAGACTGGATGCAAAGATTGCGGTCATCACCGGCGCCACCTCAGGCATTGGTCTTGCAACAGCGAAGCGATTCGTGGCCGAGGGCGCGCGGGTTTTCATTACCGGCCGTCGCAAGGATGTTCTCGATGCAGCCATCGCTGAGATCGGCGGTGGGGTTGTCGGCATTCAGGCTGATTCGGCCAATCTTGCCGACCTCGATCAACTCTATGAGCGGGTGAAGGCAGAGGCCGGGCGAATTGACGTGCTCTTCGTCAACGCGGGCGGAGGCTCCATGCTGCCCCTCGGGGAAATTACCGAAGAGCAGTATGACGATACTTTCGATCGGAACGTGAAGGGGGTTCTCTTTACGGTGCAGAAGGCCCTACCACTGCTTGTCCGAGGATCCTCGATCATATTGACGGGATCGACAGCAGGCTCGACCGGCACGCCCGCCTTCAGTGTTTATGCCGCATCGAAAGCTGCTTTGAGCAGCTTTGCGCGCAACTGGATCCTTGATGTGAAGGATCGCGGCATTCGGATCAACACGCTCAGTCCCGGTCCGACGGAGACGACTGGACTGGTCGAATTGGCGGGTAAGGACCCAGCCCAACAGCAGGGCTTGCTTGATTATCTTGCGGCCCAGGTGCCAATGGGCAGGGTCGGGCGTGCCGAGGAAGTTGCCGCAGCCGCACTCTTCCTGGCCTCGGATGATTCCAGCTTCGTCACCGGTGCCGAACTCTTCGTCGATGGCGGCAGCGCGCAGGTCTGATGAAACCGAGCGGCCCGCCATATTCTAAAGGCGGGCCGCCGACGCTGGTATCCTTTTCTCCTTTCGGCTACTGCTCGCAAAGAATGCGAAGCGGAAAGGAAACAGCCACACATGACCGGCTATCAAATCTTCTGGCCACTGCTTGCCCATGTGGCCCTGGTCTATGGTCTTTACGCGCTTCTTGGGCTTCGGCGCGCAAAAATGGTCCGCGCCGGCAGCATCGCGAAATCGGATTATCGCGAAAATCGCGGCGAGCCGGCCGAAAGCCTTGCCGTCAAGAACTGCCTCGCCAACCAGTTCGAACTGCCTGTGCTCTTCCACGTCTGCTGCATTCTTATTTATATCACGGACGCCGACAATATCGTCACCGTCGGGCTTGCCTGGATCTTCGTCGCCCTGCGCTACGCCCACGCCGCCATCCACGTCACCAGCAACGAATTGCGCTATCGCAGCCCGCTTTTTGCGGCAGGCTATGTCGTACTCGCTGCCATGTGGATCTGGCTCGCCGTTTGGATGGCAATGGGCTGAACCTGCGTCGATCGCAGCCAACAGGACTCCGTGCTCTATGTCCTCGACAACGCGAGGACTGTCTCTCTTCTCTGCAGGAGGATGACACAACCTGTCGAGGTCTTTTCGATGCTCCGTCAATCGCCGCGATATGCTGTGAGGGCTTGATTTCACAGGCTTTTGCCGACCGTTAAAATCCGAACGGTTCCATTTACGGCAGGTGAAGGCTTGCATGTCATACCCGCCCGACGCGCTGTCTGGCATATGCCTCCGCCGCGAACAAAAAGAATGGGAACGACATGGGCGCGGAAAGCATGGATCGGATAGGTCTGCGAAGGAAGCCTAAGCAGGAGCGCAGCATCCAGAGGCTGGACCTCATTCTCGCCGCCGCCGCCAAGATCATCGCGGAAAAGGGCGTCAGCGCTATGCGGATGACGGAACTCGCCGCCGCCGCCAAGGTGCCGATCGGTTCGGTTTACCAGTATTTCCCGGAGAAGGCGGCGATCGTCAAAGCCCTGTTCGACCAGCACGCCTCGGCGATCCAGGCGAAGATGGCGGCGATGTTCACCAACGTAAAGTCACTCGACCAGGCGCTCGACGTCGTCTGCGCCACCATCGACTGGTATTACGATTCCTACCACAACGATCCCGTTTATCTCGGCGTCTGGATGGGAACGGAGACCGATCAGGATCTGTTGCAGCTGAATATCGAGCATAGCGGTCGCGTCGCCGGCATCTTCCATGACGCCGTGCGCCGGCTGGCTCCCGACCTTTGTGACGATGAAATGTATGCGCGCACTTACCTTTTCAGCCACCTGATCGGCGCCGTCATCCGGCTTGCCGCCGTGAGCGAGGAGGCCTTGGCACGGCGTATGCTCGATGAGTGGAAGCACGTCATCCGCGCCTCCCTTTTTAGCGCGACCGTGCCGCGGGCCGCCTGAGAACTCTTACCAGCTCGGGACCATATTGGCCGCCTTCAGTCGTGGATAAAGGCGCGCCTGGGCGGATTTGACGTCCGCCTCGAGGCTGTCGTCGACGACAGTAGGCGTGATATTGTCGAGGCAGGCGGTGATATGCGCCGTGATCGCGTTCATCAGCGAGAGCGAAACGCCCGGTCGCTTCATGATGCCGATCTGCACCGGCGGCAGCGCCGGAAAGCCGTCCGCCTGGCTCAACACTTTCATGCCGGTCCGCAGCGCCGATTCCGGCATCACCGAAACCGCCATGCCGGCAAGCACGGCAGCGGCAACGACGGTGCAGGACCAGCTGGTGAACAGGATCTGGTGCTCGCGTCCCACCGCATCGAGCGCCGAGCAGGCGAGCTGGCGCCACTGGCAGTCGCGCCGGCCGACAGCAAGCGGCACCGGCGCGTCGTCGCGGATCGGATGGTTGGCCGAGCCCACCCAGCAGAGCGGCTCGGTTCTCACCACATCGGACATGCGCTCGCGCGGATTGTGGGTGACGAGCGCGATGTCGAGCTCGCCCTTATGCATGCGTTCGGCAAGATCCACCGAGGGCTCGCAGACGATATAGAGTTCGACATTTGGATGCGTCTTGGCGAAACGGCCGATGATTTCGGGCATGTAGCGGTCGGCATAATCGTCCGGCGTGCCGATCCGCAGCGTCCCCTCCAGCCTGTTGTCGTCGAAGGCGGCGATCGCCTCATTGTTGAGGCGGATGATGCGCCGCGCATAGTTGAGCAGCTTTTCGCCCTCGACCGTCAGCCGGTTTCCCCGCCCGTCCTTGATGAACAGCTGCTTGCCGATGCGTTCCTCCAGACGGCGCATCTGCATGGAGACGGCCGATTGGGTCTTGTAGACCCTGTCGGCGGCCTTGGTGAAGCTGCCGGAATCGACGATGGCGATGAAAGTCTGCAATTGGTCGAGATCAAGAGGCGCGGACATGTTTTCACCCATAAAGATAGCTGATGATAATCATTAGAAACATTCGTTGGACTGATCAATAGGTCTTTGGCATCTTCGGGATGCAAATCAAGCAAAGTGAAGGACAGACACCCTGCCTGTCCGAGCCAATTCAGTCTTGCTCCCTCCCGTGCGACCTCGCGGGAGGGGTGGGTTGTTGTGCGCCTAAAAGAAAATCGAAAGAAAGGAGAGTCCCATGCGGATGACAGACAGAACAATAGAACTCGACTGCGGCAAGCTCACCCCGACGTTTTCCCAGCGTCTGGTAGCAGGCCTCGCACCGTTGACCTCCCTCTTTCGCGGGTTCCGCAATCGCATGGAGATCAACGCGCTGCACGATCTGAACGACACGCAGCTGAGGGATATCGGCCTTAGCAGGGCCGACCTGACCTCCGCGTTCCTGGCGTCAACCTTTTTCGAGGACCCGTCGGAACATCTGACGCGCTCGGCACGCAATCGCTGGCGCCTGTCGCTCTTCCGCTCCTACGAAGAGTAGGAGCGGCGAGTTTCCCCGCAGGGTGATAGCCAATAGCCCTGCCGCTTGACCCGGTGATCGGCTTTCCCAAGCCATCTCCGGGTTTTTTTATGCCCCAGCGCATCAGCCCGAAAAACGGACTCGATTTTCGGAAAGCACGGTGCGAGGATTGAAAGTGTTAGAGCGCCCTTTGTGCGTCCGAAAGGACGCTCCAATACGCCGCTCTCGGGGTTATTCGCTGGTCTCAGAGGAAGGCTTCGGCCGATAGGTTTCGAAGATCGCTTCCAGGTTCCTCTGGTAGTTCTTCTGCACTTCCAGTCCGCTGTCGAACATGGCGTTCAGCATCTCGGTGTAGCTGTCGGCATTGACCTTTGCCTCTTCCTTCGGCGCCTCCGGCGTCTTGGTTTTAGTCTGAGCCGCCGGCTGCTGGCCAAGCCCACCCATCATCTCCTGGAAGGCCTTGGCGAAGGGATTGTCGAGGAAGGGGTTCGGCTGAGATGTTGCTTCCGGCTTCGGGACCGAAAACATCAACTGCATCGCCTGGGTGAAGGGATTGTCGAAGATGCTGGGTTCCGGGGTCGTCTTCTGCTTCGGCGCAAAGCCGGTGCTTTCCAGCCATTTCTGGATGGTCTCGTTCATCGCGGTGTTAACGAAGGGGTTGACCGGCGAGGCCATCTGGCCGGTCGTCTGCTTGAAGAGCCCGCCCATCAGCGTATCGGCCAGCACCGGCAGCATCCGCTTGTAGATATCCTGGCCGATGCCGGTCATCTGTGCGGCCTGGGCGGCGACCGCGCGCGAAACCTCCTTCGAGCCGAAGAGTTGGGCAAGGATATTGTTGCCGTCGGAAATACCCTCCGGCGTGAACGCCCGGTTCATATCCTCGAAATATCGCGCGTAATTGCCGGAGGAGACCGCCTGCATCAGCCCGACGAAATCATAGGGATTGCTGGTGCTGCGCTTCAGCCCGGCGGAAAAGGCCGGCATCAGCGCCGCCATTGCCTTCGTCGCCTGTTCCTGCGCGAGGTTGAACTGTCGGGCGATCGCCTCCATCGCCGCGCCGTTCTGCGCCTGCATCATCATGTCGAAGAGTGGCAGCATGGAAGTCCCTTTCCCCGGGTCGTGACGCGTTGTAACGCCACTATAACCGGAAATGGCAATGAGCAAACTGCTTTTTGCCATAAGAACTTAGGGAGGAATTTAGCGAGAGCCTGCGACCGAGGCTCCAGTGGCGGGTCGGTGGAGCACGAGAGCGCCGTGCGTGCTTTCTGACGCACAAAGGACGCTCCAACTCTTTCGATCCTCGCAGCGCGATGCGCTAGGTCGCCGGCCTTCACTTCCGCTGCTCGGAAACAGGCGAAAACAGCGGCTGTCAGCGCGATTCCGGGAAAAAGGGAACCGGGGTCGGACTCAGTACTGATAGTCCTCGAAGACCGGCTCCACGGAGCCGTTCCAGCGGCCGTGATAGAGCGACAGCAGATCCTCGGCGAGCGTCGCCTTCTTGGCGAGCACCTCGTCGAGCGGCGCCAGGAAGATCGTCTCGTCCTGGCCTTCCCGGTTGAGCTTGCCGCGCGCCTTGAGACCGGCCCTTGATATGCCGACCACCTCGCGCGCCATGTCGAAGAGCGGGTGCCCGCGGAATTGCGCCTTCAACCCTTCGGCGGGAACGGCATTCCGCAGGGCGCTGATCTCGGCAAAATTCCAATCCTTCGTCAACTCGTCGGCAGCATCGAGTGCAGCATCGTCGTAGAGCAGGCCGACCCAGAAGGCCGGCAGCGCACAGATGCGCCGCCACGGGCCGCCGTCGGCGCCGCGCATTTCTAGGAAACGCTTCAGCCGCACGTCGGGGAAAAGTGTCGAAAGATGGTTCGTCCAGTCCCCCATCGTCGGCGCCGGATCGGCGACCTCGCCCTTCAATGCGCCGTTCATGAACTGGCGGAAGGTGACATGGGTACAGTCGTGATAGCGGCCGTCGCGGACGATGAAATACATCGGCGCGTCGAGCGCCCATTCGGCATAGTCGCGGAAGCCGAAGTCGTCGCGGAAGGTGAAGTCGAGCAGTCCGGCGCGCCGGTTGTCGACGTCGCGCCAGATATCGCCGCGCCAGGAGAGCAGCCCGTTCGGCTTGCCCTCGGTGAAGGGCGAGGATGCAAACAGAGCGGTCGCCAGCGACTGCAGCTTCATCGAGACGCGCATTTTCTTGCGCATGTCGGCTTCCGAGGAGAAGTCGAGGTTCACCTGGATCGTGCAGGTGCGGTACATCATGTCGAGACCCTGGGTGCCGACCTTCGGCATATAGCGGGTCATGATCTCGTAGCGTGATTTCGGCATCTGCGGCGTTTCCGCATAGGTCCATTTCGGACTGCCACCGATACCGAGGAAGCGGATGCCCATCGGCTCGGCGATTTCGCGCAGCGTCGCCAGATGCTGGTTCGATTCCTTGCAGGTCTCGTGGATCGTCTCCAGCGGTGCGCCGGAGAGTTCGAACTGGCCGCCGGGCTCGATCGAGATCGCGCCCATGCCGTTCTGCTCTGCAAGCCCGATGATGTTGCCGCCGTCGGTGATCGGTTCCCAGCCGCTTTTTTTCTGCAGGCCGATCAAGAGGGCCGAAATGCTGGCATCGCCGGAATAGGGAACCGGGCTGTTGTCGGCGCGGAAGAAGGCGAATTTCTCGTGTTCGGTGCCGATCCGGAAGCGCTCCCGCGGCTTGTTGCCCGCGGCGATATAATCGGTCAGATCCTGGACCGAAGAGAGCGGTGTCTGGTCGGTAGTGTCGCGGGCCATGCGGGATACCTGTATTCAAAAAGGCGCCCAGGGGGCCGGGCAGTTGGAAGGGTGATTAGGACCCAAGCCACCCATGTTGCAAGTGAAATTCTTTCAACGACGCATCAAAAAAATAACAGCGATTTCCATGTCAACCCGTTTTCGACCTTAGTTCCAGTCGCCGATCGCCGCCTGGACCACCGCCAGGGCCGCAACGGCTGCCGTATCGGCCCGCAGGATGCGTGGCCCGAGCGGAATGGCGGTGACGAAATCGAGGCTTCGAAGTCGCGCCCGCTCTTCTTCCGAAAAGCCGCCTTCCGGCCCGACCAGCAGAGCGAGATGTTTTTCACTGATCGCTGAGAGCACCGGTAGCGGGTTTTGCCCGGCATCGCCCTCGTCGCAATAGATGATGCGGCGCTCGCTTGGCCAGCGGTCGAGCAGGTCGAGAAGTCTGACCGGCTCGGCGACATCGGGAATGCCGAGAATGCCGCATTGCTCCGCCGCTTCGACGACATTGGCGCGCAGCTTGTCGACATTGGTGATCTTGCCCTGAACGTGCTGGGTCATGACCGGCTGCAGCAGGCCGGCTCCCATTTCGACCGCCTTCTGCACGAGATAATCCATGCGGCCGACCTTGAGTGGCGCAAAGAGATAATGCAGGTCGCAAGGTTGCGGCTGCGGCCGCGTCTCTTCAATTGCCGCGAGCTGAATGCGTTTGCGCGTGGGGAAGGTAAGGGTTGCCTTCCACTCGCCGTCGCGGCCGTTGAAGAGCAGGATCTCCCCACCGTCCTCCATCCTCAGCACATTGGCGAGATAGTTGAACTGATCGGCATTCGCCTCGAGGGCGGCACCGCTGGAAAGCGGCGCCTCGACGAAAAGCCGTTGCATACGGAAATTGGCGCGCATTCGAAAAACTCGGGGTTTCAGACGAAGAGCGCGAACATAGCCCAATAAATCAATGCCGCAAGCGCTGCCGAAACCGGCACGGTGACGATCCAGGCGGCGACGATCGTCATGAAATGCGAACGGCGCACAAGATAGCGCCGCCGCGTCTCGTGGATATTCGGCTCCTCCGGCTCGTCGATATCAAAGCTCTCGGCCTTGCGCCTGATATAGGCGATGCGGCGCTTCGAATGGCGGGTGTACCATTCGCGGAAGAATCCGACGCCGAAGACGGCGCCGACGGCGATATGCGTGGTGCTAACCGGCAGGCCGAGCCAGGAGGCGACGATGACGGTGAAGGCGGTCGACAGCGCGACACAATAGGCCCGCATCGGATTGAGCTTGGTGATCTCCTCGCCGACCAGGCGGATGAGGCGCGGCCCGAAGAGCAGCAGGCCGACGGAGATGCCGAAGGCGCCGATCAGCATCACCCAGAGCGGCGGATGCCCGATGCCGTCGTCGCCGCCGATGCCGACCGAATGGACGATCGCCGACAGCGGTCCGACCGCGTTCGAAACGTCGTTGGCGCCATGCGCGAAGGACAGCAGCGCCGCAGAGCCGATGAGGGGCAGCCGAAACAGCGTCCGCAGCGAGCTATTGCGGTTTTCGAGCTCCCGCGCTTGGGCGAGAACGAGCGGCCGGGCGGCAAGCCAGCTCACCAGGCCGATGCCGATCCCGATGAGGAGGACGGTCAGCGGCGGGAACCTGCCCGGGGGCGACAGCTGCAGCACCATATAGGCCATGAAGCCGCCGGCCATCACCGCGACCAGCACCGGCACCCAGCGTTGGGCCGCCGCGACCTTGTCATCGCGATAGATAATGAGCGTCTTGACGAGATAAAGCAGCCCGGCTGCAATCAGCCCGCCGATCAACGGCGAGGTGATCCAGCTCGAGGTGATCTCCAGCATCACCTGCCAGTTCACCGGCTCCGGCCCGACCGCTGAGATGCCGGCCCCGATCACCGCGCCGACGATCGCATGGGTGGTGGAAACCGGCGCGTTCATCCAGGTTGCGAGGTTGATCCAGAGGGCCGCCGCCATCAGCGCCGCCATCATGATCCAGCCAAGCAGCGCTGGCGGTACCTGGACGGCGTCGACGATGTTTGAGGAAATCGTCTTGACGACCTCGCCACCGGCGATCGTGGCGCCCAGAACTTCGAAAATCGCAGCGATGACCAATGCCTGGCCCATCGTCATGGCGCGTGCGCCGACGGCAGCACCAACATTGTTGGTCACGTCATTGGCGCCGATGTTCATCGCCATATAGCCGGCAAGGGCTGCCGCCGCCACGACGAGCATCGCTCCCGGCCGGTCGAACACATAGACGCCAGCAAAGAGCATGGCGAGACCGACGAAAATCAGCCCGAGACCAGGCGCCACCAGCCGCCGCAAAACATGCTTCGCTGCATCCTCGGCATGGGTAATCTTGTCGAGGTCCTTGTCGAGCGTGCGTTTCGTGAGGACTGCGGGACGTGGCGGCATTCTTTTTCCTGAGGATGGCTCTGCTTCTACGCTGCTTTCCTAGCAGCGCAAGATGGCAGGATTCATTCCGCCGGAATTTGCTTTGCCGCTGCGGCCGAAAGCCGGTCGGTCATCGTCCGCTTAAAGGCGAGCAAGAGGTGGCGGAGCTCCGGTTCACGCACGCGCCCGGCCGCCTCGTCGAACGAGACCCATTCGATGCGGCGCTCGCCTTTTTCCTTGAAGTTCTTCGCCATGTCGGTGACCTCGAGCGCATAGACCTGCACTTTGCAGATCACCTGCACCCCGTCGCGCAGCACCTTCGAATAGCTGTAGGCGCCGAGCGTTTCCGTTTCGACTACGCCGCGGACGCCGGCTTCCTCGAAGGCTTCCTGCATCGCGACCTCATGGGCGCATTTGCGCGTCATCGGCCAGCCTTTGGGAATGACCCAGCGGCCGGTGTCGCGGCTCGTCATCAACAGCACCTCGGCCTCGCCGCTCTTCTTCTTTACCCGATAGCAGAGCGCACCATATTGCTGTCGCGGCGGACGCCGGAACATCAGTTGCACATCGGAAGCCAGTCGGGTGAGAAGAGTCAATGGTCGGGTCACCTTCGCAGTCGTCGTTAGGAATCACTCATATAGGTATATCACGGAAAGCTTACGCAATCCAAAATGGCAGGACTATTCGAAACGCGATTTGATCGCCGTTCATAGGGGAAATCGAGGTGGGACAGGTCGGAAAATCCGTCACACCCTGTCTCGAATGCGTCACATTGCACAGCTGTACAATATGGCGTGATCTTGCGTTTCGTTCAATGGCGAGATCTAGTGATCCACTATGATTTTGTGAATGTCGTCCTCATGCGTCTTCCACCGCTCAATGCCATCCGCGCCTTCGAGGCCGTCTGTCGTCACGGCAGCATTCTGAAGGCTGCCGAAGAGCTGAATGTGGTGCGCGGCGCCGTGCGCCAGCAGATCGACACGCTGGAGAATCACTTCGGCCGCAAGCTCTTCCTGCGCGACGGCCGCAGACTGGTCCCGACCTTGCAGGCCAGCGCTTTTGCGGCCGCTGCGAGCGCGGCTTTCGACATTCTGCAGCGCGCCGCTTCGGAACTCGAAGGCGCCGTGCCGCGCCGCATCCGGCTCGGCGTACCCTCCGCCTTCGCGGTCTGGTGGCTGATGCCGCGCGCAGCAGACATGCAGGCGAGCCTCGGCGATACCGTCGACATCGTGCCGATGACCACGGTCGAACCGCTGCAGATGCACCCGGAATTGGACGCTGTGATCATGGGCGGCGAATACCGGCCGGCCGCAGGCATTACCGCCCTGCGTTTCATGGCGGACGAGTTCGGCCCGGTCGCGACGCCTTCGCTTGCTGCGACACTATCGAGCGACCCGGCGGCGATGGGCGCGCTGACGATGCTTATCAGCCGCAGCGTTCCGAAGCTCTGGGACGAATGGTTTGCCGAAAGCGGCACGACGCCGGTCGTCTTTTCCCGCACCCGGGAATTCGAGGATCTGCTGCTGGCGCTGGGGGCCGCCCGTTCCGGCCTTGGCATCGCGCTTGCGCCACGCGCTTCGATCGAGGACGATCTCAAGCGCGGGCATCTGGTCGCGCCCTATGGCTTCATCTCCCGGCCATCGGGCTACAGCCTCTGCTGCCGCACGCCGGATGTGAAACGGCCGGCCTTTGCGGCCTTGTCCGGCTGGTTGCTTCGTTGCGGGACACCGGCCTAAAGGGGCAGATTTTCTGCACCCTCGCCAGAATTACTTCCATATTCGCAGCCCTGTTGCTCCGCTAAAACCGGCACCAACACTCACGTAGGAAAGAGTTTATGGAAAAGAGCGCAACCCGCATCGACTGGATCGGCAACAGCTGCCGGCTGCTCAAGGCGACGGCGGCCGAATTCGAGCGGACGCGTCCCTTTGTGGGCCTGTCGATCGGCACCGGCATTCATCTGGAGCCGAAGACGGTGGCGCTGCTGACGACGCTTCGCGCCGGCGGCGCGCGCCTCGTGTGCACCGGCAATCTCAACAGCACCCAGCCTTCGACGGTCGAATTCCTGCGTTCGGAAGGCATCACGGTCTTCGCCACGCAGACGACCGATCCCGCCGCTCACCATCAGAGCCTCGAAGCGGTGATTGCCGAAAAGCCGGATCTGCTGCTCGACAATGGCGGCGATCTTTTTGCCATCGCGGCGGAAAAACCCTACGCCAATCTCCGCGGCGGCACCGAGGAAACCACCTCGGGCCGCACCCGGCTGCTGCCGCTGCGCGAGCGCCTGAACATGCCGATCCTCGTCATCAACGACAGCCCGATCAAGCAGTTCGCCGAAAACAGGCATGCCGTTGGCCAGAGCCTGTTCGAAAGCTACCTGCGCTTCACCAACCGCTCCACCAACGGCAAGCGCGTGACGGTGTTCGGCTACGGCGCCTGCGGCAAGGGCACGGCCGCTTGTTTCCGCAATGCCTTTTCCACCGTCAGCGTCATCGATATCGATCCGGTGACGACGCTCGAAGCTCATCTCGACGGTTTCACCACACCGCTGCGCGACGCGGCGATCCGCTCGGCCGATATCATCGTCACCGTCACGGGTTTTGCCGGCATCGTGACGGCAGCCGACCTGCCGCTCGTCAAGGACGGCGCGATCCTGATGAATGGCGGCCATTTCCCGCATGAGATCGATGTCGAAGCCTTCCGCCGCCATCCCGATGTCATCGGCATCGACCGCTACGAGGCCGACCAGATCGAGACCTTCCATCTCAGCGACGGCCGCTCTTTCCATGTGCTTGGCGGCGGTCACATGGCCAATCTCGCCGGCCCGCGGCCGCTCGGCAATACGGTCGAGTCGATGGATCTCGGCTTCACCCTTCAGGCCCGCTGCCTGGAACGCATCGCCAAGGGTGAGGCCGGCCCGCAATCCTGCATCGTGCCAGTGCCCGCTGATATCGATGCGATGGTGGCGAACGCCTATCTCGATCTAGCGCGCTGATTCCGCCGACGGATTAAGAGCCGACGGATTGAGATCAGTCGATGTCGACGACGAGCTTTCCGTCCGCCTGCCGGTCTTCGATCAGCCGATGCGCCTCATCTGTATCGGCAAGGCTAAAGCGGCGCGGGTCGAGCTTCGGCATCACCTTGCCGGCTTCGACGAGCTTCGTCATCTCCCGCATGATCTCACCATGATGGGCGCGTCCCTCGCCGGTCAGAAGCGGCAGCAGCGTGAAGACGCCGGAATAGGTGGCCGCCTTGAAGGAGAGCGGCGCCAGCGCATGGCTTCCCCAGCCAAGGCAGCTCACGACATGGCCAAACTGGCTGACGGCTCGGAATGCCGCATCGAGCCCCTTGCCGCCGACCGTATCGTAGACCAGATCGAAACCCTTGCCGCCGGTGTGCCTTGCGACATAGGTTTCAACCGTTTCCGCGTCACGATCGATCGGTGTTGCGCCAAGACCGGCGAGATAGTCCGCTTTCGACGCGCCGTCGACCACATAGACCTCGGCTCCGGCAGCCTCGGCGATCTGCGCGACGATATGGCCGACACCGCCGCCGCCAATCACCAGAACCTTCTGGCCGGCCTCGACCCCGGCGCGGTCGACCAGCCCCTCCCAGGCGGTGATCGAGATCAGCGGCAGGGCGGCTGCCTCGCGCATCGACAGGTTCTGCGGCTTCGGCGCCAGCAGCGCGGCGTCGACAGCTGCAAATTCGGCAAGCGATCCCTGAATGCCGCCGACCCCGCCGGTCATGCCGTAGACCGCGTCGCCGCGCCGAAAACCGCTGACGCCAGTTCCGATCTCTTCGACGATGCCGGCCATATCGATACCGACAATGGCGGGAAGCGGATGGCGGGCATGGGCCGCATTGCCGGCCCGGATTTTGAGGTCGAGCGGATTGACGCCGCTTGCCTTGATGCGCACCAGGACCTGGCCTTCGCCAGGCACCGGTTTTGCAATATCGGCGATGCGCAATGGTGAATTCGGCGCTTCAGCCAGCAGTGCTTTCATCGTTGATTGTACAGACATGGAACTCTCCTTCGTTCGCGGAGCGGCGTCTATAGGAACACCGCAATTGGCGTGGAAGAAAGATGCTTCATTGAAACGCGAATGAAAATGAAAGATAACGACTGAAGTCCATGCATTTTTGTTTGGCGGGTGTAAACGATGGAATGGAGTGACCTCAAGCTGTTTCTGGCGATCGCGCGGTTCGGCACGCTGGGGGCAGCAGCCCGCCGCCTCGGACTGACGCAGCCGACGATGGGCAGGCGGCTGCGTGCCCTTGAAACCTCTCTCGGCCAGACGCTTTTTCAGCGCACGACCGATGGCTTCGTCCTGACCGACGAAGGCGCAGCCGTGTTCGCCGGCGCCGAACGCATCGAGGAGGAGGCGTTCGCCATGGAGCGGAGCCTTGCCGGCGGCAGCCGTCAGCTCGATGGTTTTCTCAGGCTGTCCTCATCCGACTGGTTCGGCGCACATGTGCTTTCGCCGGTGCTGGCGGAATTTTCGCAAGTCCATCCGAAGGTGGTGGTCGAATTGTTGACCGACAGCCGGCTTCTCAGCCTGTCGCGACGCGAAGCCGACCTCGTCTTCCGCATCCAGCCCTTCACGGAAGCGGAGGTTATATCGCGCAAGCTCATCCATATCGAATACGGCCTTTACATCAGCCGCGGCGCACCGCACCCCGAAGCCGGCGACGGCGCGGGCACCCGCCTCGTCACCATGGATGAGGTTTTCGGCGATATGCCCGATGTCGGCTGGCTGCGGCGCCTGTTGCCGCGGGCCGACATCGTCACGCGCAGCAACAGCCGCGACGTGCAGGCGGCGCTCTGCGCCAATGGCGCCGGGCTCGCCGTCCTGCCGCGGCCGCTCGGCGATTCTCTTGCAGCCATCGAACTGGTCGATCTCGGTGAACCGCCGCCCGGCCGCGACACCTGGGTCGGCTATCACCGCGACATGAAGCGCCTGGCGCGGCTGCGCGCCCTGCTGGATCTCGTCATCGAGAGGCTGGCGCGCTGAACCGTCGCTGCCATCAGCGCTCCCAATAGGGGACGGGGCCGTAAAGCTCTGCCAGATAGTCGATGAACAGCCGCACCTTGGCCGGCAGAAACTGCCGGCTGGGATAAACGGCCGACAGCGCGACATTGTGCGAGCCCTCATAGGCCGGCAGCACCTGCACCAGCCGGCCGGCCTTGAGCTCTTCACCGATATCCCAGGTGGAGCGCAGCGCGATCCCGAGCCCGGCGATGACCGCCTCGCGGATCACCTCGCTGGAATTGGTGATCAGCATGCCTTCCGGCCTGAGACTCAGCGCCCCGTCCGGCCCGTTCAGCCGCCAGGTGTCGTTATTGTGGGCCGGCAGGCAGCGGTGGTGTTTCAGCTCGTCGATGTGCTTCGGCTCGCCATGCGCTGCAAGGTAGCCCGGTGAAGCGCAGAGCAGCCGGCGCACCGGCGCCAGCCTTCGGGCAACGAGACTCGAATCGGTGAGTTCGGCAATGCGGATCGCCAGATCGAAACCGCCGCCAACGATGTCGCTGAATTCGTCTGTCAGCACCAGGTTGATCGCAAGATCCGGATGCGCCTCCATGAAATCCTTCAGATGCGGCGCTATATGCATGCGCCCGAAGGAGGTCGGGGCCGAGATCTTCAGCGTGCCGTGCATCTGCGCCGAGCGGCCGGAAATATAGAACTCCGCCTCTTCGAGCCCGGCGAGAATGCCGAGAACGCGGTCGTAGAAGCCCTGTCCGGCCTCCGTCAGCGAGATCTGCCGCGTCGTGCGTTGCAGAAGCCGGGTGCCGAGCCGGTCCTCCAGCCGCTTGATCCGTTTGGAGACAACGGCCGGCGAAAAGCCGAGCGCCCGCCCGGCGAGCGACATGCTGCCTGTCGAAACGACCTTGGCAAAGATTTCGAGATCACCCAGATTGGTCATAAGGTTTTGTGACTTTTTCCCTTTTGGCATAAGTGCTTAGCATTTGCGCCACTTTCGGGAAAGTGCTAAGCCGGTTTATCGGCGGCAGGGAGGTTCGCGGCCGGTTTTCGCTGTCATCTTCCCGCTGTCATTCCCCCTCGTCAGGGCCAGGGAGAACGCCATGTCCGACGCCATTTCGTTTCTCGAGCCGCGCGCCGACGTGCTGGCGCGCCGCGCCCAGATCGTTGCCGATCTCACCGATCTTCTACCGCCGGAATGCCTGGTGCATGAGGCGCGCGAGCTGGTGCCGTTCGAAACCGACGCCTTCGTGTCCTACCGCCGCCTGCCGCTCGCCGTCGCCCTGCCACGCACCACGACCGAGGTTTCGGCCGTCATGCGCTATTGCAATCGCTACGGCATTCCCGTCGTGCCGCGCGGCGCCGGCACCTCGCTCTCCGGCGGCGCCATTCCGCAGGAGGATGCCGTCGTACTTGGCCTGTCGAAGATGAACAGCATTCTCGAAATCGATCTGCCGAACCGGGTAGCCGTGGTCCAGGCCGGCGTCACCAATCTCAATATTTCCGAATCCGTCTCCGCGGACGGCTTTTTCTATGCGCCCGATCCGAGTTCGCAGCTTGCCTGCACCATCGGCGGCAATATCGGCATGAATTCCGGCGGCGCCCACTGCCTGAAATACGGCGTCACCACCAATAATCTGCTCGGCGTCAGGATGGTGCTGGTCGACGGCACGGTGATCGAGCTTGGCGGCAAGGCGCTGGATGCGGCAGGCTACGATCTGCTCGGTCTCGTCTGCGGCCACGAAGGCCAGCTTGGCATCGTCACCGAGGCGACGGTGCGGTTGATCGCCAAGCCGGAAGGCGCGCGCCCGGTGCTCTTCGGCTTCGAAAGCTCGGAGGAGGCCGGCGCCTGCGTCGCCGATGTCATTGCCGCCGGCATCATCCCGGTTGCGATCGAATTCATGGACAAGCCGGCGATCGAGATCTGCGAGGCCTTCGCCCATGCCGGATACCCGCTCGATGTCGGCGCGCTGCTGATCGTCGAGGTCGAGGGATCGGAAGCGGAAATGGACGCCGCGCTGAAGGACATCGTCGAGATCGCCCGCCGGCACGCTGTCAAGACCGTGCGCGAATGCCAGTCGGCGACCGAGGCAGCATTGATCTGGAAGGGCCGCAAATCCGCCTTCGGCGCCACCGGCCGCATCGCCGACTATATCTGCATGGACGGCACCGTGCCGCTCAGCCAGCTTTCCTACGTGTTGAAAAGGACCGCCGAGATCGTCGATCATTACGGCTTGCGCGTCGCCAACGTCTTCCATGCCGGCGACGGCAACATGCATCCGCTGATCCTCTTCAATGCCAACGATCCGGAGGATGCCGCCCGTGCCGAGGCCGCCGGCAACGATATCCTTCGGCTCTGCGTCGATGCCGGCGGCTGCCTCACCGGCGAACATGGCGTCGGCATCGAGAAGCGCGACCTGATGCGGCACCAATATTCCGAGGTCGATCTCACCCAGCAGATGGCGGCGCGTGCCGCCTTCGATCCCGGCTGGCTCCTCAATCCGTCGAAGGTCTTCCCGCTCGAAGGGCGCCCCGCCGCATGATCGACCTGATGCCGACGAGCGAGGAAGAGGCAGCAGTGATCGTCCGCGCCCATGCGGAAAGCGGCCGGCCGCTGGCGATCTGCGGCGGCAATAGCCGCTCCGGCTTCGGCAATACCGTTGCCGCCGAGGGCCGGCTGCGCTCGACCGGACTTTCCGGCATCGTCGCCTATAATCCCGGCGAAATGGTCATGACCGTCCGATCCGGCACGCCGCTTGCCGAGGTCGAGGCGGCACTTCAGGAGAGCGGCCAGATGCTCGCCTTCGAGCCGATGGATCATCGCCCGGTGATGGGCACATCCGGCGAGCCGACCATCGGCGGCGTCTTTGCCGCCAATGTCTCCGGTCCGCGTCGGCTGATCGCGGGTGCCGCCCGCGACAGCCTGCTCGGGGTGCGCTTCGTCAACGGCAAGGGTGAAATCATCAAGGCCGGCGGCCGGGTGATGAAGAATGTCACCGGTCTCGATCTCGTCAAGCTGGTCGCCGGCTCGCATGGCACGCTGGCTTTCCTCACCGAAGTCACCTTCCGTGTGCCGCCGCGCCCGAAGACGGAGCGGACGGTGGTGCTATCGGGCCTCAACGACGCCGAGGCGGCAAACGCCATGGCGGCGGCGATGGCGCTGCCGGTGGAAGTCTCGGGTGCTGCCCATCTGCCCTTGACGGTGACGTGGAAATTCCTCGCCGGCAAATTGCCCGAGGGCGAGGCGACCGCTCTGCGCATCGAAGGCCTGCCGGGCTCGGTCGACGTACGCATCGAGAAGCTTGCCGCGGCAATGTCGGGTTTCGCCACGGTCACGCGGCTGGAACAGCCGGAGAGCCAAAAGTTCTGGCAGGAAATCCGCGACGTGCTGCCCTATGCCGACGGCAGCATGCGGCCGATCTGGCGCGTCTCGGTCGCCCCCGGCACCGGCCCTCAGCTGGTCGCAGCGCTCCGCCTCGAGGCAGGCGTCGACGCCTTCTACGACTGGCAGGGCGGCCTCGTCTGGATGCGCATGGAGGCCGGCCCCGAAGCCGAACTGGTCCGTCGCTACATCAAGGCGCTCGGCGGCGGCCACGCGACGCTGATCCGTGCATCCGGTGAGGCGAGGGCGGTCACCGCTGCCTTTCACCCCGAGCCCGAGGCGGTGGCGATGTTGTCTCGGCGGGTCAAGGAGAAATTCGATCCGGCGGGAATCTTCAATCGGGGGAAGATGGGGTGAGGGATAAGATGGGTTTGCGCTTGGGTTACCCCCCTCTGTCCTGCCGGACATCTCCCCCACAAGGGGGGAGATTGGCTGGGGGCTATGACTTCCCCAAACAATTCGGGCACTGCGACTCCGACACGGCAGATAGGAAGCGATGGTCCAACCTCTTGTCGATCTCCCCCCTTGTGGGGGAGATGTCCGGCAGGACAGAGGGGGGTATTCCAAGCAATATGCCAGAGATTCTCCCCAAGCGGAGATCCCGTTAGATGCAAACCAACTTCACCCTGACCCAGCTCCTCGATCCCGATGTCGCCGAATCCGAGCAGATTCTGCGCAAATGCGTTCACTGCGGTTTCTGCACCGCCACCTGTCCCACCTATGTGACGCTTGGCAACGAGCTCGACAGCCCGCGTGGCCGCATCTACCTGATCAAGGACATGCTGGAAAACGGCCGACCCGCCGATGCCGAGGTCGTCACCCATATCGACCGCTGTCTCTCCTGCCTTGCCTGCGTTACCACCTGTCCCTCCGGCGTCGATTACATGCATCTGGTCGATCACGCCCGCGCCCATATCGAAAAGACCTACAAGCGCCCGTTCATGAACCGGCTGACGCGCGCCATCCTTGCCGCTGTGCTGCCCTATCCCGGTCGCTTTCGCCTGGCGCTCAATCTCGCCCGTCTCGGCCGGCCCTTCGCCGGTCTGATGCGGGGTGGCGCGTTGAAACCCTTCGCCGCCATGCTGGCACTTGCGCCGCGCCGCATCCCCGCTGCTTCGGACTTCGCAAAACCCGGCACGCATCGGCCCGAAACGGAACGGCGCGGCCGGGTGGCGATCCTTTCCGGCTGCGCCCAGCCGGTGCTCGATCCCGGCATCAACGCGGCGGCGATCCGGCTGTTGACGCGGCTCGGCGTCGAGGTCGTGGTGCCGGAAGGCGAGGTCTGCTGCGGCTCGCTGGTGCATCACATGGGTCGCGCCGAACAGGCGCTCGAAAGCGCCCGTGCCAATGTCGATATCTGGACGCGCGAGATCGAGGGGCAGGGCCTCGATGCGATCATCATCACTGCTTCGGGCTGCGGCACGACGATCAAGGATTACGGCCACATGCTGCGCCTCGATCCCGCCTATGCTGCAAAGGCGGCCTGTGTCTCGGCGCTCGCCAAGGACGTCACCGAATATCTCGCAACCCTCGACCTGCCGGCACACATGCCGAAGGGCATCACGGTCGCCTATCATTCCGCCTGTTCCATGCAGCACGGCCAGCGGATCACCCTGGCGCCGAAGCAATTGCTGAAAGCGGCGGGCTTTACGGTGCGCGATCCGGCGGAAGGCCATCTTTGCTGCGGCTCCGCCGGCACCTACAACATCATGCAGCCGGAGATCTCGGCGGCGCTGAAGGCGCGCAAGGTCAAGAACATCGAGGCGACCAAGGCCGATATCATTGCCACCGGCAATATCGGCTGCATCACCCAGATCGCTACCGGCACCGGCATTCCAATCCTGCATACGGTCGAACTGCTCGATTGGGCCTACGGCGGAGCTGTGCCGGAAAAATTAACAGGTTTGCCGTTAGGCTGAAGCTTGCGAAGGCCCGTCGGGTCGGTCTCGGGAGTTTAGACGATGTGGCGGGGAATGATTGTGCTTGCGGGACTGCTCGGTGCGGCAGGCACCGCCCATGCAAATAGCCGTTATTTCTGTTCCGCCGACGACAAGGAAGCGCGCTTCACGCTCGAAAGCGGTTTCGAAAGCGCCGCCGGCCACAAGCTCAACCACTTCCGCGGCGCGCTGATCGTCAAGGATCCGGCCCAAGAGGCCGTGTTCGGAAAGCGTGTTTTCGAATCGCAGCACCTGACCAACCATTGGTCGCGTAACGGCGAACTGCTCATGGAAGTCTTCGACGGTGGCGAAGATGACACTGGCGGCGCAACGCTGGATCTGGTGGTTATCGCCGGCGAGCGCGGCAGGCCGGCGGCAAATTTCAGCGGCAGCTATTCCCTGACCATCGAAGGCGGTGAAAAACCCTATGCCGTCGAGGGTAAGGTCAGCTGCGGCACGAAATAGCGCCACAGCCGAAATTCAACAACTCAATTACCAGTGGAACGATACGCCGACGTTGACGGCATTCGTGAAGATGTTGGTCTTCAGATCCACGCCGCTGTCGATCGGAACGTCGACGCGCGAATAGGTGCCCTTGTATTCGACGAAGGTCGACCAGCGCTCGGTCACCTTGAAGTCGACGCCGGCCTGGGCCTGCAACGTCACGCCGCCGAATTCATAAGCCCAGGTCTTGCCCTCGGGACGAATCACTTCGACATGCGGAATGTTCACGCCGATACCGGCGCCGAGATAGGGGGTCCAGCGGCGGGTCGGATCCTGGAAACGGTAGAGACCGTTCACCGTGAGGAGGTTCAGGCCGTCGGTGAATTCGAAATGCGACCAGCCGGCCTTTGCCAGCGTATCGTCGTCGGCATAGACCTTGTCATGGGTATAATCGAGCGAAATACCCCAGTTCGGCTTGTTGAAGTTCTCGAGCCACCAGGTGACGCGACCGCCGTAATAAGGCGGGCTGCCGAAGGACTTGCCTTCCCAGCCGGCGGTGAAGTGCGTGCCGTCGGAAAGATCGACGCCGCTATGCGGCGCGGTCTGGTAGCCGCCGTAGATAGAGAATTGCAGGTCTTCCGCCGAGGCGGAAACTGCTGAACAGATTGTCAAAAACGCGATGCCCGCAAGCAGGGAAGCGGAAGAACGCAGCGCAGATGTCATTGAATAGCCCCGAAATAAATATGTCGACTCTTAGGCACGTGTGCCAGCTTTTGGCCGCAAAGTCTAAGCAAAACGAAAGGCGCATCAGACTGCGCCTTTCGTTTTTTTGCTAAGTGTTGCTCAGCCGCCGAACATCGTACGCAGCACGTCGATGCCCCTGTCCTCGAATGCCACCTTGCCCTGCCTGTTGCCGGGGCCGATGACGATCACCTTGGTGCCGACGGGCGCGCGATCGTAGAGATGCGACACATCCTCGTTCATCATCCGTATGCAGCCGGAAGACATGTTGAGGCCGATCGTCCAGGGCTGATTGGTGCCGTGGATGCGGAAGATCGTGTCGCGGCCGCCTTGGTAGAGATACATGGCGCGGGCGCCGAGCGGGTTGTCCTCTCCGCCTTCCTGGAAAGCAGGAATGATATGTCCCTTGGCGGCTTCGCGGCGGCGCATCTCGGCCGGCGGCGTCCAGCTCGGCCATTCGGCCTTGCGGCCGATCTTGACGACCCCCGACCAGCCGAAGCCGTCGCGGCCGACGCCAATGCCATAGCGTGTGGCGCGATTGTTGCCTTCGACGAGGTAGAGATATTTGTTGTTGGTATCGATGATGACGGTGCCGGCGGCTTCCGTCGTTACCAGGCGCACTTTCTTGCGCTTGAACTGCGGCTTCACGTATTTCGGCATCTGCGCCACGCGCACGATCTGTGCCGGTGCCCGTGCGTTGTCGGGCGCGGAGCCCGCGGGTGCAGCAAAGGCGGATGTAGACATCAAGGACAGGACAAGTCCGGCAGCAGCCAGACCCGGCATTAGTTTGATCATGATCGATTCCCCTCAAGCAAATCCGCTCGAAGCTACATGAACTTCTGCCCGATTCAAGATCGGTGTGGCCGGATAAAGCATTTTTGGAGAAGGAGAGTCGGATGTTCTTGCGGCTCCCACTGCATAATTTATCCTCAAATCGGACTCGACTTAAGGAAAAATTATGCAGCAATTTAAAGGATTACAGCGCCCTTTGCGGCTCTCGAAAAGACGCGTGGCGCTGTAAGTATTGCGCCGCCTTTACATTACGATGACGCGGGTTCCGACATTGACGCGGTCGTAGAGGTCGACGACGTCTTCGTTGCGCAGGCGGATGCAGCCGGAGGAGACGGCGCTGCCGATCGACCAGGGGGCGTTGGTGCCGTGGATGCGGTAAAGCGTCGAGCCGAGATACATGGCGCGGGCGCCAAGCGGGTTTTCCGCCCCGCCGTCCATGCGCGCCGGCAGGTAATGGCCCTTGGCGGCTTCGCGGCTGATCATCTCGGAAGGCGGCGTCCAATCCGGCCATTCGGTCTTGCGGGTGATCTTGTGGGCGCCCGCCCATTCGAAGCCCGGCTTGCCGACGCCGACGCCGTAGCGCCGCGCCTTGCCGCCTTGCATCACCAGATAGAGGAAGCGGTTGTTGGTATCGATGACGATCGTGCCGGGCTTTTCCGTGGTGTCGTAATCGACCATCTGCGGCAGGTATTGCGGTTCGATCGGACGACGGATCGACGGGATGCCGGGATTGATCGCCGAAACGGTCTGAGGTGACACCTGCGGCGCCCGGCGGATGATACGGCGCTGGAAAAGGCCGCGCTGCTGCGGCTGGACGACCGGCCGCTGATAGACGACGGGACGAACCGTGCCGCCGCCCAGCTGGTTGATCCAGGGGGCGGTCAGATCGGGGCTGAGCACGACCGGCGGGCGGGTGGCGTAGCGGTCGTCTGCAATGGCGGCCGCGGAGAAAATGCCGAAGAGGGCTGCGGCAAGAACAAGCTGTTTCATCATCGGACGAACTCTCTACAAATGACCGAAAATGCGCTGGCGGGACATGTCCGCCCGGGCGGAGATGTTCCGCCCGGCAAAGACGCTGCCACCCAATCCGCCAGCGAATGGTAAAGATCGATTCATGAAAAGCCGACCGATCGGATAAACTTTTCGTCAGGGTTACCGTTCGGTTTGGAAAGACGGTTTGCAAATGGTAAAGCCGGAATCATGAGCAGAGAACGAAGCGGATCCCCGCGGAATGAAGGATCATGAGCGCGATAGGCATCATCATCGGCGAGGACGGCAGGAGCCGCTGCCACTGGCACGCCAATCTGCCCGACTATCTCCGCTATCATGACGAGGAATGGGGCCGCCCTGTCACCGATGACATCCGCCTCTTCGAGAAGATCTGCCTCGAAGGCTTCCAGTCGGGCCTTTCCTGGCTCACCATCCTGCGCAAACGCGAGAATTTCCGCGCCGCCTTTTCAGGTTTCGATTTCGACAAGGTCGCCCTTTTCGGCGAAGAGGATGTCGCTCGCTGCCTTGCCGATGCCGGCATCATCCGCCATCGCGGCAAGATCGTCTCGACCATCAACAATGCAGAGCGCGCAATCGAGCTCAGGGACGAATTCGGCTCGCTCGCCCATTATTTCTGGCGCTACGAACCCGGCCATAACGAGCGGCCGGCAGTGGTCGACCGTGATCACATCGTCGCCAATCCGACGACGCCGACATCCGTGGTCATTTCGAAGGATTTGAAGAAACGCGGCTGGACCTTTGTCGGCCCGACCACAGTTTATGCTTTCATGCAGGCGATGGGTCTCGTCAACGATCATCTGGAAGGTTGCTTCTGCCGGCCCGAGGTCGAGGCGATGCGCACCGCTCTGGTTCGCCCATGAAAGATCACTCCGTGAGAACATTGATCGCCGCCGCCGCCCTTTTCCTCCTGACGGTTTCCGCCATGGCGCAGACGCCGCAGCTCGATCCCGGCGAGAAGCTGGAGAAGCTGCAATTTCCGGCCGTCACCATGCAGTTGAAGGGCTGGACGAAATTCGGCAATAGCCATGTCTATACGCTGCCGGTGCGCGCCGGCCAGCATATGAAGATCAGTTTTTCCAGTAAGAGCAAATTTGCCTTCCTGGCGATTTTCGACCTGTCGAAACCGGATGACGAGGCCTTCTTCGGCACCGATGAGGACGGCATGAGCTTCGAGACGACGGTCAAGGAGAACGCCACCTGGCTGCTGCGTCCCTATTATTCCAAGGTCTCGCCGCGCCGTGGCCTCGGCGCTCCCTTCAGCATCCTGATCGAGCCGTTGGCGGCTGCCCCGCAACAGCCGAAACCGCCGACCGAGCCGGAGCACCCGTCGCTGTTTCCGAAGGCGCCCGCCAAGCAATGAGATAAGAGCTGCAAGCGCAGCTGAGAGCAATTCCAGGAAAAGTGCGAAGCGGTTTTCCCAGGCAAAGCGCGAAAGCGGTTTCGCCGGGAATTGCGTAAAAACAAAGAATAGAGCGGTTCTGCGCTCCCGTTAAAAGCAGAACCACTCTAGCCGAGGCGGTCGATCAGGTCGTGCAATTGGCCAAGGTGGTCGATCTTGCGGAAACGTGGCGCTTCCTTCGGTTCGTCGACATGTTCCAGCACCCAGGTCAGTTCGTGCGGCACGAAAACGCCGTAGCTGCCGGCGGCGATGGCCGGCACGATGTCCGACTTCAGCGAATTGCCGACCATCATCGCCCGTTCCGGCCCGTCGCCGACCTTGGCGAAGATGCGGCGATAGGTGACGGCCGTCTTGTCGGAGACGATCTCGACGGCGTCGAAGAAGTCGCCGAGCCCGGATTGGGCAAGCTTGCGTTCCTGATCGAAGAGATCGCCCTTGGTGATCATGACAAGCAGGTATTTGCCGGCAAGCGCCTCCAGCGTGTCGCGCACATGCGGCATGGTCTCGACAGGATGGCTGAGAAGGTCGCGGCCGGTATCGAGAATCTTGGCGATCACGCCGGCCGGAATCTTGCCCTCGGTGATCTCGATCGCCGTCTCGATCATCGACAGCGTGAAACCCTTGATGCCGAAGCCGTAGTGGCGAAGGTTGCGTTTCTCGGCTTCCAGCAGCCGTTCGGAAATCTTCGGTCCTTCGGCGAAATCGGCAAGAAGCCCGGTAAAATACGCTTCCGTCAGTCGGTAATATTGTTCGTTCTGCCAGAGTGTATCATCGGCATCGAAGCCGATCGTGGTCAGTGGTCGCGTCGCCATATGCGCACCTCGAGAGCATGATGCCGAAAAGTGTGAGCGGTTTTCGGACGACATCATGCTCTTGCTAATAAAATTAGAACAGGATTCAGATTTTGGGCCGACCCGGCCTAAAATCATCCTGTTCTGGAAATATGGCCGGCAATCTATCGGATGCCTGTGTCGAGACAAGGGCATTCCGGCTTTACAGCGCCGCGCGTCGGCGTTGAAAAGCGCTGCCGCCGCACTAGATTAAAATCGCCTCACCTTGCAGCCAGCCACGGCTGTGCCTGTCATATGCAGGCCAATAATCAAAAAATGAAGTTCAGCAGTTCGCAAGCCCCTCTTGCGGCAGACACAAAGGAATTTTTCCACCATGCGTTACAATCAACTTGGAAATACGGGACTTTTCGTCTCGGAAATTTGCCTGGGCACGATGACCTTCGGCGAAGCCAAACAGGGCAGTATGTGGGGCGCCATCGCCGACGTCGATCAGAATGCCGCCGACCGGATCGTCGAGCGCTCGCTTGCATCCGGCGTCAATTTCATCGACACGGCCGACGTCTATTCATCCGGCGAGTCCGAAAGGCTGCTCGGCCAGGCGCTGAAGAACCTCGACGTCAAGCGCAAGGACGTCGTCATCGCCACCAAGGTCTACGGCGTCATGGGCGACAAGCCGAACGACCGCGGCGCCTCGCGCGGTCACATCATGGATTCGGTCGAGGCGAGCCTCGATCGCCTGCAGACCGATCATATCGACCTCTATCAGATCCACGCGACCGATACGGTGACGCCGATCGAGGAGACGCTGCGCGCCTTCGACGATCTCGTTTCCCGCGGTCTCGTGCGCTATATCGGCGTCTCCAACTGGCAGGCCTGGCGCATTTCCAAAGCGCTCGGCCTCTCCGAACGCCGCGGCTTTGCCCGTTTTGAAACCGTGCAGGCCTATTACTCCATCGCCGGCCGCGATCTCGAGCGTGACATCGTGCCGATGATGCAGGAGGAAAAGCTCGGCCTGATGGTCTGGTCGCCGCTCGCCGGCGGCCTGCTCTCCGGCAAGTATGGTCCCGGCGCGCCCGGCAACGGCGAAGGCCGCCGCGCCAGTTTCGATTTCCCGCCCGTCGACAAGGACAAGGCCTGGGCCTGCGTCGCCGTCATGCGCGAAGTCGCCGAAAAGCACGGCGTCAGCGTCGCCACCGTGGCACTCGCCTATATCCTCGCCAAGCCCTTCGTCACCACAGTCATCATCGGCGCCAAGCGTGTCGACCAGCTCGACCAGAACCTTGCCGCCGTCAAGCTGAAGCTCGATGAAGACGATATCAAGAAGCTCGACGAGGTGAGCGCGCTTGCGCCGGAATATCCGGGCTGGATGCTGGCGCGACAGGGCGCCGGCCGCCGCCCAGCCGATTTCGAGCCGAAGGACTGATCGCGCCAACATAAGTCTTGGGGAACGCCTGACATTTCCGGCGTTCCCCTTTTCATTGACGATCGATTATTTGCCGTGGGCCTTAAGCCAAGCGTTCATCTCGGCGATCTCGGTTTCTTGCGCCCTGATGACGGCTTCGGCGAGTTTGCGGATATCGGGATCTTTTCCATATTGAAGCTCGATCCTGGCCATATCGATCGCGCCCTGATGGTGCGGGATCATGCCGCGGACGAAATCCGCATCGGCATCGCCGCTGTAGTCGATCATCATATCCTTGTGCATCTTGGCGTTGGCCTCGCTGAAGGCATGGCTTGCCGCATCGTGGTTGCCCATCGGCTTGCTCATATCCATCGGTTTGTCTTCGGCAAGGACGGGAGCGGCCAGGATGGCGAGCGTTGCTGTGAGGGCGATGATTTTCAGAGACATGAGAGTTCCTTCCTCTGTCTGACAATAGGTTTGCCGGGCGGCTGGGCCACCCGATTGGCATGGATAGCCGTGGTGTCAGGACAGTCGGGGAGGCGGCGGCTGCGGTGTCGGTTTGTCGTCATCGAGGGCGCGGGAAAGCGCCGGGGCGGGATAGCCGAAGATGGACTTTCCGCTGGCCATGACCGTCACCGCCGGTGGCAGCAGCAGGCAGGCGGCGCAAAGCGGCATATGCGCGGAATTACCGGTAGCGCACGGGTCTTTTAAGGGATCGGCCCTACCTGCCGCCTCATGCCTATCCATGCCAGCCATCTCATGGTGCATGCCGTTTTCGACGACGACCGGCGCATTCATCGACGCACAGGTCGGACAGCCGGCCCATACGGACATGGCGCTGTAGACCAGCCAGCCGAGCAACATCGTGATGAGAGCGAGCGTGCGCATGGTGTTTTATAGGCGAATGCCTGATGCAAACCAAGCCGACCGGCGATCACATCCTGGTCACCAGGCGGCAATGACCTTGTGCTCGATCCTATAATCCCTGCTCTCTTCGCCGAGCGGCGCGACCGGCCATGTCCAGGCGGCTTTTGCCGGCGGCGGCAAGACGCCATGCAGCAGGTCGGCCTCTTCATGCGTCCTGCCGTTGCGGTCGATGACGGCATAGGCGATGTCGGTTACCAGGCAGCTGCGGCAGGAAAGCCCCGAAAGCCCAGTCAGATGCGCTGCGATTAGCCTTTCCACCGTGTCTTCAGGCATTCGCCCTGGCTCGGCTTCATGGCGCCGTTTCACGCCGCGGCCGATCTGCGACAAGAGGTTGGCGGAAACCACCAGATCGAGATAGGGCACAGCGCGCAGGAAGCCGAGCGGTTCGGGTTCGCGGCCGGCGGCAAGGTCATCATAGCCGGAGAGATCGCGCTCGATCAGTCGGACATTGCGATAGAATTTGGCGGACAGCCACAGGCGCACCGAGGCGAGATGAACGAGATCGACCAGAACGACGGTGTCGAAATCTCGCGCCAGCACCTCGATCGGCACGTCGCGCAACAGGCCGGAACCGAGCACGACCGCGGTCCGCTTCTGCCTGAGATCGGCCGTCGCCGCCAGGATCGCCTTCCGGCTTATCTCCTCATGTTCGGCCCAATCCGCCGCACAGCGGCCCGCCCGCGACCAGAGATTGACGGAATAGCGGATGAACTTTCGATGCGGCTTGCCGGTCAGCGGCAAGGTCGCGGCATAGAGAAGCGCCTCAGTGATCATGAACATATCCGCATTTCTGATGGAGCTCCTTCGTTCAATCGATTCTCGCCTAAAGCAATTCCAGCAAAAGTGCGCAGCGGTTTTGCGTCCGGAATTGCAAAGAAACAAAGAGATAGAGCATTTCCGTGACTCGGAGAAAAACGGAAATGCTCTAGACATCAAGACCCTTCGCCCTTGCCGCTCCCCGCCCAATCCGCTAGGAAACCGCCACTGTCACAGTCAGTGGAATCCCCGGAAATGAACGACAAGCAGAAGAAACCGCAAAAGCTCAAGGCCCGCCTGCCGCGCGGCTTCGTCGACCGGACGGCCGGCGATATCCGCGCCGTCAACGAGATGACGGCAAAGATCCGGGAAGTCTATGAGCATTATGGTTTCGATCCGCTCGAAACGCCGCTGTTCGAATATACCGATGCGCTCGGCAAGTTCCTGCCTGACAGCGACCGGCCGAACGAGGGCGTGTTCTCGCTGCAGGACGATGACGAGCAGTGGATGTCGCTGCGTTACGACCTGACGGCGCCGCTCGCCCGTCATGTCGCCGAGAATTTCAACGAAATCCAGCTGCCCTATCGCACCTATCGCGCCGGTTACGTCTTCCGCAACGAGAAGCCAGGCCCCGGCCGCTTCCGCCAGTTCATGCAGTTCGATGCCGATACCGTCGGCGCGCCTGGTGTTCAGGCCGATGCCGAAATGTGCATGATGATGGCCGACACGCTGGAAGCCCTCGGCATCAAGCGCGGCGATTACCTCATCCGCGTCAATAACCGCAAGGTTCTGGATGGCGTGCTCGAAGCGATCGGTCTCGGCGGCGACGACAAGGCCGGCCAGCGGCTCAACGTGCTGCGCGCCATCGACAAGCTCGACAAATTCGGCCCGGAAGGCGTGGCCCTGCTGCTCGGTCCCGGCCGCAAGGACGAATCCGGCGACTTCACCAAGGGTGCTGGTCTCGACAAGGAGCAGATCGACAAGGTGCTGTTCTTCGTCGGCATCACGGACTATGCCGAAAGCGCTGCCCGTCTCGCCGAGCTGGTTGCGGGAACCGCCAGGGGTGGCGAAGGCGTCGACGAGCTGAATTTCATCGCTGCGCTGGTTACCAGCGCCGGTTATGGCGCTGACCGCATCAAGATCGATCCCTCGGTTGTCCGTGGTCTCGAATATTATACCGGCCCGGTCTATGAGGCCGAACTGACCTTCGACGTCACCAATGAAAAGGGCGAAAAAGTCGTCTTCGGTTCGGTCGGCGGCGGCGGTCGTTATGATGGCCTCGTCTCCCGCTTCATGGGCCAGCCGGTTCCGGCGACCGGCTTTTCGATCGGCGTCTCCAGGCTGATGACAGCCCTGAAGAACCTCGGCAAGCTCGGCGCCAGTGAGGTCATCGAGCCGGTGCTGGTGACCGTCATGGACGGCGATGTCGAGGCGATGGGCCGCTATCAGAAGATGACGCAGGAACTGCGCGCCGCCGGCATCCGCGCCGAGATGTTCCAGGGCAACTGGAAGAAATTCGGCAACCAGCTGAAATATGCCGATCGCCGCGGCTGCCCCGTCGCCATCATCCAGGGCGGCGACGAGCGCGCGACAAGCGTCGTGCAGATCAAGGATCTGATCGAAGGCAAGCGGCTCTCCGGCGAGATCGAGGACAATGCCAGCTGGCGCGAGGCGCGCGTGGCGCAGGAGACGGTCCCGGAAGCCGACCTCGTCGCCAAGGTGAAGGAAATCCTTGCCGCGCAGGCCGAGGATCGGAAGCGAGCGGCGAATGTCTGAGGCATTTCCGGCACGCCCGTCGCTTATTATTCGGAGCGCAGCATGCCCCTGATCAACCTCCCCGAATTCGCCAACGACCTCATTGCCGAATTCATCGAGCGCAACGCCGAGCGCATCGACACGCCTGTCATTCAGCCGGCCGAACCTTTCCTGGATATCGCCGGCGAGGATCTGCGCCGCCGCATCTTCATGACGGAGAGCGAAACCGGCGCCAGCCTCTGCCTGCGTCCTGAATTCACCATCCCTGTCTGTCTGCGCCACATCGAGACGGCGACCGGCACGCCGAAGCGTTACGCCTATCTCGGCGAGGTTTTCCGCCAGCGCCGCGACGGCGCCAATGAATTCTATCAGGCCGGCATCGAGGATCTCGGCGATATCGACCTGTCAAACGCCGACGCCCGCGCCATCGGCGATGCTACCGGCATTCTCGCCCGCCTGCTGCCGGGCCGCCGCTTAGCCGTGACATTGGGCGACCAAGCGGTGTTCGAGGCTGTCGTCCAGGCGCTCGGCCTGCCGCTCGGCTGGCAGAAGCGCCTGATCCACGCCTTCGGCAATATGACGCAGCTGGAAGCACTGCTTGCCAGCCTCGTCAGCCCGCAATTCGTCACCGGGCTGGACGACGATATCGCCAGGCTTGTCGCATCAGGCGACGAGCAGGCGCTGGTCGCCCATCTCGAGCGGGAGATGCAGAAGACCGGCTATTCGACGAATGCCGGCCGCTCGGCCCTGGAGATCGCCCGACGGCTCAAGGAAAAGCTCATCCTGTCCGAAACGCGCCTCGACGATGCGGCCTTCCTTGTTTTGGAAGAGTTCCTGTCGCTCGAAGTGCCGCTTATCAATGCTTCCGCAGCCCTTTCCGGTTTTGCCGATGCTGCCGGCCTGAAACTCGGCAATGCGCTCTCCCGCTTCAACGGCCGGGTCGCAGCACTTTCCAATGCCGGCGTCGATCTTTCCTGCCTCGACTACCGCGCCGCCTTCGGACGGCCGCTCGATTATTACACCGGCCTCGTCTTCGAGGTGACGGTCGAAGGTTCGACCGCGGTTCTCGCCGGCGGCGGCCGTTTCGACCGGCTCCTGACCTTCCTCGGTGCGACGGACCGCATCCCGGCCGTCGGCTTCTCTTTCTGGCTCGACCGCATCGAAACCGAAAGGGCAGCCGCATGACCATCACCATCGCGCTTCCCTCCAAGGGCCGGATGAAGGAAGATGCTTCGGCGATCTTCGAACGCGCCGGCATGACGATCTCGGCTGTTGGTAACGACCGCTCCTATCGCGGCCGCGTCGAAGGCTGGGATGATGTGGAGATCGCCTTCCTCTCGGCGTCCGAAATCTCCCGTGAAATCGGCAACGGCACTGTCGATTTCGGCGTCACCGGCGAGGATCTGATGCGGGAAGGTTTTGCCGAGGTCGACAAGCGTGTCGAATTCTGCGCCCGGCTCGGCTTCGGCCACGCCGATGTCGTCGTTGCCGTGCCGGAGATCTGGCTCGATGTCGACACCATGGCCGATCTCGTCGATGTCGCCGCGGATTTCCGCGCCCGTCACTCCAGGCGCCTTGCCATCGCCACCAAATACTGGCGGCTGACCCAGCAGTTCTTTTCGAGCCAGCACGGCATCCAGCTTTATCGCATCGTCGAAAGCCTGGGCGCCACCGAGGGCGCTCCCGCGTCCGGCTCGGCCGATATCATCGTCGATATCACCTCCACCGGCTCGACGTTGCGCGCCAACCACCTGAAGGTGCTCCAGGACGGCGTCATTCTGCATTCGCAGGCCTGCCTCGTGCGCGCCCGCAAGGAAAGCCATGCCGGCGAACCCGCTGTGCAGGCCATCATCGAGGCAGTGCGCGCCGCCCTCTGATATCCCGGCCGCCAAGGCATAAGAAAACCCGCCGTCGGATGACGGCGGGTTTTTCTGCTTCTGGGAGGATGTCTGCTGGTGTCAGGCAGCTGCGTAAGCGCCGCGGCGGGCATCGAGCGAGTAGGCGCCGGCACCGACGGTGGCGAGCAGTATGTATGCGCCGGCCAGCGTGATATTCTTCATGACCATGATCTGGTTGAGAATGTTCACGAGTTCTGTGCCACTCGCGTAGGGCAGGTGGAAGGCAATGCCCGTGAAGACACAGAAGGCGGCGAGCAGCCAGCCGGCAATGCGGACCTGGAAGCCTGTGAGAACCGCAAGGCCGGCCAGCAGTTCGAAAAGGCCTGCGACATAGGCCAGCAGGGATGCTGCCGGCAGGCCGGCACCGGCGATCATGCCCGCAGTACCGGCAGGATCGGTGAGCTTCATGAAGCCGGAAAGGATGAACATGAAGGAAAGAAGAATACGGGCAATCAGGATGATGACGTTGTTCGACATGGACGTTGTCTCCGTTTCAAGGACTTTGGAGATCTTGGTGCCCCGGCACCGGTTCGACCTCGGATGCCTCTATCTCGCTCTTTTCTTGCGTTGTGGAAAGATAAACGAAAGGGGACACTTCGTTCACTAATATGGAACGATCTCCAAAGCGCGTCGCGTTCGTTCATACGACGTGCTTGGAGTCGTTGTCTCAAAACCGCTGCGCACTTTTGGGCGACATGCATTGGCTGCCCCCGCTTGCCTTTGCCGAGCCCGGTCTTTTATGGTCGGCACCCAACATGGAGAATCCGATGGCAGATCTTTCCGCATTTCCGATCACGACGCGCTGGCCGGCGAAAAATCCCGACATCATCCAGCTCTATTCCCTGCAGACGCCGAATGGGGTGAAGGTCTCGGTCGCTCTCGAAGAGCTCGGCCTCGCCTATGAGCCGCATTATGTTTCCTTCGCCGCCAACGAACAGAAGTCGCCGGAATTCGAATCTCTCAACCCGAACGGCCGCATTCCGGCAATCATCGATCCGAACGGGCCGGACGGGAAGCCGATCGGCCTTTTCGAATCCGGCGCCATCCTGCTTTATCTCGCGGAAAAAACCGGCAAGCTCATCCCTGCCGATGCCGCCGGCCGCTACGAAACCATCCAATGGGTGTTTTTCCAGATGGCGGGCATCGGCCCGATGTTCGGCCAGTTCGGCCATTTCCACAAATTTGCCGCCGACAAGGTTGCGAACAATTCCTACCCGGTGGAGCGTTATCGCGATGAATCCAAACGGCTGCTCGGCGTGCTCGATGACCGGCTGAAAGGTCGTCAATGGATCATGGGCGATCAGTACACGATCGCCGACATCACCACCTTCACCTGGGTCCGCGGCGCCGATATTTTCTATGGCGGCCGCGAGGTTCTCGAATACGCGAAATTCCCCGCCGTCTCGGATTGGCTGGAGCGCTGCATCGCCCGTCCGGCAAGTGCCAGGGGCCTCAATATACCGGTCAAACCGGAGTAGCGAACGGATCGCCGGAAGCACGAAGGCCGCCCTCGAGGCGGCCTTTTATCTTGATTTCCGGCCTATCGCCGGCTTGATATCTGCTTTGCGCCTTCCAGCTTGAAGCGCGGAAAGATGAAGACGCCGACCATGCTGCCGCTGTATTTCTGCTCGAGCCCGTTCGACTCGCCCATGCAGAACAGCGGCTGGCGAAAGCCGTTCGGCATGATGATCGTCGTCGAAAAACAGAAGGAGGAGCAGAGCGTCGCCGCCTGCTCGAACAGCTCCAATATGTGGCTGCGGTCCTTGGCATCATAGCAGCGGATCAGGCTGAGCAGTCCGCATTCCTGTGCGGCGAGGCCGTGCAGCATCGCGCTCCACTCGCCGAGACGGAGCATGCCGCTCGAAAGGTCGCCAGTCCAGGCTTCGGAAACGGAAAACTGCGCCAACATCTCGTGATTTTGATTGGCGTCATCAAACGAGCCGGGCGTCAAAGGTACGGCTGCATTGGCTCTGGCGATCTTAAACAAGGCGTTCCCCCGTTCGGATGCGGCTCCCGCCGCACGCTCGGCAAACACAAAGAAACAGGATCACGCAGCAGCGGGCATGATGCCCGCGCTTCATCCGGCGATTATTGCCGCGGCCATCTGGCCTCCGTAACCGGAGCCCCTCGATGCCGGACGTTCACGTATCGCCTTCCGCGCTCCGGCCTCGTCTATTGGCGAAAATTTATCGCCGGGCGCGCTTTAATTGCAGCGCGGATTTATAGGGGCTTTTGGACAAACGGCAACGGCTTTTTAAGGGGTATTCGGATCGGCATCCTTTCCCGAGATGTCCGCATTTGCGCACGATTTCGCGAGAAACAGCATCGGAAGATCACCCCTGAGGGCTTTGCAAACGTTTTCACTCCGCGCCAGGCCGGAAATGTTGCGGCAGTATTGCGATCTCTCGCATGTCGGCAGGCTGAGAAATACGCAGGCAGCGCAAGCTTGGCGCAAGCTTCGCGCCCGGGCCTGCAAGAGGGTGCTGGGTAAACGTTTCGTCGGCTATGCCAATCAGTGTGCTGCACGTCGAATCGCTTTGGCCAAAAGAAAAGGGCGACCCGAGAGCCGCCCTTCCTGTTCCGGATGCCGGAATGGTAGTCAGTGATGGCTTTCGCCGATCACATCATGTCCATACCGCCCATGCCGCCCATGCCGCCCGGCATGCCGCCGCCAGCCGATTCTTTCTTCGGCAGTTCGGCAATCATGGCTTCGGTGGTGATCAGCAGCGATGCGACAGAAGCAGCGTTCTGCAGCGCCGTGCGAACGACCTTGAGCGGGTCGACGATACCCATGGCGATCATGTCGCCATATTCGGACGTCTGGGCGTTGTAGCCGTAGTTGTCTTCGTTCTTGTCGAGGACCTTGCCGACAACGATCGAGGCTTCGTCGCCTGCGTTTTCAGCGATCTGACGAACGAGCGACTGCAGGGCGCGGCGAACGATGTTGATGCCGGCTTCCTGGTCGTCGTTTGCACCCTTGACGGTGATCTTCGTGGAGGAGCGGAGCAGAGCGATACCGCCGCCGGGGACGATGCCTTCCTGAACGGCAGCGCGGGTCGCGTTGAGCGCGTCATCGATGCGGTCCTTCTTTTCCTTCACTTCGACTTCCGTCGAGCCGCCGACGCGGATGACGGCAACGCCGCCAGCGAGCTTGGCAAGACGTTCCTGCAGCTTCTCGCGGTCGTAGTCGGAGGTGGTTTCTTCGATCTGGGCCTTGATCTGGGCAACACGGCCTTCGATGTCGGTCTTGGCGCCCGAACCGTCGACGATCGTGGTGTTTTCCTTGGAGATCGAAACCTTCTTGGCACGGCCGAGCATGTCGAGCGTGACGGATTCGAGCTTGATGCCGAGGTCTTCGGAGATGACGGTGCCGCCGGTCAGGATGGCGATGTCTTCGAGCATGGCCTTGCGGCGGTCGCCGAAGCCAGGAGCCTTGACGGCAGCGATCTTCAGGCCGCCGCGCAGCTTGTTGACGACGAGCGTTGCGAGGGCTTCGCCTTCGACGTCTTCAGCGACGATGAGGAGCGGCTTGCCGGTCTGAACGACGGCTTCGAGAACCGGCAGCATCGACTGCAGGTTCGAGAGCTTCTTCTCGTGAAGGAGAATGAAGACGTCTTCGAGGTCGGCGATCATCTTTTCCGGGTTGGTCACGAAGTAGGGGCTGAGGTAGCCGCGGTCGAACTGCATGCCTTCGACAACTTCGAGTTCGGTTTCGGCGGTCTTGGCTTCTTCAACCGTGATGACGCCTTCGTTGCCGACCTTCTGCATGGCTTCAGCAATGTCGAGACCGACCTGCTTGTCGCCATTGGCCGAAATCGTGCCGACCTGTGCAACTTCTTCCGAAGTCGAGATCTTCTTGGCCTTGGCCTGGAGATCCTTCACGACGTCGGCAACAGCGAGGTCGATGCCGCGCTTCAGGTCCATCGGGTTCATGCCGGCTGCAACGGCCTTGTTGCCTTCGCGAACGATCGCCTGGGCAAGAACGGTAGCCGTCGTGGTGCCGTCGCCGGCGATGTCGTTGGTCTTCGAAGCAACTTCGCGGACCATCTGGGCGCCCATGTTTTCGAACTTGTCTTCGAGTTCGATTTCCTTGGCGACGGAAACGCCGTCCTTGGTGATGCGCGGCGCGCCGAAGGACTTGTCGATGATGACGTTACGGCCCTTCGGGCCGAGCGTGACCTTCACTGCATCGGCGAGAATGTCGACGCCGCGCAGCATCTTTTCGCGCGCGGTGCGGCCAAACTTGATTTCTTTAGATGCCATATTCTTAACTCCTGAATTCGAGTTGTTCGGGCAAAAGGCCCGTCAGCCATTTCGGGAAAGCAGGTCGGCCGATCAGCCGATGATGCCCATAATGTCGGCTTCCTTCATGATCAGAAGGTCTTCGCCGTCAATCTTGACTTCGGTGCCGGACCACTTGCCGAACAGGATGCGGTCGCCAGCCTTGACGTCGAGTGCGACGACCTTGCCGGACTCATCGCGCGCGCCGGAGCCGACGGCGACGATTTCGCCTTCCTGCGGCTTTTCCTTGGCGGTATCGGGAATGATGATGCCGCCCTTGGTCTTGGCTTCGGACTCAACGCGGCGAACAACGACGCGGTCGTGAAGGGGGCGGAAGTTGGTGCTTGCCATTGTCTAATCCCTCGATCGAATGACATTCGCGGGCCGGATTGGCCCACATGGATAGATGTTAGCACTCCCTTGCGGTGAGTGCTAGCGACGAGCATTTAGGGATGGCTCCCGGAGGAGTCAATGAGAGCAATCACGAATTTTTGTGCCGGAATTGTGAAGATGCCGGAGAATAGTCGGAGATTGCGGCCGAAACCTCGGCGCAGCTGAACTTTGCCGAACTCGTCCGCGCTCGGCGATCTGCCGCTTCGCGATAATCGTCAAACCCCTTTGCCCTTCCGCTCCTCCGGATCCTCGTTCAAGCTCTATGCATTGGCCCGGCGGCGAAGAAAATTCCTTGCCATCGTCTTGCGCCTTTGCAATGTCACCGGTGACTGAAGCAAATCGGGAAATCGGAATGGCCAAGCGGATAGAAAACTTCTCGGAGGTATCAGGTCGCTATGATGTGGTGCTCTGCGATGTCTGGGGCGTCGTTCACAACGGCGTCGATCCGTTCCCAAAGGCGGCCGCAGCCCTTGAAGCGGCACGCGAAAGCGGCCTCGCCGTTGTCCTTATCACCAATTCGCCGCGCCTTTCCTGGCAGGTGGTCGAGCAGCTGCGCCAGATCGGCGTTCCCGACAGCGCCTATGACAGGATCGTCACCTCTGGCGACGTCACGCGCGGGCTGATCGCCGAAGGGCCGAAGACCGTCTTTCTGCTTGGCCCCGAGCGCGACAAGGCGCTGCTCGAAGGCATTGGCGTCGAGCGCCGGCCGGCGGGCGAAGCGCAATCGCTGGTCTGCACCGGCTTTTTCGACGACGAGACGGAGAAGCCGGAGGATTACATCGATATGCTTCTCGATTTCAAAGCCCGCGACGTGCCGATGATCTGCGCCAATCCCGACCTCATCGTCGAACGCGGCCATCGCATCATCCCCTGCGCCGGCGCCATGGCCGCCTATTACCAGCAGCTTGGCGGCAGCACCCGCATCGCCGGCAAACCGCACCGGCCGATCTACGAGGCGACGCTTGCGGCTGCCCGCGAGCTTCGCGGCGATTTCCCGGTCGAGCGCGTGCTGGCGATCGGCGACGGCATGCCCACCGATGTGCGCGGCGCCTTGAATTACGGCCTCGACCTCCTCTACATCAGCGGCGGTATCCACGCTAAGGAATATACTCTCAACGGCGAGACCGACGAGGCAATCCTCAACGCCTATCTCGAACGGGAAAACGCCGCGCCGAAGTGGTGGATGCCCCGCCTTGCATGAAGAGAAGCCAGCCGATGACCGTCTTCCACCGCAATGAAACCCGGGAACCCTTGCCCGCCCATCTGAAGGGCGGCGTCATTGCCATCGGCAATTTCGACGGCGTGCACCGCGGCCATCAGTCGGTGCTGAACCGGGCGCTCGAAATCTCCAAGGCCCGCGGTATCCCCGCTTTGGTGCTGACCTTCGAGCCGCATCCGCGCACGGTCTTCCGGCCGCAGGCGCCGGTCTTCCGCCTGACGCCGGCGCCGCTGAAGGCCCGCATCATGGAAACGCTGGGTTTCAGCGCCGTCATCGAATATCCCTTCGACTACGAGTTCTCGCAGCGCTCGGCCGATGATTTCATCCATTCGATCCTGAAGGATTGGCTTGGCGCCTCCGAAGTCGTCACCGGCTTCGATTTCCATTTCGGCCGCGGCCGCGAGGGCGGTCCGGCCTTCCTGATGAATGCCGGCCATACCTACGGTTTCGGCGTCACCCTGATCGATGCCTTCCGTGACGAAAACGCCGATGTCGTCTCTTCGAGCCATATCCGCGCGCTCCTGAAGGAGGGCAATGTCAGTGAAGTCGCCGGCATGCTCGGTTACCGCTATACGGTGGAAGCCGAGGTGATCGATGGCGAAAAGCTCGGCCGGCAACTGGGTTTCCCGACGGCCAACATGCGCCTGCCGGCGGAGGTCGATCTTGCCGCCGGCATCTACGCCGTCCGCTTCCGCCGCCAGGACGGCACGCTCCACGATGCCGTCGCAAGCTATGGCCGCCGCCCGACGGTGACCGAAAACGGCGCGCCGCTGCTCGAAACCTATCTTTTCGATTTCAGCGGCGATCTCTACGGCCAGCTCTGCTCCGTCTCCTTCTTTGGTTATCTCCGCCCCGAGCTGAAATTCGACGGCCTCGATGCGCTGGTTGCCCAGATCAAACGTGATGAGGAAGAGGCGAGGGCGCTGCTTGCCGGCGTTACGCCGCTCAGTGCGCTTGATGGGAAACTGTGCTTTTCCTGAGATCGCCTTGACCTATTTCCGGCTCAGCGGAAACTGACTGGGATCGTTCGTCCATGGATCGAAGATCGCCGCGCCGGAGAAGCGCGTATCCCTGACGTTTCGCGTCACCAGATAGAGATTGTGCTGGATTGCGGTTGCAGCGAGCATCGTATCGACAACCGACGGCGCATGTCCGGTCTTGAGTTTCACCCGCCCCGAAATGACGCCCCAGTGTCTGACGGCTGCGTCGCTCAGCGAAAGAACGCGTTGCGAAAACCTTTCCTCCAGCGCATCGCGGGAGGCGGCATAACGATAGAGGTTTTGATCGTCTTCCGGCAGGTTTTCGATGCCCTTGTCATATTCCGCCAGTGTGAGGATGCTGATGAACATCTTCTTCTCGTCTTGAGCCGCAGCCCAGGATTTGACAGAGGGTGCACCATTCGGATTGATCAGTGCGGCAATGACGTTGGTATCGAGCAGCCAGCCGATCACAGCTCGGTATCCCGTCCGTAATCTGCCTCCCGCTCAAGGTCGAGCGCTTTGAGATCGAGGCTTTCCATGAAGGCGACGAAGGGCTTCTTCGGTTCGGCTTTGGTCAGTTTGTCGAGTTCTTCGGCGCTGATGACGACGACGCTGTCCCGGCCGCGAACGGTAACGCGCTGTGGTCCTTCGCTGTGTGCGCGGCGGACCACCTCGCTGAAGCGCGCTTTCGCGTCTTCGAGCTTCCAGCTTTGCTTCGTGACTTTTTTCATGCCTCTGGCTCTCGATCTAATCTGGTCAGATAGTCAGATATATACCGCAAGCTGCATAGAGTTTCCAGCCTTAGGCTTTCCAGAAGGATGCGGCCACCGGCGATTCCAGCCGTTGAAGCCGATTGCCAACCGCGAATTCTTCTCTTCCTTTTCCCGGCAAAAACGCCTATGAACCGGCGCGATGACCAAATATCGGCTGGCAATGATGATGCGAATTATCGGCCCGGCCTTCCGCGCGCGCTAAGCGGCCGGAAGGTCCGGGTTTTTGGCGCTTGGATACGAGCGCTTCCGTCACCAGCTATTTCACGCCCGTTGCGCCCTTTCCGGGCCGCCAGAAACGATTGCCAGACATGACCGACACAGCCGAAAAGATCGACTATTCGAAGACCCTCTATTTGCCAGAGACCGATTTCCCGATGCGCGCCGGCCTGCCGCAGAAGGAGCCGGAACTCGTCAAGCGCTGGCAGGAGATGGGTCTCTACAAGAAACTGCGCGCTTCCGCCGCCGGCCGCGAGAAATTCGTCCTTCACGACGGTCCGCCCTATGCCAACGGCAACATCCATATCGGCCACGCGCTGAACAAGATCCTCAAGGACGTCATCAACCGTTCGTTCCAGATGCGCGGCTACGACGCCAATTACGTGCCCGGCTGGGATTGCCACGGCCTGCCGATCGAATGGAAGATCGAAGAAAAGTACCGCGAGAAGGGCAAGAACAAGGACGAGGTCCCGGTCAACGAATTCCGTCGGGAATGCCGTGAGTTCGCCGCCGGCTGGATCAAGGTCCAGGCGGAGGAGTTCAAGCGTCTCGGTATCGAGGGCGACTTCGACAATCCCTATACGACGATGAATTTTCACGCGGAATCGCGCATCGCCGGCGAACTCCTGAAGATCGCCGCTAGCGGTCAGCTCTATCGCGGCTCCAAGCCGATCATGTGGTCGGTCGTCGAGCGCACCGCGCTGGCCGAGGCCGAGGTCGAATACCAGGATTATGAGAGCGACACGATCTGGGTGAAATTCCCGGTTGTCGAAGGTCCGGTCGCGCTCAAGGATGCGTTCGTGGTCATCTGGACGACCACGCCCTGGACGATCCCCGGCAACCGCGCGGTCTCCTTTTCGCCGCGCATCTCCTACGGCCTCTATGAAGTGACGGCCGCCGAGAACGATTTTGGTCCGCGTCCCGGCGAAAAGCTGATCTTTGCCGATAAGCTGGCCGAGGAATCCTTCGCCAAGGCCAAGCTGCAATACAAGCGCTTGAGTGATGTCTCTGCGGCCGACTTCGCAGCGATGACCTGTGCGCATCCCTTCAAGGGTCTCGATGGCGGCTATGAATTCCGCGTGCCGCTGCTCGATGGCGATCACGTCACCGATGACGCCGGTACCGGCTTCGTGCACACTGCACCCAGCCACGGTCGCGAAGACTTCGATGCCTGGATGTCGGCTGTCCGCACGCTTGAGGCCCGTGGCATCGACACTAAAATCCCGTTCCCCGTCGATGACGGCGGTTTCTATACCGCCGACGCCCCCGGCCTCGAAGGCGCCCGTGTCATCGATGACAACGGCAAGAAGGGCGATGCCAACGACCGTGTCATCAGGGAGTTGATCGCTCGCGGCGCGCTCTTTGCCCGCGGCCGGCTGAAGCACCAGTATCCGCATTCCTGGCGCTCGAAGAAGCCGGTCATCTTCCGCAACACGCCGCAATGGTTCGTCTATATGGACAAGACCCTTGCCGACGGCACGACGCTGCGTTCGCGCGCGCTCAGTGCAATCGACGACACGCGCTTCGTGCCCGCCGCCGGCCAGAACCGCCTGCGCGCCATGATCGAAGGTCGCCCGGACTGGGTGCTTTCGCGCCAGCGCGCCTGGGGCGTGCCGATCGCCGTCTTTGCCGACGACGAGGGCGAAGTCCTGGTCGATGAAGCCGTCAACGCCCGCATCCTCGAAGCCTTCGAACACGAGGGCGCCGACGCCTGGTTTGCCGAAGGCGCCAAGGAACGTTTCCTTGGCAACGATCATGACCATTCCAAGTGGACGCAGGTCATGGACATCCTCGACGTCTGGTTCGACTCTGGCTCGACGCACACCTTCACGCTCGAAGACCGCCCGGACCTGAAGTGGCCGGCTGATCTTTATCTCGAGGGTTCCGACCAGCATCGCGGCTGGTTCCATTCGTCGCTGCTGGAATCGGCGGCCACCCGCGGCCGTGCGCCTTACGACGCCGTCCTCACCCATGGCTTCACCATGGACGAGAAGGGCGAGAAGATGTCGAAGTCGAAGGGCAACGTCACCGCACCGCAGGAGGTGATGAAGGATGCCGGCGCCGATATCCTGCGCCTCTGGGTGATGACCTCGGATTATGCCGACGACCTGCGCGTCGGCAAGACGATCATCCAGACCAATGTCGACGCCTATCGCAAGCTGCGCAACACCATCCGCTGGATGCTCGGCACGCTCGCCCACGACAAGGGCGAGGAGATCGCGCTTGCCGACCTGCCGGAGCTGGAGCAGCTGATGCTGCACCGGCTTGCCGAGCTCGACGAACTGGTGCGCGAGAACTACGATGCCTTCGACTTCAAGAAGATCGCCCGCGCACTGATCGATTTCGCCAATGTCGAGCTTTCGGCCTTCTATTTCGATGTCCGCAAGGATGCGCTCTATTGCGATGCGCCGTCGAGTCTCCGCCGGCGCGCCAGCCTGCACGTCATCCGTCAGATCTTCGATTGCATGGTGACGTGGCTCGCCCCGATGCTGCCCTTCACCACCGAGGAGGCCTGGCTGTCGCGCAACCCCTCCGCCGTTTCCGTGCATCTGGAGCAGTTTGCTCCGGTCGCAAAGGAATGGCGCAACGATGCCCTGGCCGAGAAGTGGAAGAAGATCCGCGCCGTGCGTTCGGTTGTGACAGGTGCTCTGGAGATCGAGCGCAAGGACAAGCGCATCGGTTCCTCGCTGGAAGCGGCTCCCGTTGTTCATATCGCCGATCCGGAGCTGCTGAAGGCGCTGGAAGGCCAGGACTTCACCGAAGTCTGCATCACCTCGGCAATCGAGATCAAGGCCGGCGAAGGCCCAGGGGATGCCTTCCGCCTGGCTGAGGTGCCTGAGGTCAGCGTCGTGCCGAAGCTTGCAGAGGGTGAAAAATGCGCTCGCTCTTGGCGCATCACCAGGGATGTCGGTTCCGATCCGGAATATCCCGATGTTTCGGCCCGCGACGCCGCCGCCCTTCGCGAACTCGCTGCCCTCACGTGAAGAATATTGCCGGGTGAATTGCGCTTTCGCGGTTCATCCGGTAAAAGCTGCCTGAAAATGGCCGGATTTTTGCGTCAGGGGGACGGTTGTCCGGTTGGGCGAGGATTGCACCGGCAGGGCTGGAAGGGTTTTCATGTTAGCAACGCATTGGTTCCGTATGGGCGCCTGCCTGTCTGTCGTAGTGGCGGGATGCTCCCTGGTGTCCAGTTGCGCCAGCAGCCCGACCTACGGCACGGACAAGACCGCCATGGAACAGTTGACCGACGATCTCGGCCAGTCCGTGTCGTTGACCGGCCCGGACCCGAAGAACAAGGGCGTCAAGTACACGCCGCGGCCGACGCTGGTGCTGCCGGCGCAGGCGCAGAAAGAGACCCTCGTCCCGCCGCAGCAGACGGTCGCCAACAAGGACAATCCGCAATGGCTTGAATCGCCCGAGGAGACCCGCGCCCGTCTCGTGTCGGAAGCCGACGAGAATTCGGACAATCCGAATTACCGGTCGCCGCTCGCAAGCTCTGCGATCGAAGGCGGCCGGCGAACGACGGAAGCCCAGACCAAGGCCTACCGTGAAGCCCGTGCCCTGCAGAAGGGCTCCTATGTCGATCAGCGCCGCTATATATCAGATCCGCCGCCCGGCTACCGCACCGTCGACGATCCGGCAAAGCTCGACGATGTCGGCGAGCCCGAACTCAAGAAGCAGAAGAAGCGCAAGAAGGATGCAGCGGTCGCCAACACCGGCAAGCAGTGGTGGAACTTCCTGCAATAGCTTGTTCGGCGCGTCGGCAAGGATGACGCCGCCGCGCACCGGCGCTGGGATTACGGCGCCTCTCTCCTTTGCGAAAAGAACCTTCGCAGCAGATCGGCCGATTGAACCTCGTTGAAGCCGGAATAGACCTCCGGGGCGTGGTGGCAGGTCGGTTGCCCATAGAATCGCACGCCATTGTCGACGCCGCCGCCCTTCGGGTCCTCGGCGCCGTAGTAGAGTCTGCGGATGCGCGCAAACGAGATGGCTGCCGCGCACATGGTGCAAGGCTCGAGCGTCACGTAGAGATCGGCACCGGCAAGACGTTCCTGTCCGAGCGCTTCGCAAGCGAGCCGGATCGCGGCGATTTCGGCGTGCGCGGTGACGTCTTTGAGCTCGCGCGTGCGGTTTCCCGAGCGTGAAACGGCAATATCGTCGATAACGACGACGGCGCCGATCGGCACCTCTCCGCGTTCTCCGGCGGCACGCGCTTCTTCGAGCGCCATCTCCATGAAACGATTTGTCTTCACGATCGCAAGAATTTCCACTTAACCGCAGATGCGTGACCTGATAGACAGGCCCAAAAGGCAGGCAAACAACAAATGACACCCAAAGACAAGCCAAAACGCCCGGGCGCAAAGCCCCTTTCACGGGATATCAGGTCGAAAGCCGGCCCGAAGGCGGACGGCGACAAGCCGGCAAAGCCTGCGGTTGCACGCGCAATCGCCGCCGAAACCGATGGTGACGCCAAGGCCGAACGCATTTCCAAGGTGATGGCGCGTGCCGGCGTCGCCTCCCGCCGTGACATCGAACGCATGATCATGGAAGGCCGTGTGACGCTGAACGGCAGGGTTCTCGAAACCCCCGTCGTCAACGTCACGCTCGCCGATCGGATCGAAGTCGACGGCGTGCCGATCCGTGGCATCGAGCGCACCAGGCTGTGGCTCTATCATAAGCCCACCGGCCTGGTGACCACCAATGCCGATCCGGAAGGCCGCTCGACCGTCTTCGACAACCTGCCGGAAGAATTGCCGCGCGTCATGTCGATCGGCCGCCTCGATATCAACACCGAAGGCCTGCTGCTCTTGACCAATGACGGCGGTCTCGCCCGCGCGCTCGAGCTGCCGGCGACCGGCTGGCTGCGGCGCTACCGCGTCCGCGCCCATGGCGAGATCGATCAGGACGCGCTCGACAAGCTGAAGGACGGCATCGCCGTCGACGGCGTGCTCTACGGCTCGATCGAGGCGACGCTCGACCGCACGCAAGGCTCGAACGTCTGGATCACCATGGGTCTTCGCGAAGGCAAGAACCGCGAAATCAAGAACGTGCTCGGTGCGCTCGGCCTCGACGTCAATCGCCTGATCCGCATTTCCTATGGCCCGTTCCAGCTCGGCGACCTGCCGGAAGGCCATGTCGTCGAAGTGCGCGGCCGCACACTCCGCGACCAGCTCGGCCCGCGCCTCATCGAGGAAGCCAAGGCGAATTTCGACGCGCCGATCTACAATACGACGGCGGTCGCTGCCGAGGAAGAGGCAGAGCCGGCAGCACCGGAAAAGCGCGAGCGTCCGCGTCGCGACGAGGACAAGCGCGAACGGGCGCTGAGCCGTCTCGATACCAAGCGCGACGACCGCCACGGTGGGGCGCGCAAAGAGGACGATCGCCGCGACGGCGGCCGCAGGGACGACGAGAAGCCGAAGCGTCCCCAGCCGCTCGGCCAGCGCCGCAGCGCCAATGTCTGGATGGCGCCGGGCGCCCGGCCGCTCGGCGAAAAGGCAGCGGCGAAAGCCGCCAAGAATGCGCAGACTGCGCGCCGGCGCGGCGAGCCGGCGCCGGCAAAGAATGATCGCATCGAGGATCGCCCGCGCACGCTGGTGAACCGCGTGCGCGAAGAGGATGGCGAGTGGATCCGCTCGAGCGAGCAGCCCCGCGGCAAGGATGAGGGCGAAGGCTTCGGTCGTAAGCGTTCCTTCGGGGATCGCCCCGCCCGCGAAGACCGCGGTTCTGGCGACCGCCCGGCGCGCAGCGACCGGCCGTTCGGTGATCGTCCCCCGCGTGGGGATCGGCCCTTCGGCGACAAGCCGCGCGGTGATCGCAAGCCGCGTGCGGATGGCGACGAGCGTCCTCGGGCCGCGAGAGGCCCTGCCGGTGAGGGCCGTTCCGAGCGTCCGCGCGGCGACCGCCCCTTCGGCGAACGTCCTTCTCGTGGAGACCGCCCCTTCGGCGACAAGCCGCGCGGTGATCGCAAGCCGCGTGCGGATGGCGACGAGCGTCCTCGTGCCGCCAGAACCTCCGCAGGTGAGGGCCGCTCGGAGCGTCCGCGCGGCGACCGCCCCTTCGGTGATCGTCCTTCTCGTGGAGACCGGCCCTTCGGCGACAAGCCGCGTGGGGATCGCAGACCGCGCGAGGACGGTGATGAACGTCCGCGGGCAGCCAGAAGTTTTGCTGGCGAGGGCCGTTCCGAGCGTCCGCGCGGTGAAAGATCGTTCGGTGACAAGCCTCCGGGTGACAGGCCTTCTGGAGACAGGCCGCGCGGCAAGGGCTTTGCGGCCAAGCCCAGCGGGGCGAAGCCTGGTGGGGCCAAGAGTTTTTCCGGTAAGCCGAAAGGCGCCAAGCCGGGCGGGGACAGACCAGGCGGCGACAGGCCTGCAGGCGGGCCGTCCAGAGGTGGTGCTAAAGGAAAAGGAATGACGCGCGGTGCGGATCGTCGGCGGTGAGTTTCGCGGACGGCCTCTCGCCGTGCCAAAATCCAACGAGATCCGGCCGACTGCCGACCGGACGCGCGAGAGCCTGTTCAATATATTGAGCCATGCCTATCCGGAATGCGTCGATGGCACCCGGATTCTCGACCTCTTTGCCGGTACCGGCGCCGTCGGCCTCGAAGCGGTTTCACGCGGCTGTCGTCATGCGCTCTTCGTCGAAAACAGTGTCGAGGGCAGGGCGCTGCTCTGGGAGAACATCGATGCGCTCGGCCTGCATGGCCGCACGCGGATCCTGCGCCGGGATGCGACCGATCTCGGCAGCGCCGGCAATCTCGACCCCTTCGACGTGCTCTTTGCCGACCCACCCTATGGCAAGGGTCTCGGTGAGAAGGCGATGGCGGCGGCGGCCGAGGGCGGCTGGCTGCGGCCAGGCGCAATCGCGGTGCTCGAAGAACGGGCCGATATTGTCGTTTCCGTCCATTCTTCCTATGTCTTCCTCGAAAGCCGCATCTTTGGCGATACGAGGGTGCATTTCTTCCGATATCAGCCGCAATAAGCGGGGGCGGGCGTGCAGCAGGCAGAGATCATCAGCCCGAAATTGCCTGCGATCAGCGATGTGCCAACGGTCGCCGTCGCTTTTGGCGGCGGCGGTGCGCGCGGACTTGCCCATATCCATGTCATCGAGACGCTCGATGAACTCGGGATCCGCCCGGTGGCGGTATCAGGCTCGTCGATCGGCGCGATCATGGCGGCCGGCATGGCGGCCGGCATGTCCGGCGTCGAAATCCGCGAACATGCGCTGACGACCGTCGGCAACAAGACGGCCGTCGTCGCCCGCATCTGGGGCCTGAGGCCGGCGACGGTGCGCGATGCGGTGGCCAAGGGTATCCGCATCGGCCAGTTCAATCTGGAGCGGATCCTCAAGGCCTTCCTGCCGTCCGAGCTGCCGGCCCGCTTCGAGGATCTGCTGGTCCCGATGAAGGTTATCACCACCGATTATTACGGGCAGTGCGAAGTCATCATCGAGCAGGGCGAACTGTTTCCCGCACTTGCGGCCTCTTCCGCCATCCCCGCCGTCTTCATGCCGGTGCGCCTGCGCGACCGCGTGATGATCGACGGCGGCATCAGCAATCCCGTGCCCTATGAGTGCCTGATGGATCTTGCCGACATCGTCGTCGGCATCGATGTCGTCGGCGCGCCGGAAGGCGACGGCACCCATATTCCGAACCGCATGGAGAGCATCTTCGGTTCCGGCCAGTTGATGATGCAGACGGCGATCTCCTTGAAGCTGAAGCTTCGCCCGCCGCATATCTTCCTGCGCCCGACGGTCGGCCGCACCGGTGTCATGGATTTCCTCAAGGCCCGCGAAGTCCTCGCCATGTCCGTCGGCGTCAAGGACGACCTGAAATTCGCCCTTGACCGGGAAATCGAGGCTCGGCTGAAGCGCTAGCTGCCTGTTTCCCTCATTGGGCGTGGCCCTCGTGGCCGCCGCCCGCACCGTTCGATGTCTCATTCATCATCATCACCGTGCCCTCGAAGCTTGAGAAGACCGCAAGCGCGGAAGAATCGAGGTCGGCCTCGGCATCCTTCAGTTTCGCAGCCATCCCGGCGGCATCATCTGCGGAGAGCCCGATCCTCTCCAGCGTCCCGGTATCCTTCAGGCTGTCGCCGCTGCAGAGATGGATGCTCCAGCCATGATGCGTCTTCTTCATCTGATGACTCCCTCAAGCGAGAACACGTTTCAGCAACGGTACGAACCGCACGACGATCTGGTCGAAGGCGATCATGACGACAATCGCGAGCCCGCTCATCGGGAAGGTGACGGCGAAGATCCCGACAATCACCCAGAGGCCATAATAGATCGAAGGCTTCGGCGGCATGGGTGGCACGCCGAGGCGGCCGATCGGGCGCCGTTTCCACCACATCACGACAGCGGTCACGCAGCTGAGCACAATTGCGAGGCATGTTGCGAGCATCAGCAACTGGTTGAAACGCCCCCATTCCTGTCCCTGGTGGACATTGATGCCCCACTCGATCGCTTTGCCGAGGAACGGATATTGATCGAAGCCGATATCGATCAGCGGTTTGCCGGAATACTGGTCAATATGGAGCGTGCGTTCGTCAGTAAGATCGTCGGGAAAGAGCGAGGCGGTATAGACGCCCGTCTCGTCGGAGGGGATCGCCACGTCGAAGCCCGGCGCCATGCCCAGCCGTTTGGCGATCTCCACGGCTTTGTCGAGGCCGATTGGCCTGGCTGATTGCGCTGCGGCGATATCGGAAAGCGGAACGGGCGCCTTCTCGACGATCCAGCCGCTGTTCGGAAGGATATCCTCGGTGACTTTTCGCGACTTCGGCACGTCGTCCCAGAGCTGCACCGGATAGCCGAGGCCATGTTCGGTCAGCCAGGCATTGGCGTTCGCCCCCCAATAGCCCGACCATGGCATGCCTGACATCGCAAGGAAGAAGATCAGGACACCGGCGAAGGCACCGGTCACCGCATGCAGGTCGCGCCAGAAAACGCGGCGACCGGGCGTTCCCCGCACGCTGACAACGCCGCCCGTCTGGCGTCGCGGCCACCAGAGATAGATGCCGGTGACGACGAGCACCATGGCAAAGCCGCCGACAATTTCGATCAGCCGGTTCGTTATGGTGCCGAAATAGGCGAGGCTGTGGATGCGCTTGACGACATAATTGAACTCGTCGGTCGATCCGACCACATCGAGCACCTTGCCGTCATAGGGGTTGACGAAGACCAGCATCGAGCCGGCATCGCTGGAGAGGGTGACGATGGCTGATCGCTCGGGCAGGACCGGGTCTTTGTAGGATGTCGCCGTTGAGCCCGGCACGGCGGAGGCGGCGATCTCTGCGATCCGCTCCGCCGACAGCGCTTCGCCAGCCGGCTGGACACTATAACGGCAGCCGAAGAAGGTGCTGTTGATCTCATCCTTGAAGAGATAGAGCGATCCGGTAACGGCCAGATTGAGCAGGAAGGGTATGACGAGAAGCCCGGCAAAGAAATGCCAGCGCCAGATGGCACGGTAGAGCGAAACGCCGTTTGCGGCATTCGCCGCCGGTTCGGCAGCAGTAATGGTCGACATGAGAATGGATCCGTATCCATGACCGACGGCACGCATGCAGGTCGGCCGGCGTTGAAAGGCGCATCACGGCGCCTGCCGCAACGCGAAGTTCAGGCAGGGATCGGATCGGAAGGCGGAGCCCGAGGACCGGTATTGGGCGGGAAAAGCTGGCGATGGAAGGCCTCGGTCCGGATCGGCAGTTCAACCGCGGCCGCAAAGGGTATGGGAGCGCCGGCGATGTCCGTCGGCGCCGGCAGGAGGATGGAGACGCTGATCCGGCAGGCTTCGCAACCGTGCGAATGCGCCTTGTCGTGTTGGTCCTGACCGGATGTGTCCGTCGTGGTGACGCAAATCGTCGGCAGCGTCCCGTCTGGAAGCACAAATTGGGCGAGTTCAGCCGGATCAAATTCGCCGGCCGCTGCGACGGGAACCTGATGGGCGAAGCCGACGAACACCAGTGCGACCGCGCACAGGATGCGCAGCGCCCATTGCTCGATCTGTGTCGTCCGTCTGATCAAGATTCCCTCTTGGATCGCTCCGATCGGACGTTTGATAAACGCCACTCCCCTCATATTCAATGCGTCAATTTCGCAAGCCGCTCAGGGGTGATCAGGCGTCCGCCGTTGCATCCACGGTTCCGGCCAGCGGATCGTCCTCGAAAGGATCGGCGGCGCGCTTCGGCTTGACCAGCGGTTCGGGGCGGACGGGATGGGAAAACAGCATATCGCGCCCAGCCTGCAACCCTTCGGACACCTGCAGCACCAGGCGTGCCTCGTCGCGCTTGCGGATATCCTCGCCGATTTCGTAGGCGTTGACCTCGGAAACGCCGAGCGCCTCCAGCGTTCGCCGTCCGAAGAGCAGGCCCGATTCCAGCGTTTCGCGCAGCTCGTAGTCGACGCCCTTGTTGCGCAGTTCGATCGAATGGATGCGGTCGTAGGAACGCACATAGAGCCTTGTGTGCGGATAGTCGGCCTGCACCAGCTCCACCACCTTGTCGGTGATTTCCTTCTTCTGCGTGCAGACGAGCACGATCTTCGCCCGGTCGATGCCGGCCGAGCGCAGCACGTCCTTGCGGGCGCCGTCGCCGAAATAGATGCGGAAGCCGAAGGAGGAGGCTTGGCGGATGCGGTCGGCGGAAAAATCGATGACGGTGACGCTGCGCCCGCCGGCAAGCAGGATCTGGGCGGCGATCTGGCCGAAACGCGAAAAGCCGACCATCAGCACGTCAGCGCCGGCTCCCTCGAAATCCTCGTCCAGCTCCTCCTGCTCGTCGCCGTTGAGCAGCCGCTTCGAAAGCGCCGACCCGATCGGCGTCAGCGCCATGGACAGCGTGACGATTGCGACCAGCAGCGAGGCCGTGCTCGTCGACATCAGCCCGGCCGCCCCCGCCGTGGTGAACAGCACGAAGCCGAATTCGCCGCCCTGCGGCAGCAGAAAGGCGATGCGGATCGCATCGTTGTGCGGAGAGCCGGAGATCCGGCAGATCCCGTAGATGACGATCGCCTTGACGGCCATGACGATCGGCACGGCGACGATGACGAAGAGCGCATTGTCGGCGAGAACGTCGAGCTCCAGCGACAGGCCGACGGCGATGAAGAAGATAGCGAGCAGCACGCCGCGGAAAGGCTCGATATCCGCCTCCAGCTCGTGCCGGTAGGAGGATTCGGCAAGCATCACGCCGGATAGGAAGGCGCCCATCGCCATCGAAAGCCCGGCCAGCTGCATCAGGCTCGCCGATCCCATGACGACGAACAGGGCAGCCGCGATCATTGCTTCGCGTGCGCCGGTCCGGGCGATGATCTGGAAGAGCGGTGTCAGCAGGTAGCGCCCCATGACGATCATCGCCGCAACGGCGCCGACGGCAACGGCAAAATCCAACAGCGGCGCGCTGCTGCCCTTGTCGCCGCCGTCGAGGATAGTGATCAGCGCCAGCAGCGGCACGATCGCCAGGTCCTGGAACAGCAGCATCGAAAAGGAGCGCTGCCCGTATCGCGTATTGACGTCGCCGTCGCCCTCGAGGATCTGCATGGCGAAGGCGGTCGACGACAGCGCCAGGCCAAATCCGGCAACGATGCTGCCGCGCCAGTCGAGAACCTCAGAAAACCAGGCAAGCGCGGTCAGCGCCAGGCCCGTCAGCACCACCTGCGCCGCGCCGAGGCCGAAGATGTCGCGCCGCATCTGCCAGAGGCGGGTGGGTTTCAGCTCCAGCCCGATGATGAAGAGCAGGAAGACAACGCCGAGTTCGGCGACGGCGAGGATCTGTTCTCCATCGGTGATGCCGTGGAAGACCGGGCCGATGACGATGCCGGCGGCGAGATAGCCGAGCACCGTGCCGAGCCCGAGTTTCTTGAAGATCGGCGCGGCGACCACCGCCCCGCCAAGCAGCAGGATCGTTTCGGAAAAAAAGGCATTGGGCGCTGACATGCTGGCAATTTCTCTCGACGGCGGGGAGCAAGCAGGCAGCCCCGATAAAGAATCGGTGACGGCGGCCTTGATGCTTGGGAGAGTGCACAATAAATGGAAGCCGAAGGAAAGGCCAAATCATGTCCTCTGAAATTGATTCCTCGACACTTCTTTCCCGCGCAAGTCAATTGATCGATCTGGCAAGGAAGGCAGGGGCCGATGACGCCGACGCCGTCGTCGTCCGGTCGCGCTCGCAATCGGTGAGCGTCCGCCTCGGCAAGGTCGAGGGCACGGAATCCTCCGAAAGCGACGATTTCTCGCTGCGTGTCTTCATCGGCAAGCGTGTCGCCAGCGTTTCGGCCAATCCGGGCTTCGATCTTCAGGCGCTGGCCGAACGCGCCGTCGCCATGGCCAAGGTTTCCCCGGAAGACCCCTTCGCCTGTCTGGCGGATGAGGCGAGCCTTTCGAGAGCCTATCCCGACCTGCAATTGCTCGATACCACCGAGGTCTCCTCCGAGATGCTGCGCGAGGCGGGTCTTGCCGCTGAAGCAGCAGCCCTTGCGGTCAAGGGGGTTACCAATTCCTCCGGCGCCGGCGCGTCGGCCGGGATGGGCGGCCTCGTTCTTGCCACCTCGCACGGTTTCGAAGGCAGTTACATGGCCTCGCGTTTCGGCCATTCCGTCAGCGTCATCGCAGGCGAAGGCACCGGCATGGAGCGCGACTATGATTATGACAGCCGTCTCTATTACGCCGAGCTCGACGATCCCGCTGAAATCGGCCGTCGCGCCGGCGAACGGGTGATCAAGCGCGTCAATCCGCGCCAGGTGCCGACCGGCAAGGACGTCACCGTCATCTTCGATCCGCGTGTCGCCCGCGGCTTCGTCGGCCATATCGCCGGTGCGATCAATGGTGCTGCCGTCGCCCGTAAGTCCAGCTTCCTGCGCGACAAGATGGGTCAGCAGATCCTGAAGTCAGGCCTGTCGATCACCGACGATCCGCTGATCGTGCGCGGCCCTTCCTCGCGGCCCTTCGACGGCGAGGGCGTGTCCGGCGAGCGGCTGGTGATGATCGAGGACGGTGTTTTGAAGCACTGGTTCCTCTCGACCTCGACCGCGCGCGAGCTCGGCCTCGAAACCAACGGCCGCGGCGTGCGCGGCGGCACCGCCGTCTCGCCTTCTTCCACCAACTTTGCGCTGGAACCCGGCGACATCTCGCCGGAGGATCTGATCCGCAGCGTCGGCAACGGTTTTTATGTCACCGAATTGATCGGCCACGGCGTCAACATGATCACCGGCGAATACAGCCGCGGCGCCACCGGCTTCTGGATCGAAAACGGCGAGCTCACCTTCCCGGTCTCCGAGGTGACGATCGCCTCGAACCTCAAGGAGATGTTCATGCGCCTGACGCTGGCAAACGACATCGATCGCAAATTCGGCGTCGCGGCTCCCACGTTTGCCATCGAAGGCATGACGCTCGCGGGGCGCTAGAGCATGTCTCGCAAAAGTGTGCAGCGGTTTTGCGATAAAGACATGCGGAAAAGCAAAGACCTAAAGCGTGGCAAGCGAATCTGAAAGATCGCGACGCGCTTTAGAGCATGACGCCGAAAAGTGTGAGCGGTTTTCGGACGACATCATGCTCCAACTGTAGTCGAGAAATGGATTGATCTGATGAGCGACATGGAGAAAGCCCGGTGGCAGAGCGATCTCACGCTGATCGTCGATGCTGCGAAAGAGGCGGGCGCCGTCGCTTTCGGTTTCTTCAACCAGTCTCCCGAGGTCTGGTGGAAGAACGAGGATCGTTCTCCCGTCAGCGCTGCCGATTTCGCCGCCAACAAGACGCTCGAGACCATCCTGCGCAAGGCTCGGCCGGATTATGGTTGGCTGTCGGAAGAAACAGACGACGATGCCGACCGCCTTTCACGGGAGACGCTGTTCATCATCGATCCGATCGACGGCACGCGCGCTTTCCTCGGCGGGCAGAAGGTCTGGTGCGTCAGCGTCGCGGTCGTTCATCGCGGCCGGCCGGTCGCCGGGGTGCTCTATGCGCCGGCGCTCGAGGAACTCTATGAGGCGGTCGAGGGTGGCGTGGCGCTGAAGAACGGCGTGCCCTTCACCGTCTCGGCCACCGGACCGGAAGAGATGAGCCGCCTTGCGATCGGTGACGACCTGCTGAAGACCTTTCCGCCGGAATTCCGCGACCGGGTGACGCGCGAAAAATACATTCCCTCGCTTGCCTATCGCATCGCCATGGTGGCGGACGGTCGTCTCGAAGGCACCTTCGTCAAGGGCAATTCACATGATTGGGACCTTGCCGCCGCCGATCTGATCCTTGTCTGTGCCGGCGGCGGCCTCGTCGACATCGAAGGCCGGCCGGTCGTCTACAATCGCGCTGAGGTCACCCACAAGGTCCTTTGCGCAGCGCCAACGCCCCGCCTCGGTGAATTCCTCGCGGCCTTTGCGGGGCGACGAGACAGTTGACGTTTCCGTCAAAATCCCGCAGATGGGTGGCGGAGGAGAATAGGCAGAAAGAGAAGAAAAAATGACTGACTCCGGTGACAAGAAGCAGCTTCTGCATCTCGTTTTTGGCGGCGAACTGGAAAGCCTCGATGACGTCCAGTTCCGTGACCTGCAGGGTCTCGATATCGTCGGCATTTTCCCGGATTATGCCACGGCGCTGACGGCCTGGAAGTCGAAGGCGCAGCAGACGGTCGACAATGCGCATATGCGCTACTTCATCGTCCACATGCATCGTTTGCTCGATCCGCAGGAAAAGCCCAAGGGCTGAGCTTAGCAAGTGCCGCCGGCCGGCCGCTCGTCGAGCGGGGCTTTGGTGCATCGGGCGCCCGTCGATCCGGATTGTTGGACGCATTCTGAACAAATTGATCGGTCATTGCGGCCGCAACGATAATGAGGGAATGGGTTTTGATGTCGATCGGTTTGGATCGGAGGCTGGCGCGATGAGCTCCCGGATGGCGCGGTTCGGTCTGAACGCATACCGTCTGGCGGGAACCGTGGCCTCTCCAGTCGTCGGCCTCTATATCACCTACCGCACGGCCAAGGGCAAGGAAGACCGGGCCCGCCGCCTGGAGCGCTTCGGCTATCCGAGCGCCAACCGGCCGCAGGGCCCGCTCATCTGGTTTCATGCCGCAAGCGTCGGTGAAACCAACGCCGTCATCCCGCTGATCCGCGAAATCCGCCGCCGCGACATCCATGTCATCCTGACGACCGGCACCATCACGTCGGCCAAGCTCGCCGCCGAGCGCCTCGGCCAGGAAGCGATCCATCAATATGTGCCGCTCGACCTGAAGCCCTCCGTCAGCCGCTTCCTCGATTATTGGCAGCCCGATTGCGCCATCATCGCCGAATCCGAGATCTGGCCGGCAACGGTGCTGGAACTCGGCCGCCGCCGCATTCCGCAGATCCTGATCAATGCCCGCATGTCGGACCGCTCCTTTGCCCGCTGGCGCCGCCGCCCGGCGATCGCCGAAGCCTTGTTCGAGAATCTTGCCCTCGTCATCGCCCAGTCGGATGTCGATGCCGAACGTTTCCGCGATCTCGGCGCCGTGCCCGTCATCACCTCGGGCAACCTGAAGGTCGATACCGACGCACCGCCTTATGACAGCGCTGTCTTCGCCCGCTACAAGAAGCAGATCGGCGAGCGCAAGACCTGGGCGGCGATCTCGACCTTCGACGGCGAGGAGAACGCCGCCGCCATCGTTCACCGGGCGCTCAGGGAGCGCGACCGTCAATTAACGATCATCGTGCCGCGCCATCCCGAGCGCAGCGACGAGATCGAGGCGGCCCTCGTCAAGCAGGGGCTGAAGGTCGCCCGCCGCACTCGCGACGATGTCTTGTCCGCCGATGTCGATATCTTCCTCGGCGATACGATCGGCGAAATGGGTCTTTATCTCCGCCTGACGGAAATCGCCTTCGTCGGCCGCTCGCTTTTTGCCGAAGGCGGCCAGAATCCGCTGGAGCCCGCCATGCTCGGCTGCGCCATTCTCTCCGGCGGCCATGTGCAGAATTTCCGCGATGCCTATCAGAAACTTGCCCGCAGCGGCAGCGCCCGCATGGTGCGCGATACCGAAATGCTGGCCAAGGGTGTGCATTACCTGCTGATCAATGATGACGCCCGCCGCAACATGATCGAGGCCGGCATCACCGCCGTGCACGAGATGCGCGGTGCGCTGACGGCGACGGTGAAGGGGCTGGAACCCTATATCAATCCGCTGACGGTGAAGGCGCGACTGCTGCCCAAAGCCGTGGCCCAGGTCTGAGGAGCTAAGATGTCGGCTGCCACGCCTATCAAAGGCATCCTCTTCGACAAGGACGGCACGCTGCTCGACTATGACGAGAGCTGGCTGCCGGTCAATCGCGAGCTTGCCCGCATCGCTGCGAAAGGGGATGAGCTTCTCGCCAACCGGCTGCTGTCGGCCTGCGGCATGGATCCGGTGACCGGCCATATCGTTCCCGACAGCCTGCTTGCCGCCGGCAATACCCGCCAGATCGCCGAGGGTCTCGTTGCCGCGGGCTCGATGGTCGATGTCGGCGAACTGACGGTCCGCCTCGACGAGCTCTTTTCCAGCGCTGCCGAATTTTCCGTGCCGGTGACCGACCTCGCCGGCTTCTTTGCACGGCTGCATCGGCGCGGCTTCAAGCTCGGTGTCGCCTCCAGCGACAACGAACGATCGATCCGCCAGACGGCGGAACGCTTCGGTTTTGCCGGCTACATCGAATACATCGCCGGCTACGACAGCGGTTTCGGCGTCAAGCCGGAGCCCGGCATGGTGCTCGGCTTCTGCGCCGCGACCGGTCTTTCGCCCGCCGAGGTCGCCATGGTCGGCGACAACAATCACGATCTGCACATGGGTCTGAATGCCGGCACGGGCCTGCGGATAGCGGTGCTGACCGGCACCGGTTCGCGGGAGACGCTTGCCGCCGCCGCCGATCATGTGCTTGACGATATCACCGCCATTGAGACCCTGCTGCCGGACCTGCAGCCGGCCTGATCGCCAGCACTTAACCCCGAAAATCGATTCCGATTTTCGGGGTTAAGTGCTGGTTCAAAGTCTTAGAGCGTCCTTTACGCGTCCTATCGGACGCGCGGCCCTCTAAGGGCTTGCATTTTTTCAGGTTTTGGCTTCTCAATCCAGCCGGTCGAAAGCAGGGGACTGGCTGTGGCTAAAGCAATTCCAGCAAAAGTGCATAGCGGTTTTGCCGGGAAAAGCGCGCAGCGACTTTCCCAAGGGATTGCGTGAGAATAAGCCGGACAGGGGAGCGGGACGGCAAGATGATATCCGAAGCGCCACCGTTCTGGTGGAGGAAAGCCGATTGGCGGGCCTGGCTGCTGCTGCCGCTTTCTTTTCTCTATGGCCGTATCGCCGGCCACCGTATGGCCTATGCCCGCCGCGCCTCCGTTCCCATTCCGGTCATATGCGTCGGCAATTTCACCGTCGGCGGCGCCGGCAAGACGCCGACGGCGCTGACGATCGCCCGTGCCGCCAAGGCGAAGGGGCTGAAACCCGGCTTTCTCAGCAGGGGTTACGGCGGCTCGCTCGATGTGACGACGGTGGTCGACCCCGATCATCACCGGGCGGTCGCCGTCGGCGACGAGCCCTTGCTGCTTGCCCAGGAAGCGCTGACGGTGATTTCCCGCCGGCGCGTCGAAGGGGCTCAGCGCCTGGCGGCGGAGGGCGCCGATCTCATCATCATGGATGACGGTTTCCAAAGTGCCCGGCTGGCGATCGACTATGCCCTGCTCGTCATCGACGCGACCCGCGGCCTCGGCAACGGTCATATTGTGCCGGGTGGCCCGGTCCGTGCGCCGATCCGCCAGCAGCTGCGTTCTGCGACCGCCCTGCTGAAGGTTGGCGGCGGCAACGCCGCCGACGGGATCGTCCGCATGGCGGCGCGCGCGGCAAAGCCCTATTTCACCGCATCGCTGAAAGTGCGCGGCGACAATACGCTGGCCGGCACCAAGGTGCTCGCCTTCGCCGGCATTGCCGATCCCGCCAAATTCTTCCGCACCGTCGAATCCCGCGGCGCCGAGATCGTCGTCGCCAAATCCTTCGGCGATCACGAGCATCTGACCGAGGAGGAGATCGACGACATCCTGACGACCGCCGAACGTCAAGGTCTCTTGATCGTCACCACCTCCAAGGATTTCGTCCGCCTCTCCGGCCATCAGGGCAAGGCGGCACGGCTCGTCGAAAAGAGCCGGGTGATCGAGGTCGACATGGTCTTCGAGGATCACCTCGCCCCCAGCCTCATCATTGACCGGGCGATTGTCGCCTGCCGCGAGCGGCGCCTGCGGGAAATGAAGGCCGGGGTTAAAGCAATTCCAGCAAAGGCTGAACCGCTCTAGAGCCTTTCCGGGTTAGATTGCAGCATTCTGCCGGAGCAGGTTTTCGTCAGGGCAAAGGCGATTGGCGAAGGGCATACCCCTTGGTACGTGCGAGCCGATCGCCTTTGCCCTGGCGGAAAGATGCCCGGCCCTTCGGGTTGGCTGAAACGGGCCGGCTGATCGACCGGCCGGCTTGGCCGTAGAGCTGGGCTACGACGCGCGCCAGCCGGTCGACCATCCGACTCCGTTTGAGCCAACAGAATGCTTCAATCTAACCCGGAAAGGCTCTAGCAGGCTGCTGCAAAACGTCTCGTCCTGCGTACATCTCCACATGCAACGCTATCACGCGATCGAGCGAAGCAAAGTCTCGCGGGCGGAAGTCAGATGCAACCGGCATGCGCGATCGATCAAGGCGATATTGCGGCTTTCGAGGGCTTCGATCAGGGCGAGATGTTCCTTGATGGCGACCTCATTCCGGGCGCGTTCATCACGCTTGTTCCACTGATAATGATAGTGGAAGACCATGGTTATAACGTCTTGGAAGCTTTCGATAAAGCGGTTCGGCGCGACTGCGGTAATTAGCCGGTGGAACCGGCTGTCCAGTTCCGAGAAATCCTGAAACCGAGCGTCGATATCAGCGAGCAGTTCCAGATGTGCCGCCCGCATAGATTGGATCTGTTTCCAGACCGGTGACCCGTCGGGCAGGGCAGAGAAAAGCCGTGCGGAGCGCATTTCGAACATCTCTCTGATCTCAAACAGTTCGAGTGCGAAACTGGCTGTGAACCCTTTAAAAACCCAGCCTGCATTCTGACGCTTCTCGATCAGCCCATATTTCTGAAATCGATTGAGAAACTCACGGACAATCGTTGTCGCGACGCCGAATTTCCGAGCTAGTTCCGCCTCGTTGATTTCTGTGCCCGGACAGGCATCGCCGCGCAGCATCCATTCCATGAAGCTCGTCTCGACCTGTTCCGAAATTGCCAAGGTCTCTTTCTTCGGATAGCGCTCTTTCTGCCGTGGCTGCTCACGTATGATCCGCCTGTGCGCTTCAGATATGATGATCCCACGTGCGGACATCCCCGCCAGCACCTTCCGCACCGTTGTTCTGCTCACGCCAAGCTGGGCGCGCAGTGCATTTTCGGACGGCAATTCCGCCCCAAGATCGAGCGTGCGAATGATATCGATCATATCATTGAATGCCCGCTTGAAAGTCGTATCCGTTCTCATGGTGCAACTCTCAGTATGATTAGATATCCATAAAAAACAATTTGACGCACGTGTATCATATGTTTCTTATGTATAGAAAACGGGGGAGGCTAGGGGAATTTGGAAGACTCCGGGATTCTGCCTCAGAATTCGTCCCGGCCTGGTGGTTCGCACGATGCAACCTTCCAGCCCAGACAATCTGGCATCACATTCGGACTGAAGCTATTGAGCCTTGGCCCTCTATTGATCCTGATTATGCTCATCGCCGTCGTCAGTTTGATCACGCCGGCTTTTCTAAAGCCGGTTAACCTGGGGAACATCCTGGCGCAGACTGCAGTGATTGCTGTTGTAGCAATGGGGCAGCAACTCGTTATCCTGACGCGCGGCATCGACCTGTCTGTCGGCTCGAATCTTGCGCTGGCAACAGTCATCGGCGGACTTGTCTATCAGCAGGTTGATTCTTCAGTCGTCGTCATTATGGCCATGCTGCTTGCCGGCGCTGCCATTGGTGCCGTCAACGGCCTGGTCTTTGTCTACGGTCGGCTGCCACACCCCTTTATCATTACACTTGCGACCTTGAGTATCTGCCGCGGTCTGGCACTTGCATTGGCGCCCGGCCACACCACCATGCGCGGGATGCCCGATGCAGTGACCGCGATCGGTGGTGGTACGACGCTTGGTGTGCCCAATTCCTTCTTTGCCGTTGCGATGTTCGCGCTTCTTTTTCTGATCCTGACGAAGTCGATGGTCTTTGGCCGTTGGATCTATGCGGTCGGCGGCGCGCCGAATGCCGCCAGAAGCATGGGTATCCCGGTAAAGGGCGTTCTGCTCGCAACCTACATTATTTGCGGCTTTTGTGCAGGTGTCGGCGCGGTGCTGCTCGCAGGACGGACCGCCGCCGCCTCGCCAATCTACGGCAATCTTTTGGAACTCGACACGATTGCTGCGGTGATTATCGGCGGCGCCAGCTTCCTTGGCGGACGAGGCCATCTCGGCCACGCCCTGATCGGCGCCGTGCTGATCGGCGTCATCCGCAACGCCCTTAACCTTCTGGGGGTCGACGTGTTCTTTCAAATGATCGCGATTGGGCTCGTCATCGTCATCGCCGTAGAGGCCGACGTGCTTCGTAACCATCTCGAGGCGCGCGCGCGTGTGCTTCAATCGGCGAGAGTGCAATGAACACTGCATCCACCACACCGGCACTTTCGGTTCGAAACGCCCAGAAGCGCTTTGGCGCCATCCATGCCCTGAAAAATGTAAGCTTTGATGCCTATGCAGGTGAGGTAACCGCTCTCTTGGGTGACAACGGCGCCGGCAAGTCGACCCTCGTCAAATGCATCAGTGGGCTTCATAGTCTCGACGAAGGAGAGATCCTCGTGGATGGTGCGCCCGTATCGCTCCATTCAACGGCCGCCGCCCGCCGCGCCGGTATTGAAACCGTCTATCAGGATCTGGCGCTTTTCGACAACCTGACCCCGGTACAGAATTTCTATTGTGGACGAGAAATCTCTTTCCCCTCCTGGCTGCCGCGTCCGCTCCGCTTCCTCAACACGGGCCTGATGAAGCGGGAAGCGGCGAGTGTCATCGATCGCCTGAAGGTTAAGCTGCCGAGATTCGATGCGCCGGTCGCGCTGATGTCTGGGGGACAGCGACAGGCGATCGCGGTCGCGCGCGCCATTGTTTTTGCGCGCAAGCTGGTAATCCTTGACGAACCAACCGCCGCCCTCGGTCTTCGCGAGTCTCGCCAGGTTCTTGACCTTATCCATCAGCTCAAAGCCGACGGCAATGCCGTGATCATCATCACGCACAATATGGAGCATGTCGTCGAAATCGCCGATCGGGCGGTTGTGCTGCGGCAGGGTCGCAAGGTGGGTGAACTAAAGCCAACGCAAGCGAACAAGCAAGACCTTGTCGCGATGATTGTCGGCGGCGAGGCTTAAGGAAGATCGCTGCTTCTTTGGGGCAGCGGACAACGAGATCGCTCTAGAGGAGGGTGGTCGAAACATGGGAGGTCTATCATGAAACAGCAATCCCTGCTGGGAGCTCTTGCGCTCCTGGCCGTCGCTGCAGTCCCGTCCTGGGCGCAGGAGCCGGTCAAGCTCGGCTTTATAACCAAATTCCCTGTACCGTTCTTCGCAACAATGGAGAACGCCGCCAAAGATTATGCAAAGAGAAATCCCGGCGTCGAGATCATCTACGGGCAAGGTACATCAGCAACCGACATCGAGGGCCAGATTGCACAGATCGAGTCCATGGTGACACGAGGCGTGCAGGGCATTGCCCTCACGCCCGTCGATCCCACTGTGTCCACTGCCCTGGACAAGGCGGTGGCGGCCGGTGTCAAGATCGTGCTGATGGATAACAACATTCCGGATTGGAAAGGCAGGACGGCGCTTGCCACGACCAATAATTTCGCTGCGGGCAAAATCGCTGGCGAATATCTCAAAACCGTTCTTAAAGCCGGCGACACGCTCGGGATTCTCGAGGGCGTGCCCGGGGTGCCGGCGCTTGATGACCGCGTGAACGGTATGCTTGAAGGGTTGAACGGCCTTGATGTCAAGATCGTCGGGAAAGGCGCAACAAACTGCACCGAGGAGCTCGGGATCAGTGTCGCCGAGGATCTGCTCACGAAGAACCCGGATCTCAAGGCCATTTATGCCGCTTGCGGCCCGCCCGCTGCTGGCGCGGCGCGCGCAATCAAGAACGCCGGCACTGCCAATGACAAGATTGTGCTGGTCGGTTTCGATTTCTGCTGCGGCGAAGAGGAAGCGCTGAAGAGTGGAGTCGAGGATGCGTCGGTTGCGCAGTTCCCCACCAAGATGGCTGAACTCGGTGTGGATGCGTTGGTAAAATCGATTCGCGGAGAGAAGGTTGAGTCTTTGATCGATTCCGGCGCTGCGCTCGTGACGCCAGAGAATATGGCGAAATTCAAGTGAACCGTTGCCCCTGTGGGGATCGGATCACGCAAACGGCCCGTCCTTCGTGGGGCGGGTCGGACGTGTGACCGCTCGTTGTGCCAAGATTTCAATCTTCTATCAGGACAGCCGACCCGGCCTAAAATCATCCTGTTCTAGCGCCGCTGGTTCGGCAGCACGCCGGCGCGTTTGTCGGCATCGATGGCCGAGATCACGTCGGCATAGGGTTCCTGCCGGGCGACGCTCCAGTAGCGCAGCTCGTCGAGCGGGATCTGTTTCCCCGTCATCGCGCAGATGACATAGGAGCCGGGCGAGAGAATCTGGAAATCGCCATCGAGATACCGGATCTTCGCCTCGCGGTTTCCGTGCCCTTCGAACAAATTCATGCGCTCCGTTCCCTGCCGTCTGTCATTAGAGCATGTCGCGCAAAAGTGTGCCGCGGTTTTGCGATCACGACATGCGGAACATCAAAGACCTAAAGCGTGGCAAGCGATCTGAAAGATCGCGACACGCTTTAGTTTGCCATACTCCCGCAACGGCCGCTTTTCCAGCTTTTTTAGCTTCTGCCGAAAAGCCGCTCGATATCGCTGAGCTTCAATTCGATATAGGTCGGCCGGCCGTGATTGCACTGGCCGGAGCCGGGCGTTACTTCCATCTCCCGGAGCAGCGCGTTCATTTCCTCCGGCCGCAGCCGCCGTCCGGAGCGCACCGATCCGTGGCAGGCCATGGTCGCCGCCACATATTCGAGCTTGGCCGATAGGCCCGACGCCGTGTCCCATTCGGCGATCTCGTCGGCAAGCTGGCGGATCAGCCCATGCGCATCGACCTCGCCGAGCATCGCCGGCGTCTCGCGCACGGCGATCGCGCCAGGGCCGAAACGCTCGATCGCAAGGCCGAGTTCGGAAAGCTCGGCCGCATGCTGCATCAGCCGGTCGCAATCCTCTTCCGGAATATCGACGATCTCGGGGATGAGCAGCACCTGCGAGGCCAACCGCTTAGAATGCAGCGCCTTGCGCATCGCCTCGAAGACCAGCCGCTCGTGTGCTGCATGCTGGTCGACGATGACGAGCCCGTCCTCGGTCTGGGCAACGATGTAGTTTGCGTGGATCTGCGCCCGCGCCGCGCCGAGCGGATAGCGCGCGGTCGATTCAGGGGCTGTCGGCTGCGGCGAAAACTGCGGCTCGGCCCGCGCCGTCGGCATCGAAAGTCCGTCGAAGGACGCCTGTGGCCGCTCGCCGAAACCCGATGTCGGCTGATAGGGCCGCGAGGGCGACGTTTCGGCCGACCATTCCGTCTGCGGCCGCTGGCTATTCGGCTGGAAACCGGGGCGGAAAGAGCGCAGCATATCGCTCGCCCCGGTCGTTGCCGCCCGGCTGCCGTCGCGCGTCAAGGCCTCGCGGATGGCGCCGACGATCAGGCCGCGCACCAGGCCAGGATCGCGGAACCGCACGTCGGATTTTGCCGGATGCACGTTGACGTCGACGAGAGCGGGATCGAGCGTGATCGACAGCACCGCCACCGGATAGCGTCCGGATGGGATCGTCTCGGCATAGGCGCCGCGGATCGCCGAGAGGATCAGCTTGTCCTGCACCGGCCGGCCGTTGACGAAAGCGTATTGGTGGGCGGAGTTGCCGCGATTGAAGGTCGGCACGCCGGCAAAGCCGGTAAGCGAGATCTCCTCGCGCTCGGCGTCGAGCGCAATGGCGTTGTCGCGGAATTCCTTGCCGAGCACCTGCGCCATGCGCGCCAGATGGTCGTCGCCGGTCGCCGGAAATTCCAGTGTCGTGCGGTCCGAACCCGACAGCACGAAGCGTACCGCCGGAAAGGCGATTGCCATGCGCTTGACGATCTCGGTAATGGCGCCGGCCTCGGCTTTCTCCGTCTTCAGGAATTTGAGCCGGGCGGGTGTCGCGAAGAACAGGTCGCGCACTTCGACGATCGTCCCGGGATTGGCGGCAGCCGGGCGCATATGCGCGATCTTGCCGCCGGCAACGGCAATCTCGTGGCCGCCTGTGCTGTCGCGCCTGCGGCTTGCAATACTGAGCCTTGCGACCGAGCCGATCGAGGGCAGCGCCTCGCCGCGGAAGCCGAGCGTGCGGATATCCTCGAGCGTCTCCGATATCTTCGAGGTGCAGTGGCGCCTGACCGCCAGTTCCAGATCGGTCGCGTCCATGCCCGAGCCGTTGTCGCTGACGCGCAGCAACGCCTTGCCGCCGCCAGCCGTGGCGATTTCGATGCGCGTCGCGCCCGCGTCGAGCGCGTTTTCGATCAGTTCCTTGGCAGCGCTCGCCGGCCGTTCGATGACTTCGCCGGCGGCGATCTGGTTGATGAGCGTTTCGGAAAGCTGTCTGATGGCCATGGGCTATTTTCGGGGATTCGCAGGCCGGAGGGAAGGGGTTTCGATGCGCTTTCCCAAAGCGTGATCGGGGCGCCCCCGAATTCGGGGGTGGGTAATGTTAAGCCGGTTTTAACATAAAAATGGCATTTCTAATCACATACTTCCGGAAGCTGTGAAATCGAACAGATGTGGGACGCAATAGCATGAGTGCCGGCTTCGAAAAGGCGGACACATCATCAGAAATCGATGGGGCTCCCGCCGAGGCCGATCTGCAGACGGCGCTTTTCGATGTGGTGTGCGACAGCCTTTCCGCAGCTTTCATCATCTACGACAAGAATGATCATCTGGTCTTCGCGAGCCGCCAGATACTCGAATTCTTTCCGCTGCCGTCCGAAATGCTGAAACCGGGCACGCGGCTTCGGGATTTCCTCGGCGCGATGTACGACACCGGCATTCGCCAGCAGTATGATGTCAGGCAGGGCGGCTCGCTGAGCCGCGAGGACTGGCTGTCGCAGAAAATCGCCTCGCATTGGCGCGAGCGCTTCGATGCCGTCGAGCGCCACGGCGCCGACCGCTGGGTCCGCTTCGTCAAGCGCAGGCTGCCGGGCGGTTACGGCGTCAGCATCATCTCCGACATTTCCGAGAACAAGAAGCGCGAAGAGCAATGGCGCTCCGATCTGGAGCGGGTACAGCTCACCGAGGACATTCTCGACAATCTGCCGTTTCCGCTGTTCGTCAAGGATCGCAACCTCACCTATGTCGCGGTCAATCTCGCTTTCTGCGAGAAATATCAGACGAGCGCCGACGAGGTGCTTGGGCGCAAGAGCGGCGATCTTTTTTCAGAGGAGATCGCCAAGCGCTTCGAGGAAAGCGACCGCCATGTGCTGGAGACCGGCGAGATGTCCGTCTCCCGCCAGCGGCAGATCTCCCGCGACGGCATCGAGCGCGATATCGTCAGCCGCAAGCACCGCATCGGCAAGCCCGGCCGCTATTTCCTGGTGTCGACCATGCAGGACCTGCCGCGCGACGGCGCCGATCTCGACGAGTTCGGCCAAGCATCCGCGATCACCGCCTCCAGCAATCAAAGCTATCGCCGGGCCTATGTGCCGGTGCCAAGCGGCATCGAACGGCGCGAACCGGCGGCGATGGAAGCGATCGTTCCGGAGAATTTCTCCGGCCGCAAGGTCCTCGTCGTTACTGCCGACCTCGCCGCCGAGACCGCCGCGCTGCGGACGCTGACGAAATACGGCTTCGAATCCTGCTCTGTCCGCGGTGAAGACGAAGAGGAGCGGTTCCTGGAAATCGCCACCTCCTCCGGCATCTCGCTCGATCTGCTGATCATCGACAACCAGATGGGCATGCGCTGCCTCGAGCTTGCCGAGCAATACGGCATCCCGGCGCTCGTCATGGACGGGTTCCAGATCGCCAACGAGCTCACCTTCCAGATCGCCCGCCATTTCAATCGCAGCAGCCGCAGCGCCGCCGGTTCGGATGCGGATTGGGAAATCAGCATTTCCGACGATACGGTCGGCCTGCAGGTTCTCGTTGCCGAAGACAATGATATCAACCAGATCGTCTTTTCGCAGATCCTCGAAGGCCTCGGCTACCGCCATATGTTGGCGGCGACCGGCGACGAGGCCGTGCGCCTCTGGGCCGAGCACCGACCGCAGATCGTGCTGATGGATATTTCCCTGCCGGGCTTCAACGGCTTCGAGGCCGCGCGCCTCATCCGGCAGATGGAGGAAACCGGCGGCGGCATTCGCACCCCGATCATCGGCGTGCTCACCCAGGCCTTCGAGCGTGACCGCGCCGAATGCGTCAAATCAGGCATGGACGACGTCATCATGAAACCCGTCAGCCCCGACATGCTGGAGACGGTATTTCAGAAATATCTAATGAATGAGGCCATACGAGCACGAAACTGAAGCATGTCGCGAAAAAGTGTGCAGGCGCCAAAATACCCGTCAACTCCCTAGATTTTGGGGAGGTTCAAGCGGTTATGCCGCTGATTTACTATCGAATTGTTAAGACCTGCCGGTCATTCTTCTGCATGGCTCCGGAGGAAAGCTCGGGTTTGGATGATGAAATCGGCGGAAATAGCTTTCTTGACCGTCGGTCAGAATGAGCTTCAGGCGATGGCCTATACCGATCCGCTGACCGGATTGGGCAACCGCAATCGCATGCGGGACAAGGTCTTGCAGATCTCCGCCGAGCGCGCCAGCGATCCGGCGCCCTTCACCATCGGCATCGTCAACCTCGACAGTTTCAAGCCGATCAACGATCTGTTCGGCTCGACAGCCGGCGATGAAATCCTCTGTCAGGTCGCCCATCGTCTCAGGGCCTGTATTCCGGATGGCGCGCTGGTCACCCGCCACGATGGCGACGAATTCGCCTTCGTATTGCCGTTGATCTTTGAGCGGGCGAGTGCCGAGAAATTCGGCCAGATGATCCGCGAGGTGCTGTCGGCGCCTTATGATCTTGGTGACCGCAACGTCCGTCTCTCTGCCTCCCTCGGCTTTTCCATCTATCCCTTCGCCGGAGAGGATTGCGAGGAACTGCTGAAGAGCGCCGAAACCGCCCTCTACCGCTCCAAGCGCCGCGGCCGCGGCCAGATCACCGTCTATTCGCGCGAGATCGCCCAGGAGATGAAGCGCGCGACGCAGCTGGAGCAGGCGCTCAGAAACGCCATCATCTCAGACGCGATCGATGTGCATTTCCAGCCGATCGTCTCGCTGTCCAACAATCAGGTCGTCGGTTTCGAGGCGCTTGCCCGCTGGAACGATCCCGATCTCGGCTTCGTGTCGCCCGGCGTCTTCGTGCCGCTGGCCGAAGAGCGCGGCTTCATCGATGCGCTGTCGGAGGCGCTGCTGCGCAAAGCCGCCGAAGCCGCACTTTCCTGGCCGCGCGAACTCTTCCTGTCGTTCAATCTGTCTTCGGCCCAGCTGATGGATCCGGGTACGAGCAGCAGCGTCCTGTCGATCCTCGGCCGCGTCGGCTTCGATCCGCATCGCCTGGAGCTTGAGATCACCGAGACGGCAGTGATGAGTTCGGCCGATACCGCCCACCGCATCATTGCCGATCTGCGCGCCGCCGGCGTGCGCATCTCGCTCGACGATTTCGGCACCGGCCAGTCGAGCCTCGGGCGCCTGCGCGACTTCATCTTCGACAAGATCAAGATCGACCGCGCCTTCGTCTCGCGCATCAATTCCGATCGCGCCTCCGAACACATCGTCAAGGCGATCCTTACCATGTGCGAGGGCCTGGAGCTGGAAGTCGTCGCGGAAGGCATCGAGGATTATGCCGAGGCGGTGAAGTTACGCATGCTCGGCTGCGGCATGGGCCAGGGCTATCACTTCGGCCGTCCGGCCGACGGTATCGCCACGCTACGCTTCCTGCACGAAAACTATTATGATCCGACCGCGATGGAGCGTGTCAGCGCATAAAGCGATGGCGCCCCTGGGAGCGCCATCGCCTACGCTATACTACCGCGCACGGATTACTTAGGCGTAGTCGAGCCGGTCGCCGTGGTATCGGTACCGGTCGCAGCCGGAGCCTTTTCGGCCGACTGCATCGCCAGCGTCTTGAACTCAGGTGCGGCCTTCAGCGATTCAGCCGTTTCACTGGTCGTCAGCTTGACGCTGCCGTCCTGGGTGTTCTGGGCGACGGTAATCTTTTCCATCGGCACGGCGACATTCTTTTCGCCGATGCCGAGGAAGCCGCCGACACCAACGATTGCAGCAACAAAACCGCCGTCCTTCTTGAGGATCAAGTCGTTGACGCTGCCGATGCTTTCATTGTTGCCGTTATAGACCGACTGGCCGATATAGGTGTTGGCGCTGACCTGATCCGGAGACTGTTCCGTCAGATAGCCGGCCTGAGCCGTATCTGCCGTCGGTGCTGCGGCCGGAGCCTGTGCGGCATCGCCTGCGGGCTTGGTGACGTCAGGCGTCATCGGCTTCGGCGCTGCCGGATCGGCGGGAGCCGCCTGGGTCGGAGCAGCGGGGTCCGCAGGCTGCGGAGCCGTCTGCGAGAATGCTGCCGGTGCGAAAGCCGTGGCAAACAGGGCGCCAGCGGCAACGGTCGTCAAGAGTTTGCGTGTCATTTCGAACCTACCTTCGTTTTTTTCTAGTGATCCCTGACCCGGCAACACCTGTTTCTCAGGTCTCGTTACCGCGCCAGTTCGAAGGGAAAATGACTGGCGGAGTGATTGGTTCCGGTTGAAAACACGGAAAATTTCTCGATTCTTACGGAACATTTATTGATGAGCGGCAACCAAAACGAGAAAAAGCGCCCCGGTCAGGGGCGCCTCTGATCACCGATGGCAAGCAAAAATCAGATCACATAGACGGGATCGAACACGCCTTTGACGTCGATGCCGAGTTCCAGCAGCGCGCCGGCACTGGGCTGCGCCGACCGCGCATCCTCGTCGAGCCCTTCCCAGGCAGTCGTCACTGCGAGCCGGTCGGCATTGACGCCGATGAAGGCAGGGCAGGAGGGTTGGACGGCGGGAACCTTATAACGCGAGATGCGCAGTCCATCCGGATTATAGCGGTCGACGACGCCGGCGCCCCAGCGCGAATTCCAGATATAACCATCGGCATCGACCACCGAGCCGTCGATGTCGCCGGGCTCGTCCATGCTGTCGACGAGCACGATCGGTTCGCCCGAGGGCAGGCCGGTCAACGGATCGACCATGACGCGCATCAGCCGGTTGATCCGGGAATCCGTATAATAGCCGACCGTGCCGTCAGGCGAGAAGCAGATCGAATTCGGGATGCTGATGCCGTTGAAGATCTTCGTCACCTTGCCGCTGGCGACATGATAGATGGCGCCGGCCTGGTTTTCCGCCCGCTTGCTCATCGTGCCGATCCAGAGCGCACCGGAAGGATGCGTGCGGCCGTCGTTCGAACGGTTTTCCGGCCTGTCGTTTTCGAGTGCTGCGTAGAAGGTGAGGTTGCCGCTTGCGATGTCGCGCACGAAAAGCCCTTCTTCCGTCGCGATCAGCTGCCGCCCGGCGTCGATGCGGGCAAGCACGCTCGCCATCACAGGCAACGGATGCACCTTTTTCGCGCCCGTCGAAAGATTGAGTTCGTGCAGTTCCTTGCCGAGGATGTTGAACCACCAGACGGTATTACTATCCGGATCATAGGTCGGGCCTTCACCGAGCACGGAATTGGTATTGCAAAGTGTTTTGCCTTCGAACTCATAAATATCAGTCATACGTTCACGCTCCCAATGGCTGCATCATAGGCGTAAATGGTCGCCTTGGCGCGCTCGGCAACCGCTGACACGGTCATTCCGGGTTTGTAAATGCTGGTGCCGAGGCCGAAAGCGAAGATGCCGGCCTTGGTATAATCGCCGAAATTCTTGTCCGAGACACCGCCGACGGCGGCAATCGTGAGCTCCGGCGGCAGGATTGCCCGGATCGCCGTGATGCCGGAAGGGCCGAGCACGCTGGCCGGAAAGAATTTGAGACCGGTGGCGCCGGCCCGTGCTGCCGCCAGCGCCTCGGTCGGCGTAAAGACGCCCGGCATCGTCACCATGCCGTAGTCGCGCGCCCGGATGATCACCTCGGGCTCGACATTCGGGGTGACGAGCAGCTTGCCGCCGGCCGCATACAGGCTGTCGACCGCCTCGACGGTCAGCACCGTGCCGGCGCCGATCAGCACTTCGGCCGGCGCCATCTTCGCGGCGATCTCGATGGATTTGAACGGCTCCGGCGAGTTGAGCGGGATCTCGATAGCCGTCAGGCCATTTTCGATCAGAGCACCGACGACGCTTTCGGTTTCGTCAGGCCGGATGCCGCGAAGGATGGCGATCAGCGGGCGCTTCATGTCGGGGAAGGGGATACGGTTCATCGTGTCAGCTTTCTCAATTCGGCCAGATGGCTTCGGCGGCAGCCGAAAGCCCGCGGCGCACGGCGGCGTCGGCGTCGATGGCGGTGAAGGCAAGGGAGAGGGTTTTGAAGGCCTGTTCGTAGAGCGCCTGCAGGCGCCCGGAGGCGACGAGGGTGATGTCGGTGCCGTTTGCCGTATCTTGCAGCGCGCCGGCGATTTCGAGGCCGATCAGCGTGCCGGAAAGCCGGGCTTGCGCCGCTGCGGCAGAAATCCCGTGCAGAAGCTGGCCCGAGCGGGCGGTGAACAGCAGGTTGGAGGCAAGGGCCGGGCGCGTAAAAGCGGCCGAGACGGCGGCCTCGAAGGCTGCCGCATCCGCCGGCTGCTCTTCTGCACCGGTAACGGCATGCGAAAGGATCGTGTGCTTGCTGATGACGTCGAAAAGCTCGCCGGTCATGAAGGTCGAAAAGCCGGTGACCTTGCCGTCCGTCACATGCACCCATTTCGAATGGGTGCCGGGCATGCAGACCGCCTGCGCCCCGGAGCTTGCGCGGCCGAGCGCGCCGAGAAGCTGGGTTTCTTCGCCGCGCATGACGTCGGGTGTCGCCAAGTCCCGCTGGGCAAGGCCCGGCAGGATGCGGATGTCGCGGCTTTCGCCTGGCACGGAGACCGCCCCGGTCAGGATCGAAGCGAGCGGCGCCGGGACATCGATATAGCCGGCCTCGACCCAGCCCTGCCTGGCGCCGGCCATGCCGCAGACGATCACCGGCAGGCTTTCCGGCGCCTCGATGGCTGTGAGATGGCCGGCAAGCACGGCGGAAAAGCCGGTTTTTGCCGCGCTCGTCATGCCTTCGCCGCTGCGGCGTTCGGCAAGGACGGTGCCGTCCCTGCCCATCAGCCAGAGCCGGAAGCTGCTGGTGCCCCAGTCCACCGCGACATAAGCGGGATTTGCCATTACAGAACGCCTCCATCGACAATCAGGGACTGGGCGGTCATCGCCGCCGCACAGTCGGATGCAAGAAACAGGCAGGGGCCGACGATCGCATCGGGTTTGAGAGCGACCTTCAGGCACTGGTCCTCGACCGAGCGCGCAATGCTCTCCTCGGTGAGCCAGTGTTGCATCTGCCGTTCGGTGACGACCATGCCGGGCAGGATGCAGTTGACCCGGATGTTCTCCGGCCCGAGCCTGCCCGCCAGGCTCTTCGTCAGCCCGACGACCGCCGCCTTGGCCGCCGCATAGGCGGGAAAGGCGCCCATGTTCAGCTTGAAGGCGATCGACGACATATTGATGATCGCCCCGCCGCCGGCCGTCCGCATCGACGGCACGACTGCCTGCGAGGTGAAGAACACATGCTTGAGGTTGACCGCCTGGTTGTTGTCCCAATAGGCCTCGGTCACAGCGTCGAATTCATGGCGGTCGTCCCAGGCGGCATTGTTGACCAGCACGCGGATCGGCCCCGAGCTGGCAATGACGCTATCGACCGTGCGCCGGATCGCCTCGATGTCACGCAGATCGGCATGGTGAAAGGAGACCGGATGCAAGGTCTCCCGCGACAGCCTTTCGGCGAGTTCGCGGCCGGCGGCCTCGGCGATATCGATGAACGAGACCTTGGCGCCTTGGCGCGCGAAACCTTCGACGATCGCAGCACCGATGCCCGATCCGCCGCCGGTCACGAGCACGGCTCGGTCTTTGAACTCGGGAAATTGTGCTGCTGGCATCATGGTCACAGTCGCCTCCCGACCTTATCGCCGTTCCATTATTTGGAACTTAATTTGACTATATGGAATTATCGAATTACAGTGCCCTTTCTGTCAAGGGTGGATGATGCAATGGATTCAAACGGCGGCGGCGCAGCACAGGCACGAGAGACCGGCACGCTCGGCAAACTGATGGTTCTGCTCGATCTTGTCACCCATGCGGATGCGCCGCTGCGTTTCACCGATATCCTGGCCCTTGCCGGCCAGCCGCGCGGCACGCTGCATCGCCAGCTCACCCATCTTGTGGAGGAGGGGTTGCTGGAGCTCGATGGCGACGGCCGCTATGCGCCCGGCCTGCGCCTGCTCGATTTTGCCGCGCGCAGCTGGGCGCGCAACGAATTCCGCCTGATCGCCGAGCCGCACCTCGCCGATCTGCAGCGGGCAACTGGCGAGACGGTGCATCTCGGCGTTCTCAGGGGCCAGTCGATCATCTATCTCGATAAGGTCGAAGGCCGTCAGCCGGTGCGCATGTATTCGCAGATCGGCAATGCCTCGCCCTGTTATTGCACCGGCGTCGGCAAGGCCGCCCTTTCGCTGCTGCCGGCCGAAAGCCTCGTCGATCTCATCGCTGGCCTGAGCTTCACCAGCTTTACCGCCTCGACCCATGTCTCTGCCGAAACGCTGCTTGCCGAAATCCGCGAGATTGCCGATCAGGGTTATGCCTTCGACCGCGAAGAGCATGAGGCCGGCATCCGCTGCATTGCCGCACCCGTCTGGTCGGAGGATCGGACCTTTATGGGGGGCATTTCGATTACCGGCCCGGCCTATCGCTTGTCGATGGAACTTCTGCATCAATGGGCCGTTCCCGTTCAGCTGGCGGCGGTCAGGATCATGGAAGGCATGCGCGTCCGGCTCGGTCCGCGCCGCTGACGGAAAAAATCACAATCGGCCCGCTGCTGGACGCGATCGCAGAGCATGCTTATGATGAGCGCGATATTGAGATTTTCCGGCGAATCACCACAACTAGAACGGTCCGCGAAATCTACAACCAGTCACCGGCCGAACGCTCAGCGATGAAGCCGATTCCACCAGCGATCGTCGTTCCCCGATGCAATCGAAACACCCATAGCGGGCAGGTTTCGCAAACGGTTTGCCGGCCGCTGTGCCGAAGATGAAGAAATGTGATGGCACCCTTGTCGCAAACATCCACGGAAGAAGACGATTATGTTCAGGAAATAGCGGGCCTGAAGACCCAGTTCGATATTTTCCGTTTCATGAAACGGGTGACGGAAGCCTATCGCAGCCGTGCCTTCATGGTTCTCAACCTGCCGCCGATCACCTCCTTCGATCTTCAGGGCAGCACCGTCATCACCAGCTGGCCGGCCGAGCTTCTGGCGCTCTACGACCAGGAGGGCCTGATGGTGAACAGCCCGGTCCTCAGGCGGCTCAGAACATCGGCGCGGCCCTTCTTCTATGACATGTCGCGGCAGAACTTGTCGCGGGATGACGGCAAGTCCATTCTCGTCGCCTCCCTGTTCGAACGTTTCAAGATGATGCGCTGCGCCTATTTCCCGACGCATGAGCCCTCCGGCCTGCGCGGCGCCATCTCTTTCGCCGGCGACCGCGAACCCTTCAGCCCGGCCGAGATGCGCGAGCTCTGCTACATCGCCATCCATGTCTTCGACAGGCTTGCCGAGATCCGCAACCTCGATACGCGCATGACGGAGACGCTGACCGACCGCGAGATCGATTGCCTCAACTGGACGGCGGCCGGCAAGACCAGCGCCGAAATCGCCGAAATCCTCACCCTGTCCGAGCACACGGTCAATCACTACCTCAATCGCGCCACCAAGAAGCTCGACACGGTCAACCGCACCCAGGCCGTCGCCAAGGCGCTGCGCATCGGCCTGATCAAATAAGTTGCAAAAAACAACCGAGTGCTTTCGAAGCCGCCCAGCGCATAGGCATATCGTTCTCTGCTGAGGGGCTGTCACAGGCGCTTTTGCGGTCTTTTCCCCGATTTTCCATCTGGCACGCTTTCTGCATCTCTTCTGCGAGAGGTCCAGAGGGGACTTTGAGACCAGCGCCAGGAAATGGCGCGGCCGACACACCGCTGCCCGACGCCGATGCCGCCTTTCTACCGGCACTTCGGTGTCGGCGGCGGTTGTTGCGTTTTGGCACCGCTTCTTTCCCGGCTGTCTGCGATTTCGCCTTCCACGTTCATTTTTTGCTGGCCTTTTGCTGGGCTTGCTCTAGTTCGCCCCGGATTGCGCCGGTTCTCGGGGAGACCGTTGCGGCCATCAGGGCGAAAGCCCGGCGGACTTGATGGCCGCAACGGATCGCCAATTCTCCCCGGTGCTCTTTCCAGCAAGCCGGCAATCGATTTTCTTCGCGATGATTTTGTTTGGCGAAGGCTTCCGTCTCCACTATCTCTACTGCATGATTTCAGCCTTGATCGGAATCGATCAAGGCTGAAATCATGCAGCAATTCAAAGTGCTACAGCGTCCTTTGCGCGTCTTGAAAGACGCGCGGCGCCGTAGTCTGCAAGAAGAAGCAGTGAGGGTGGAATGACCGACGTCACCAAGGAACAGGTTCTCGAAACGCTGAAGACCGTGCGTGGACCGGATCTCGAGCACGATATCGTCGAGCTCGGCATGGTATCCGACGTCTTCATCTCCGACGGCAAGGTCTATTTCTCCATCACCGTTCCGGCCGATCGCGCCAAGGAGCTGGAGCCGATGCGCCTCGCCGCCGAGCGCGTCATCAAGGAAATGCCGGGTGTCAAGGGCGCCCTCGTCACACTGACGGCGGACAAGAAGGCGGCAGCCGCCGCTCCGGCTGCCCGCCCTGCGGCGAACCCGCCTCACGGTCATGCCGGGCACGATCATGCGGGCCACGCCCACGCTCCTCAACAGCCGCCACGCGCCGGCAAGATCGGTGTGCCCGGCATCGGTGCGATCATCGCCGTCGCATCGGGCAAGGGTGGGGTCGGCAAGTCGACCACCGCCGTCAATCTCGCACTCGGCCTGCTCGCCAACGGTCTTCGCGTCGGCATTCTCGATGCCGACATCTATGGTCCCTCGATGCCGCGGCTGTTGAAGATATCCGGCCGCCCGACGCAGATCGACGGCCGGATCATCAATCCGATGGAGAATTATGGCCTCAAGGTCATGTCGATGGGCTTCCTTGTCGACGAGGAGACGGCGATGATCTGGCGCGGTCCGATGGTCCAGTCGGCGCTGCTGCAGATGCTGCGCGAAGTCGCCTGGGGCGAACTCGACGTCCTCGTCGTCGACATGCCGCCCGGCACCGGCGACGTGCAATTGACCATGGCCCAGCAGGTGCCGCTGGCCGGCGCCGTCATCGTCTCGACGCCGCAGGATCTCGCGCTGATCGATGCCCGCAAGGGCCTCAACATGTTCCGCAAGGTCGAGGTGCCGGTGCTCGGCATCGTCGAGAACATGAGCTATTTCATCGCCCCGGATACCGGCACTCGCTACGACATCTTCGGCCATGGCGGCGCCCGCAAGGAGGCCGAGCGCATCGGCGTGCCCTTCCTCGGCGAAGTGCCGCTGACGATGAATATTCGCGAAACCTCCGACGCCGGCACGCCGCTCGTCGCCTCCGAGCCGAACGGCGTCGTCGCCGGCATCTATCGCGGCATCGCCGCCAAGGTCTGGGAGCAGGTGGCCGGCCAGCCCCAGCGTCCGGCACCGACAATCGTCTTCGAATAATGCATGTCGCCCGGAAGTGGACAGCGGTTCCGGGTTAACGGCATGCATAAAGTAAAATGCATGTCACCGGGACGTGTGCAGCGGCCAAAGCGCGGCGCTTTAGCGGACCGAATCGCCGCGGCGGATACCCCAAATTGTGGGGGAAACGTGGTGAAAAGCCGCGCTTCACGGAAGATGTCTTGATTATTTCACGGCTTTGCTTCATATGCCGCGGCGCCATGATGGCGTTTTGCTGCAGATGCTCAATGACGGTCGTCTTCGTTTCGAAGAGGCCGCCCGCCTGCAAGTTCGGAGTTGTCTTGTCGATCGAAGGATTGGGAACTGCGATGCGGTTGAGCACAATGCGCATGCCGGCCTTTGAGGTTGGATGCAGCCGGAGAGCCTACCGGTGATTACCGCCTACTGTTCCAATTGCAAGTCGGTCGAGATCCGCGATCTGTCGCATGCCGCATCCTTTCCCGAGGATGTCGTCTGGATCGACATGATCGAGCCGACCCGTGATGAGGAGCTTTATGTCGAGAAGATTCTCGGCATCGAGGTCCCGACCCGCGACGATCTCAAGGATATCGAGCCTTCCGCCCGCCTCTATGTCGAAAACGATGCCGTCTTCATGACCGCCTCGCTGCTCTGGAAGGCTGATACGGACGTACCGACGCTGACCGATGTCGCCTTCATCCTGGCCGGAAATCGCCTGGTCACCATTCGCTACGCCCATCCCAAATCCTTTGCGCTGTTCATCGCCGCCCTCCACCGGCTGCCGGAAAACTGGCGCAGTGGTGCCGCCCTTCTCGCCAAGCTCTTGGAGACGATCGTCGATCGCACCGCCGAGATCCTCGAAATCTCCGTCTCGCGCCTCGACATCCTGTCGACGCATGTCTTCGGCGATCGGGCAAGGAAGGTGCGCAAGCCCTCGAACTACCTCGAGGAGAAGCTGCGCGATATTGCCGGCCATCACCGGATGATCAGCAAGGTGCGCGACAGTCTCGGTTCGCTTGCCCGCCTGCTGACCTTCTTTCACACGATCCCGGCGATCCAGCAGGACCGCGAGGCGAAGGAGCTCTGCCGCACCGTCTCGCGCGATATCCAGTCGCTGTCGGAGCATGCTTCCTTCGTTGCCGCCAACATCACCTTCCTGCTCGATGCTTCGCTGGGCCTGATCAACATCGAGCAGAACTCGATCATCAAGATTTTCTCGATTGCCTCGGTGGTGTTCTTGCCGCCGACATTGGTCGCCTCCATCTATGGTATGAACTTTCAGATCATGCCGGAGCTGACCTGGGTCGCGGGTTATCCCTATTCGCTGGCCCTGATGGTGATATCCGCCGTCATCCCCTTTTTCTTTTTCCGCTGGAAAGGCTGGCTCTAAGGAGCCTGTTGCAACTTCATGTCCGAAGAGAGCCATCCGAACGAACGCCATATGACGCCGCGAAAGCTGTTCTATCTCGCGCTCGGTTCCGTCGGTGTCGTCTACGGCGATATCGGTACCAGCCCGCTCTATGCCTTTCGCGAGGCGCTGAAGCCGGTGGCCCATGACGGTGTCACCCGTTTTGAAGTCATCAGCCTGATCTCGCTGATGATCTGGGCGCTGACGATCATCGTCACCATCAAATATGTGCTCTTCCTGCTGCGCGCCGACAATGACGGCGAGGGCGGTACGCTGTCGCTGCTGGCCCTTTTGATGAAGACCGCCAACGGCCATACCGCCATCCTGATGCTGCTCGGCCTGATGGGTGCGGCCCTCTTCCTCGGCGACGCGATGATCACGCCGGCACTGTCCGTGCTGTCGGCCGTCGAGGGTCTGAAGCTCGTCACACCCAGCCTCGCGGACTATATCGTGCCGATCTCGGTGGTGATCCTGGCGCTGCTCTTCGTCGTGCAATCGCGCGGCACCGGCGCCGTTGCGAAGTTCTTCGGCCCGATCACCGCCGTCTGGTTCCTCGTCATGGCCGCCGCCGGCATTTCCCATATCTCCGACGATTACGGCATCCTCGCCGCCTTCAATCCCTATTATGCCGTCGCCTTCCTGCTGCATGAGGGCTTTTACGGCGTCGTCGTGCTCGGCGCCGTCTTCCTGACTGTGACAGGTGCGGAGGCGCTCTACGCCGATCTCGGCCATTTCGGCCGCCGCCCGATCCAGTGGGCCTGGTTCCTGCTGGTTTTCCCGGCGCTGACGCTGAACTATCTCGGGCAGGGCGCCCTCGTTCTCGGCAATCCGGCGACGATGTCCGATCCTTTCTATCTGATGTATCCGAAATGGGCGCTGCTGCCGGTCGTCATCCTGGCGACCGCCGCAACGATCATCGCCAGCCAGGCGGTCATAACAGGCGCCTTCTCGATGGTGCGCCAGGGCATCAACCTCGGCTTCCTGCCGCGCATGGAAGTCCTCTTCACCTCGGAAACCAATACCGGGCAGATCTTCGTGCCTTCGGTCAATGCCGTGCTGTTCATCGGCGTCATATTCCTGGTCCTCAGTTTCAAGACATCGGACGCGCTGGCGACCGCCTATGGCATCTCAGTCACCGGCGCCATGGTCGTCACCTCGATCATGGCTTTCGAATTCGTCCGCGCCCGCTGGAACTGGTCGCTTCCCGTCGCGGTGATCGCGCTTGCGCCGTTGGTCGTGCTCGAATTGATCTTCCTCGGCGCCAACCTTTTGAAGATCCACGACGGCGGCTATATCCCGATCATGATCGCCACGGCCTTTACCGTCGTCATGTGGACCTGGCGTCGCGGCAGTGCGATCCTGATGGAAAAGACCCGCCACACCGATATTCCGCTTGCCTCCTTCGTCAGCTCGATCGAGCGCAAGAGCGAACATTCGCCGGCCCAGGTTCCGGGCACCGCGATCTTCCTGACCAGCGATCCGGAATCCGCCCCCGCCGCCTTGCTGCACAATCTCAAGCACAACCACGTACTTCACGACCGCAACGTCATCCTGACGATCCGTACGGTCAACAAACCGCGCGTGCCGAGCCACGACCGTTACAAGGTCGAGCAGATTTCCGAGCGTTTCTCCCGCGTCGAACTTCTGTTCGGCTTCATGGAATCGCAGAACGTCTCGCAGGCCTTGGCGACACTGCGCAAGACAGGACTGAAGTTCGACATCATGTCGACCTCCTTCTATCTTGGCCGCCGCAAGCTGGTGCCGGACGCCAAGTCGGGCATGCCCTACTGGCAGGACCGGCTTTACATCGCGCTCGCCAACGCCGCCGCCAATCCCTCGGATTACTTCCGCCTGCCTGCCAACCGCGTGGTGGAACTGGGCTCGCACGTTATTATTTGATGAGTGGGGCAAAGACCCCGCCCCAAACCCCTCCCCACAAGGGGGAGGGGCTTAACCTGTTGCGCCGTCTGCCAACTTTTCGACATTTCAGATAAGCGAGGCGGTACCGCAATAAGTCCCTCCCCCTTGTGGGGAGGGGTTGGGGAGGGGGCCTTTGCGAGGCTACGACACATCTCATCCCCCAAAAATTCCGTCACATTAGAACATCCAAAAGTTCTCATGGGCACATTTCGGCACAGCCTGTTAACCGGACATCAAGGTTAATGCGGGATTTTCAATGGAATGTTCCCGCATTCCATGCCCGGAGTCCGTGTTGCGTCGAAAGAGCCCTTCCCGTAGCAAGCTGCGTCTCATTCCCGAGAATTGGGTGTCGCCCGTAATCTTCGGTCTCGCCGGCTGGCTGATTTTTCCGAGTGTCGCATCCCATGCCGATCTCGCCGCCATGCTTGCCGGCCTCGATCAGGAGGGGGAGAACTGGCGCATGGTGCTGACCAATTCGCCGGCCGGCTCCATCCACCAGGCCGAGCTCGCCTTCGCCGAACCGATGGTGACGGGTTCGATCGCAGCCGGTGCCGGCATGGTGCTACCCGACGGCCGCAAGGTCGCCTTCAATGCCAAGGACAAGGGCACTGCCAAGGATAGGGGCCACGAGGACACGCCGGACGAGGATCGCGTCAACCGTGGCAGCAAGAAAGGCCGCGTCGTCGCCGTCGAGCAGATGCAGCCGCCGAAGGATTTTTCCGCCGGTTCGATCCTTGAGCGCACCAAGATGCTCTTCACCCCGAGCTTCGATCTCAAGGACCGGTCGGCCTTCGTCAAGCCGAAGATCCAGGGCAAGGAAATCGAGATTGCCACATCTTTCTATAAGACGCAGCCTGTCGTGACCGATAATGGCGTGCCGGCAATGCTCGCAAGCCTCGTCACCAGCAACAAGGCCGATGTTCTGGCCACCGCCTATGCACCGGCCGCACCCGATTATGCCCGCCAATCGCCCTTCGATTCCATTCTGGCCGAACAGGACAGCGGACGCTTCGTTCCGGAGATCGGCCCGCGCGATCATGCCTGGGCCGCAAGCGTGCTGGCGCCGAGCGTCTTTTCCGCTCGCGAACAGCAGTGCCTTGCCTCCGGCATCTATTTCGAGGCACGGGGAGAATCGGTAAAAGGGCAGGCGGCCGTCGCTCAGGTCATCCTCAACCGCGTCCGCAACCCTTCCTATCCGAAGACCATCTGCGGCGTCGTCTATCAGAACGAGGATTGGCGCAACCGCTGCCAGTTTTCTTTCGCCTGCGACAGCATCAAGGACCGGGTGAACTCGGAATATCACTGGCGAGTCGCCCGCGATGTGGCGATGGCGGTGACATCAGGCAAGATCTGGCTGCCGCAGGTGGGCTCGGCGACGCATTATCACGCCGTCTATGTCAGACCGAAATGGGCAAAGACCATGGAAAAGGTCGGCCGCATCGGTCTTCACGTCTTCTATCGCACCTATGGCGGCGGCTGGAGCTGAGATAAATCGCCGGGGCAAGCCGATTTCCGGCTCGGAAAAGCGGATTCTTTCCGTCGAATTTGCGCGATCGACCCGGAGTCGATTTATCTCTTTGATTTGATGGAATTATTTTCTCGCTGGACAGAAGCTGTCTACGCCTTGACTATGCTAATCCCTAAAACTATGTTGCGCGCGACTTCAGAACGGGCCGGAAGGGTCTCAACCTTCGTGTCCGGGGTCCGAATGACCGGGGTAGCGGGAGTGCGGGCGACGGGCAGACGAGGAGAGATCCATGGCGGACGACCGCGAGGAAAGTCTTGAAAAGCGCCGTGCGCAATTGGGAGCGAAACTCGCGACCAAGGGCGTCGAGACGGGAGAAGACGAGGCTAGGGAAGCCCGCGCCGAGGTAAGCCGCAAAGGTTATGCCCAGGCGATGAAGCTTTCCAGCGAGTTCATTTCCGCGATCGTCGTCGGTGCTCTCCTTGGCTATGTCCTCGACCGTTTTGTTGGCACGGCGCCTTGGGGTTTGATTGTTCTTCTGCTTCTCGGATTTTGTGCCGGCGTTCTGAACGTGCTGCGTTCTGCGGGGGTGGTGGCCCATCCCCTGGACGACAAGGACGGCAAGAAATAAGGACCGGTTCCGGTCCAGTGCAATGACCCCGCGTCCTGCGGGCCAAAGAGAGAGAACAAGCGGTGTCTAACGATCCGACTCATCAGTTCCTGATCCAGAAGATTGTGCCGATCGAAATCGGCGGAATTGATTTTTCGTTCACCAATGCATCGCTCTTCATGGCCGCTTCGGCTGCCGTTGCCGTAGGCTTCCTCTATTTCGCGACCTCGAACCGCGCCATCGTGCCGGGCCGTTCGCAGTCGGTTGCGGAAATGTCCTATGAATTCATCGCCAACATGCTGAAGGAAGGCGCGGGCAAGCAGGGAATGAAGTTTTTCCCGCTGGTCTTTTCGCTCTTCACCTTCGTTCTGACGGCGAACCTGCTCGGTATGTTCCCGTATTTCTTCACGGTCACCAGCCAGATCATCGTCACCTTCGCCCTTGCACTGCTCGTCATCGGCACGGTTCTCGTCTACGGTTTCTACAAGCACGGTTTCCACTTCCTGAAGGTCTTCGTGCCCTCGGGGGTGCCTGGCGCTCTGCTGCCGCTGGTCGTCTTGATCGAAATGATCTCCTTCCTCTCCCGTCCGATTTCACTCTCTGTTCGTCTTTTTGCGAACATGCTGGCCGGTCACATCACGCTGAAAGTGTTCGCAGGCTTCGTCGCCTCGCTCGGAGCCCTTGGTGCTGTCGGTGTCGGCGGCGCCGTTCTTCCCCTCATCATGACCGTCGCCCTGACCGGTCTCGAGTTCCTCGTCGCCTTCCTTCAGGCTTACGTCTTTGCGGTGCTGACTTGCATGTACCTCAACGACGCAATCCATCCGGGCGGGCACTAAGGATAACGACATCGACGTCAAAGGGCGTCAGTCATTCGCCGCAACAACCATTTCAAAGGAGTTCAACATGGAAGCGGAAGCAGCAAAGTACATCGGTGCAGGCCTGGCTTGCTTTGGTATGGCCGGTACGGCTCTCGGCCTCGGCAATATTTTCGGCAGCTACCTCTCCGGCGCACTGCGCAATCCGTCTGCCGCTGACAGCCAGTTCGGCCGTCTGGTATTCGGCTTCGCCGTTACGGAAGCTCTGGGCATCTTTTCGCTGCTCGTCGCTCTCCTCCTCCTCTTCGCCGTCTGATATCGGCGAATAGATGGATCACGGCCTGCGACCGCAAGCCGTGATCCTTTGCATTTGCAGTCCACCTGGAGGTGAGCATGTTTTTTGTGACCCCGGCTTACGCTGAGGAAGCACCGGCGGCAGCGACGGGTACGGATGCGCACGCCGCTCCGGCCGCAGGCGAGGTCCATACCGAGACTGGTGTTGCCGAAGGCGAACACGCCCGCGGCCCTTTCCCGCCTTTCGATTCGACGACCTTCGCGTCCCAGCTGCTCTGGCTGGTGATCACGTTCGGCGTCTTCTATTTGCTCATGCAAAAGGTCATCGCGCCGCGCATCGGGGCCATCCTCGATCAGCGTCACACGCGCATCTCCCAGGATCTGGAAGAAGCAGGCCGCCTGAAGGCGGAAGCCGACGCCGCCGTCCAGACCTATGAAGGTGAACTGGCCGCTGCCCGCGCCAAATCCAACGCGATCGGCTCCGCCGCACGCGACGCCGCCAAGGCCAAGGCCGAAGAGGATCGTCGCGCTGTCGAGGCAAGCCTGTCGGAAAAGATCAAGGCTGCCGAGCTTCGCATCGGCGAGATCAAGGCCAAGGCCTTCGCCGACGTCGGCACAATTGCCGAGGAAACGGCGGCTGCCGTGGTCGATCAGCTGATCGGCGGCACCGTCGCCAAGGCCGATGTCGCCGCCGCTGTCGCTGCTGCCAAGAAGGAGGCTTGATCGATGGAATTTGCCTTTGACGCGACTTTCTTCGCCTTTGTCGGCCTCGTCCTCTTCCTGGCGCTGGTCGTTTATCTGAAGGTTCCGGGCATGATGGCACGGTCGCTCGACGACCGCGCCGACCAGATCCGTAACGAATTGGCCGAAGCCAAGCGCCTGCGCGAAGAGGCCCAGCACCTGCTCGCCGAATACCAGCGCAAGCGCAAGGAAGCCGAAGCCGAAGCGGCCCACATCGTTGCCGCCGCCGAGCGCGAAGCCGAAATGCTGACCGCCGAAGCGAAGAAGAAGACGGAAGAATTCGTCGCCAATCGCACGGCGCTCTCCGAGCAGAAGATCAAGCAGGCCGAGGTCGAAGCGATGAAGGCAGTGCGTTCCGCTGCCGTCGATCTCGCAATCGCGGCCGCCGAAACCGTGCTTGCCAAGCGGGCCGACGCCAAGGTTCAGTCCGAGCTCTTCGGCAATGCCGTCGGCCAGGTCAAGACGCGGCTGAACTGAGCGGCTTCGAAAAAGATTGAGAGCAAAGGCCGGGCATGTCCCGGCCTTTTCTTTTCTACGCTCTTTTCTTATTCGGAAAGCAGCTCGTCCGTTTCCGGACCGTTCTCGGTCTTGCGCAACGGCCTGAAGCTCATCCGGTGTAGGGAACAGGGGCCGTGTCTCTCGATGCCGGCGCGGTGCTGCGCCGTGCCATAGCCCACATGCGCGGCAAAACCGTAATCGGGAAACACGCTATGTGCTCGCGCCATCATCCGGTCGCGCGTCACCTTGGCGACGATCGAGGCGGCGGCGATCGAGACCGAGCGGGCATCACCCTTGACCACGGCCTGTCCAGGGCAATCGAGGCCGGGCGGCACGTCGAGCCCGTCGGTCAGCACGTAGCTTGCCGGAATGGCGAGGCTGCAGATGGCCCGGCGCATGGCGTCGAGGCTTGCCTTGCGGATATCCGTCTCGTCGATGCGCGTCGAACTGGAGGAGGCGATGGAGACCGTTGCGGTCGCCAGAATCTGCACGAACAGTTCCTCGCGCCGTTGCGCCGAAAGCTGCTTGGAATCGTTGAGACCCTCAGGGATGCGTTTCGGATCGAGAATGACGGCAGCAGCGACCACCGGTCCCGCCAGCGGCCCGCGGCCTGCCTCGTCGGCGCCGGCGACCGGCCAATGGCCGGCCTTGCGGGCTTTGAGTTCCAGCCGGAAATCCGGCACGAGCGGAGCCGTGTCGAAAAGCAGGGGAGAATCGGGTGACGTGCGAGGTTTCATGCGGCTGAACCTCGCACGCCAACCCGATTGCCCGCAAGTCCCCGGATCAGGGCGGCGGCCGGGGACGCTCCGGCGGATGGTGGCGGTCAGGGCCATCCGCGGGAGTTGCGCTCGGGACTCGAAAACAGGCGGTTTTCTCGAGAGCCGATGCGCAAGCTCGAAGCAATTCCAGGAAAAGTGTGCAGCGGTTTTTCCGTTTGGAATTGCGAAAAAGGCGAGAGACAATTCCAGAAAAAGTGCGGCGCTGATTTCCGTCTGGAATTGCGTAAAATATTAGAGCAGCGACAGCTGCACGCCGCTGCCATCGGGCGGCACGAACAGATCATCGCGCAGCGGCACGCTGCGTCGCGTCAGGCCGAAACGTCGGGCTGCCATTTCAAAGCGCCGGGCGATCTGCCAGGCATAGGGACCGGCGCCCTTCATGCGCTTGCCGAATTCGGCATCGTAATCCTTGCCGCCGCGCATCGAGCGCACCAGCGACATCACATGCCGGTAACGATCGGGGTAATGCTGCAGCAGCCAGTCGCGAAACAGCGGGCTGACCTCGAGTGGTAGCCTGAGGATGACATAGCTCGCCTCGGCGGCGCCGGCAGCCTTAGCCGATTCTAGGATGCGCTCCAGTTCGTGGTCGTTCAACGCCGGGATGAGCGGGGCGGCCAGCACAGCCGTCTGGATGCCTGCTTCGGCAAGCGTGTGGATCGCCTCCAGCCGCCGCGGCGGCGTGGCGGCTCGCGGCTCCATCGTCCGGGCAAGCTTGCGATCCAGCGTGGTCACCGAGATGCCGACGCGTACCAGGTTCTTAGCTGCCATCTCCTGCAGAATGTCGAGATCACGCAGGATCATCGCCGACTTTGTGACGATCGATACCGGATGGTTCGCCTTGTTCAACACCTCGAGAATGCCGCGCATGATGCGCCATTCCTTTTCGATCGGCTGATAGGGATCTGTATTGGTGCCGATCGCGATCACCCGCACCTTATAGCCGGGCTTGGCGAGTTCCCGCTCCAGCAATTTTGCCGCATCGGGCTTGGCAAACAGCTTCGTCTCGAAATCGAGCCCTGCAGAAAGCCCCATATAGGCGTGTGTCGGCCGGGCGAAACAATAGATGCAGCCGTGCTCGCAACCGCGATAGGGATTGATCGAGCGATCGAAGGGAATGTCCGGCGATTCGTTGCGGGTGATTGCCGTGCGCGGCTTCTCGACCTGCACTTCGGTCTTGAATGGCGGCAGCTCTTCCCACGTCTGCCAGCCATCGTCGACGGTCTCCCGCTGCTGCGCTTCGAACCGCCCTGTCGGGTTCAGTCCCGCCCCACGTCCACGCCGCCGATCGACCTCGACTCTCAGACCGGAGGAAACGATCATCGCATCGGCAATATCTGCCGTATTGGCAGGCGCGAATGCGGCCTGCCCTGCCAGGGACTGCTCTCTCATCGGATTCTCCCGCGGCGAAAAGCCATCGCCTTCGCCCGTTTTGCTGATTAAATTCCTATCCGCAAAACGAGAACAATGCAAGAACAAAATGAGGAAAACGGTGCTGGCAAAATTTTGTGCGGCGCATTATAAATGGTCAATGTTGACGGTTGTTCTCGAATGTCAGGATCAGGAATCTGAGCTGGCACAGACCTTATCGGTACTGGTGTCAGGCGCGGTGGAGGGGCTGGTGAGCGATGTGGTCGTGCTCGATCACGGCTCGCGCGACGGCACTTCGCGGGTCGCCGACGCCGCCGGCTGCCGCTTCCATTCACAATGGGATATCAAGGACATCGTCCGCTCCGCCCGCGGCGAATGGCTGCTCTTCGTCGAGCCCGGCGCAAGACCCCAGGCCGGCTGGATCGATGAGATCGCCGAATATGTGGCGCTGAACAAATTGCCGGCGCGCTTCACTGCTTCGCGCGGCTACCGGCGCCCTTTCTTCCAGCGTGTCGGCCGGGCCGTGCCGCCGCTGGAACTCGGCTTTCTCCTGCCGAAGAAGTTGGCGCTCGCCACCGCCAAAAGCGGGATGCGGCTCACCGAATTCGTCAAGGGTCAGAAGCCGCGCAAGCTTGCGAGCGAACCGATTCCCTCCTGGGTTGCCCGCGCTGCGCGGTAGGTGTCACGACCCTCTCCATGAGCAAAAGATGGCGCCGTCGAAGCGCCGCGCGTCGCAACGGAATGGCCATGGAATGCCGGCAAACGGCAGAACAGGTCAGTGACAATCTCCTCTTCTGCCGGGTTCCCGGCGAAAGGAGGTGCGTCATGGCACGCGGTAGGATCTACGGCGTACGCAGTATGATCTACGGCCTCATAGCCGTCATATTGCCGACATTGGTGATCGCGCATCCGCATTCGGCAGCATCGCAGATGATGCGCAGTTGCGCAGGCCGACCCGAAATCGTCAATTTCCTGGACAAAAACTTCGCCGAAGAGCTCACGGCAGTCGGACTGATCAACGAGAACGCCATTCTTGAGGTCTATGCCGCCGAAAGCGGCACCTGAACCTCATCGTCACGGATGTTCACGGCATAAGCTGTGTTCTGATGTCGGGTGATAGCTGGGACACCATGCCCGTCCTGCCAGGCTTGGCCACATAGGAATGCCGCTGTTGCAGGCAGTCTACTTCGTCGCGCCGCGTTTCAGGTGCTCGTCCAGACGCGGCATGATCTCGACGAAATTGCACGGCGCGCTGCGGTAGTCGAGCTGTCCTTTCAGAATGCCGTCCCAGGCATCCCGGCAGGCGCCGGGCGAACCCGGCAGCACGAAAATGAAGGTGGCGTTGGCAACGCCCGCCGTGGCGCGAGACTGGATCGTCGCCGTGCCGATCTTCTCGTAGGAGATCCGATGGAAGATGGCGGAAAAGCCGTCCATCCGCTTTTCGAACAAAGGCTCCAGCGCCTCTGGCGTCACGTCGCGGCCGGTAAAGCCAGTGCCGCCTGTGGTGATGACGACGTCTATGTCTTGGTTCTCAGTCCAGGCCTTCACCCGCGCGGCAATCTTTTCGCGATCATCGGGCACGATTCCCCGGTCGACCATCCGATGCCCCGCCTCCCTGATCCGCGCCGCCAGCGTGTCGCCTGATTTGTCCGTCTCCGGCGTGCGCGTATCCGAGATCGTCAAAACCGCAATGCCGACCGCGATGAAGGGTCGCTTTTCGTCCAGACCTGCCATCATACGCCTCCCGAAACCGTTTCCGTCGCCTGGAAATACCAGTCAGGGCGCTTGTCGTGAAGAGCTGCCGCCGCATCTTCGGCAGCAGTCATGCTCGCAAAGATGCCGAAACAGGTGGCACCGGAGCCGGACATGCGGGTCAAAAGCGCACCGCGAGCTTGCAGCATCGCCGCGATCCCCGCAATCTCGGGCACGAGGTCGCGCGCCGGCGGCTCCAGGTCGTTGCGGGCAGCAGCAATCGCCGCGAGCCAGTCGGTAGCCTGGGGCCGGCTCGGTGTAAGGCTCAGGGCCGGATTGTTCTTTGTCGCCAGCCGGCGGAAAACCTCAGGCGTCGAGACGCCCTTCAGCGGATTGGCGAGCACCATGGCAAAGCCCGGCAGATCAGGCACAGGTTCGATCTCTTCGCCGATGCCGCGGGCAATCAGCGGCCGGCTCTCCAGGCACATCGGCACGTCGGCGCCGAGCTTCAGTGCGAGAGCTGCAAGCGTCTCCGCGGATAACGTCGTGCCCCAGAGCCGCATCAGTCCGCGCAGCGTCGCGGCTGCATCGGCCGAGCCACCGCCGATGCCGGAGGCAACAGGCAGGTTCTTTTCGAGATGGATGCGGACGGGAAAGGCGAGGGGACCGATCGCCTCGCGCAGCAGGTCGCGCGCCTTCAGCACCAGGTTTGTGCCGCCGTCGCCGGCAAGCGTTTCGCCGAAACGGCCGGACAGGGTGAATGCGTCGGTCGGCGACCGCATGAAGTCCAGCTGATCGCCGTGATCTGCGAAGGTCACCAGCATATCGAGCAGATGATAACCATCCGGCCGCTGGCCCGTCACATGCAGGGCCAGGTTGATTTTCGCGCGTGCCTTCTCGGAAACGCTGGAGCATGATGCCGAAAATTGTGAGCGGTTTTCGGACGACATCATGCTCTATTTCTTTGATCTCACGCCAGCCAAGCCTTCGTCAGGCATGGTCCGTCAAGATTTCTTGTCGACCGGCGGCGGGGTGACGGGCGCCGGATCCGGCTGCTTCTTGTCGGCCGCCTTGGCGTCGTCACTGACGGGAGGCAGGCCGTTGGCGACCTTGTCCTTGATCTTCGGGATCTCGGCAGCTTCGGGCTCGGAGGCGAGCGCCCGGTTCCACTGGTAGACGGCCTCGAGCTTGCGGCCGACGCGCCAGTAGGCATCGCCGAGATGGTCGTTGATCGTCGCGTCGCCGGCCTTGATCTGTGCGGCGCGCTCCAGCTCGTCGACGGCATCGTCGAAGCGGTTGAGGCGGAAATAGGCCCAGCCGAGCGAATCGATGATGTAGCCGTCGTCAGGGCGAAGGTCGACGGCCTTCTTGATCATGCCGAGACCTTCGTCGAGGTTCCGGTTCATGTCGATCCAGGAATAGCCGAGATAATTCAGCACCTGCGGCTGGTCGGGATTGAGCTCGAGCGCCTTGCGGAAGTTCGGTTCCGCCTGGTCCCACTTCTTCAGCCGCTCATAGGCGATGCCACGCTGGAAGAAGACACTCCAGTTGGCGCGGCCGGGAATGGGGCCGATCGCATCGACGGCCTTGTCGTAATTGGCGGCCATCGCCTCGTAGTCCTTGGCGTCGGAGAGCACGCTGCCATAGGCGAGGTAACTGCGGATGTCCTTCGGGTCGGAGGCGATCAGCGCCTGCAGGTGCTTGCGCGCCTCATCCACCTTGCCGCCCTGGGCAAGGGCAAGGCCGAGCTGCAACTCGGAGATGCGCCGCATCGGCGAATTCTCCGGCACCTTCTTGTAAAGCGCGATGGCGCGGTCCATCTGGTTCTGCTTCTCGGCGATGCCGCCGAGCAGCACCAGCGTATCGGCGCTGTTCGGATCGAGCGCATTGGCCGTCTGCAGGTACAGCGAGACGATGTCTTCGGCGCCGTCGCGGTTCAGCGCGCCGCCGACCGAGAAGAGCACGCCGGCAGCCCCTTCTTCGGCCGTCTTGACCTGCTGTTCCTGCTTCTCGTTCCTTTCGACGCTGTCGCGCAGCGCGTTCAGCGGCGCGTAGTTGGGCAGCAGGTTGTCGCCGACGGAAACGGCGTCGAGCGCCTTCTGCTTGTTGCCCTGTGTTGCTTCGAGGCGGGCAAGCGCCATCACGGCGCGCATGAAGGTATCGGGCGCCGTCGCGCCGCCCTCCTTGTCGAGCACGGCATCGTTCAGATGCTGGCGGGCGGATTTCACGTCGCCGATGGCGATGGCGATCGCGCCGGCATTGTAATTCTGGAAGATGCGGAACCAGTCCGGCCCCTTCATCTTCTCGACCATTGTGAGCGCTTCCTTGCCGCGGCCGGCGCCGACGCGGGCCCAGGCGAGCAGCAAGTCGTTCATCATCCGGTCGAGATCGTTCGGCCCCTTATATTTCAGGATGGCCTCGGCTGACTTGTAGTCGTCGCGGCGCACGGCATCCATGCCGCGCACGATCGTGGTGATGCGCTCGACGGAAGGATCGCCCTTCAGGTCATTGGCATATTTGACGCCGTCCTTGATGTCGCCATTGAGCAGCAGCGAGATCATCAGCCGCTGGCGAATCTCGGGATTGCCGGGCTCGATCTGCAGCGCCTTCTTGTAGAGTTCGATCGCCGTTTCGTAGTCATGATCGACATCGGCCGTGCGCGCGGCGAGGAAGGCGCCGGAGAAAGTGGTGACGCTATCAGCATCGAAGTGAACGGCCGTGCCGGCATCGTCTGTCTTGGCCGCATCCTCGGCGTTCGCGCCGCCGACACCGCTGAGCGAAAGTAAAGCGGCCAGCGCTGCGCTCGTAAGAAGACGGATGGCAAGTCTCTGCCGCATTAGGAAACCTTTCTTCGACAGCGTCCCGGACAATGTGCCGGTCGCAAAACAAGTTGCGATCACTGATTCATAACAGGATGGCTTTTTTGAAGCGGCGCCGCAAGAAATTCAGCCTGCGATCAAGGACGTTTGATCAATTGACGCGCTCGATGCAGAAGTCGATCACTTCCATCAAGGCGGATTTCCAGACCGTATCGGGAAGCGGTGCAAGCGCGTCCCGTGCGATCGTGCCGTAATGGATCGCTCGGCCGATCGTGTCGCTCAGCGTACCGTATTTGGTGATCAGCCCCAGCGCTTTTTCGAGGTTGGCGTCGGTGCTGTTGCCGGCTTCGATCGCATCGCGCCAGAAGGCGCGCTCGTCCTCGGTGCCGCGGCGATAGGCGAGAATGACCGGCAGGGTGATCTTGCCCTCGCGGAAATCGTCGCCGACATTCTTGCCGAGATCGGCCGCCTTGCCGCCATAGTCGAGCGCATCGTCGACCAGCTGGAAGGCCAGCCCGAGATTCATGCCGTAGGATTTCAGCGCATTGCGGCCGGACCGGCCGGCCTCGGCGACGATCGGCCCGACTTCGGCGGCGGCGGCAAAGAGAGCCGCCGTTTTAGCGCGGATGACGGAGAGATAATCGTCCTCAGTCGTCTCCATGTTCTTGGCGACCGAAAGCTGCAGCACCTCGCCTTCGGCGATCACGCAGGCCGCGGAAGACAGGACGTCGAGCGCATCGAGCGAGCCGACATCGACCATCATCCGGAAGGCCTGGCCGAGCAGGAAGTCGCCGACCAGCACGCTTGCCTGGTTGCCCCAGATCATCCGCGCCGTCGATTTGCCGCGGCGCAGATCGCTTTCGTCGACGACGTCGTCGTGCAGCAGCGTTGCTGTGTGCATGAACTCGACCGATGTGGCGAGCTTGACGTGGTTTTCGCCCCTGTAGTCGAACAGCGAGGCGGAAGCCAGCGTCAGCATCGGCCGCAGCCGCTTGCCGCCGGACGAGATCAGATGGTTCGCCACTTCGGGGATCATCTGCACGTCGGAGCCGGCCTTAGATAGAATGAGCTGGTTTACTCGCTCCATATCCGCCCTGGTGAGATCGACCAACGGCTTTATGGATGCCAGTTTGTTTTTGCTTTCTTCAAGCGGTATGACCACGCCCAACGACCCGGACTCCTATTCATTCATTGCACCTGACAATAGAAAGGGGCGATGGACGCGGCAAGGGGTGAATTGTCGCGCTGAGCGAAATTGGAAGGAAAACGACGGCAAATGCATGAGCTTATCCGCGCCAACGACCCCGTTCTGCTCTCCTTTGCCGAGAGTTTGATGAAGGATGCCGGAATTCACTGCTTCATCGCCGATCAGGGCATGAGCGTACTGGAAGGCTCGCTCGGCATGCTGTCGCGCCGCCTGCTGGTGGATGAGGAGATGGCCGATCAGGCGCGCCGCATCCTCACCGATGCCGGTCTCGGCGGCGAGTTGCGCGAGCGGAAGTGAGCTCCGATGACCGGGGAACCCAATGACACCGTCGATGCCTTTCATCGCGGCGGCTTCCATGTGGTGCAGCCGAAGGGCAGGGGCCATCGCTCCGGCATGGATGCGATGCTGCTTGCGGCGCTCGTCGCCGACGATCGCCCGGTTAGGGTTGCCGATCTCGGTGCCGGCGCAGGCGCTGCCGGCCTTGCCGTCGCCTCGCGGCTTGCCAATACGCAAGTGGTGCTTTTCGAGCGCTCGGCGGAGATGGCCGATTATGCCCGCCGCAGCATCCTGCTGCCCGAGAATGCCCATGTCGCCAACCGGGTTAGCGTCGTCGAGGCCGATGTGACGCTGACCGCCAAGGCGCGCAACGATGCCGGCCTCACCGATGAGAGCTTCCACCACGTCATCATGAACCCGCCCTTTAACGACGCCGGCGACCGGCGCACGCCGGACGCGCTGAAGGCCGAAGCCCATGCGATGACCGACGGCCTGTTCGAAAGCTGGATCCGCACGGCCGGCGCCATCATGATCCCAGGCGGGCAATTGTCGCTGATCGCCAGGCCGCAGTCGATCGCCGAGATCATCACGGCCTGCGGCCGGCGCTTCGGCGGCATCGAGATCACCGCTATCCACCCGCGTCCGGGTGAAAACGCCGTGCGGATTCTGGTGACTGGTATCAAGGGATCGCGGGCGCGGCTGTCGCTGCGGGCGGCCCTCATCATGCACGAAGAGGGGAGCCACAAGTTCTCCCCTCTCGTCGATGATTTCAACAATGGCCGGGCGGCCTACGCCAGGCTTTAGACCGGCGCCACACTTTTCCTGGAATTGGTTCAGCCGGTGACGAAGTCGAAGAGCAGCTTGACGTTCAGCCCGGCGATGACGATCGCGATCAGATAGGCAAGCCCACTCAGCCAGCGCGGCGCCACGAGTTCGCCCATCTTGGCCTTGTTGGCGGTAAACATCACCAGCGGGAAGACGGCGAAGGAAAGCTGCAGGCTGAGCACCACCTGGGTGAGGATCAAAAGCTCCGCCGTGCCCTGATCGCCATACCAGATGGTGACGATCGCTGCCGGCACGATGGCGATGGCCCGGGTAATCAAGCGGCGCACCCACGGCTTCAGCCGAATCTTGAGGAAGCCTTCCATGACGATCTGGCCGGCAAGCGTCGCCGTCACCGTCGAGTTGAGACCGCAGCAGAGAAGCGCGATGCCGAACAGCGTCGGCGCGATGGCGAGGCCGAGCAGCGGCGACAGCAGCGAATAGGCGTCACCAAGTTCGACGACGTCGGTCTTGCCGTGCGCATTGAAGGCGGCGGCGGCAAGGATCAGGATCGAGGCGTTGATCAGCAGCGCGAAACAGAGCGCGACGGTCGAGTCGATCGTCGCAAAGGTCAGCGCCTCTCTCTTTTCGGGAACCGTATGGCCATAGGCCCGCGTCTGCACGATGCCGGAGTGGAGGTAGAGATTGTGCGGCATGACGGTCGCGCCGAGAATGCCGAGCGCCAGGTAGAGCATCTCCGGATTGGTGACGATCTCGGTCGTCGGGAAGAAGCCGGTGAGGACGGCGCCCCATTGCGGGTCGGCCAGCAGGATCTGCACGCCGAAGCAGACCGCGATGACGCCGAGCAGCGCGATGATGAAGGCTTCCACCCAGCGGAAGCCGAGCTTCTGCAGGAAGAGGATCACGAAGACGTCGAGCGCCGTGATCAGCACGCCGAGTTCGAGCGGGATGCCCATCAAGAGGTTGAGGCCGATCGCCGTGCCGATCACCTCGGCGATATCGGTGGCGATGATGGCGATTTCGGCAAAGGCCCAGAGCGGCAGCGAGACATATTTCGGAAAGGCGTCGCGGCAGGCCTGCGCAAGGTCGCGGCCGGAGGCGATCGCCAGGCGCGCGCAGAGTGATTGCAGCACGATCGCCATCAGGTTGGAAAGCAGCGCGACGGTGAGCAGCGCATAGCCGAATTTCGAGCCGCCGGCGAGCGATGTCGCCCAGTTGCCGGGGTCCATATAGCCGACGGCGACCATGTAGCCCGGTCCGGCGAAGGCTGCCGCCCTTCGCCATGTCGAGCTGTGACGCCCGGTTCCGACGGTGCGGTAGACATCCGACAGCGACGCTTCTCCGCGTTCGTGCCGCCAGCCGTTCTTTGCATTCGGATTAAGGGCGTCCATGCGATTTCCACCTGTTTTATCGTCAGCGCACTATGACGAATTAGAATGATAATGCAAGTCATTCGCAATAACAAATTCAAACCCGCTATTTTCAGGAACGCGGGGATTGCGTTTGCCGTTCCAGCGCATACATGGAGGCGATCGTGCGACCCGAAGCGAAGGATGGAAAATGGCCGGATTCTTGAGAAAACTGCTGCCGAAACGGTTCCGCAAGGACGGCATCACCATTCCGGTCGTCCGGCTGCAGGGGCCGATCATCAGCGGCGGCGGCCAGTTCCGGCCGACCCTCAACCTTGCCAATGTCTCTCCGGTTCTGGAAAAAGCCTTCGCCATGAAGGACGCGCCGGCGGTCGCCATCTCCATCAATTCGCCGGGCGGCTCGCCCGTCCAGTCGCGCCTGATCTTCACCCGCATTCGCGAGCTTGCCCGCGAGAAGCAGAAGAAGGTTCTGGTCTTCGTCGAGGATGTCGCCGCCTCCGGCGGTTACATGATCGCGCTTGCCGGCGACGAGATCATCGCCGACGCCACCTCCATCGTCGGCTCGATCGGCGTCGTCTCCGGCGGTTTCGGTTTTCCCGAGCTCTTGAAGAAAATCGGCGTCGAGCGCCGCGTCTATACCGCCGGCGAAAACAAGGTGATCCTCGATCCTTTCCAGCCGGAAAAGGAAAAGGATATTGAGTACCTGAAGAGCCTGCAGCTCGAAATCCACCAGGTCTTCATCTCCATGGTGCGCGAACGTCGCGCCGGCAAGCTGAGGGACGATGCGACGGTGTTTTCCGGCCTGTTCTGGAGCGGCACGCGCGGCCTCGAGCTCGGCCTCATCGATGGCCTCGGCGATATGCGCCAGGAATTGAAGAGGCGCTACGGCCAGAAGACCAAACTGGAGCTCGTCACCGCCGGCCGCGGCCTGTTCGGCCGCCGAATTCCAGGTGTGTCGCCGGTCTCGCTCGAAGGTGCTGCATCCGGTCTCGCGACAGGGCTTGTCGAAGCGGCGGAAGAGAGAGCATTGTGGAGCCGTTTCGGGCTTTGAAGGGAGCAGGAGAGGGGCATGCCGCAACTAATTACCATTCTGATCCTGGTCTTCTCAGCCTGGTGGCTTTACCGACGCTTCGTCTCCGATGCCCGCAAGCTCGCCGAAAAGTCGCGCCGCGCTGAAAAAGAGCGCCAGACCGGCGCGATCGGCACGCTGGTAAAGGACCCGGCGACGGGAGAATACCGGCTGAAGCGCGAGGGCGAATAAGAGGCCTCGCCACTCATCTGCTGCTCATCCGGCTGCCGCTCCGCAGTGCGCAGCGTATGGCGGGCTTGGAACCCCCTCTGTCCGGCAGGACAGAGGGGCGTCCCCCCCGCAGCACAGAAAGAAGTCCTATTCCATCTCGGCCTTCACCGGCTGTCCGCCGCAAAAGTCTTGACCCCCGCCGCCCTCCATGGCACCTGTCGCGCCGATAAATCCCAAGCAATCGGTGCCGTTCGATGTCAGCTATCCCAGACCATATGAACCCGAAGCGCTCCTTCCAGGCGCTGATCCTGACCCTGCATAACTACTGGGCGGACAAGGGTTGCGCGGTGCTGCAGCCTTACGACATGGAAGTCGGCGCCGGCACCTTCCACCCGGCCACCACGTTGCGCGCCCTCGGCCCCAAGCCGTGGAAGGCCGCTTACGTCCAGCCGTCGCGGCGCCCGTCCGACGGCCGCTATGGCGAAAACCCGAACCGGCTGCAGCATTATTACCAGTACCAGGTGATCCTGAAGCCAAACCCGCCGAACCTGCAGGAGCTTTATCTCGGCTCGCTGGCGGCGATCGGCCTCGATCCGCTGCTGCATGATATCCGTTTCGTCGAGGACGACTGGGAAAGCCCGACACTCGGCGCCTGGGGCCTCGGCTGGGAATGCTGGTGTGATGGCATGGAAGTCTCGCAGTTCACCTATTTCCAGCAGGTCTGCGGCATCGAATGCTCGCCCGTCGCCGGCGAACTGACCTATGGTCTCGAGCGCCTCGCCATGTATGTCCAGGGCGTCGACAATGTCTATGATCTGAACTTCAACGGCCGCGACGGCGACGAGAAGATCAGCTATGGCGACGTCTTCCTGCAGGCCGAGCAGGAATATTCGCGTCATAATTTCGAGTTCGCCAATACCGAGATGCTGCATCGCCACTTCGTCGATGCCGAGAAGGAATGCCGGGCGCTGCTCGATGCCGGCGCCCCCGGCGACAACGCCAACCAGCGCCTGCACAAATGCGTCTTCCCGGCCTATGACCAGTGCATCAAGGCAAGCCATGTCTTCAACCTGCTCGATGCCCGTGGCGTCATCTCGGTCACCGAGCGCCAGAGCTACATCCTGCGCGTACGCACGCTTGCCAAGGCCTGCGGCGAAGCCTTCCTGCTGACCGACGCTGGCGGCGTCAACCTCTCCAAAGAGGCGGCTTAACGCAAAGTCGGCCGGCCGTATCGTCGATATCAACGGCTGGTCGGGCCGCCCGAATCGTCGCGGATATCGGCGTTTGACGGCAGCCGGCAAACCCGCGTAGTCTCCGCCCCGTCATTACTTCGCTGCGGGGGATTCGCGATGTATATTGCGCTTGGCGTCATCGTTCTGGTCGCTCTCTATCTCATCTTCGTCTACAACGGCCTGGTTCGCGCGCGTCAGATGGCGGAAGAGGCCTGGTCGGGCATCGATGTCCAGCTCAAGCGCCGCGCCGACCTGATCCCGAACCTGATCGAGACGGTCAAGGGCTATGCCGCCCATGAAAAGTCGACGCTCGAAGAGGTGGTTGAGCTCCGCAACAGGGCGCAGGCCGTGCCATCAGGCGATGTTGCCGGCAGGGCGCAGGCGGAAGGTCTGCTCGGCCAGGCGCTCGGCCGGGTCATCGCGCTCGCCGAGGCCTATCCCGATCTCAAGGCCAACCAGAACTTTGCCGAACTGCAGGCCTCGCTGGAAACCATGGAAGGCGAGCTGCAGATGGCCCGGCGTTATTACAATGGTGCGGCCCGCGACCTGAACGTCAAGGTCGAAAGCTTCCCGTCCAATCTCGTCGCCGGCCAGTTCGGTTTTGGCAAGCGGGAATATTTCGAAATCACCAACGAGGCCGACCGCGCCGTCCCCACCGTGAAATTCTGACGATCCGGCATTTTGCCTTTGCCAGAAAGCGATTAAGAGCAAGGGCAGATCGCGGCCGGCGAGAACAGGATGATCTTGGGCCCGGTCGGCCTAAAATCTGAATCCTGTTCTCAATTAAAGAGTTAGAGCATGATGTCGTCCGAAAACCGCTGCACACTTTTCGGCATCATGCTCTGAGCATGTCGCGCAAAAGTGTGCAGCGGTTTTGCGATAACGACATGCGCAAAACCAAAGACCTAAAGCGCGGCACGCGCTTTAGGGTCGCCTTATGGACGGAAGAATAGCATGACACGCACAGCCAAACTCACGATCATCCCGCCGGGAAAACCGCTTTCGGGCCGCGCCATGCCGCCGGGCTCCAAGTCGATCACCAATCGCGCGCTGCTGCTCGCCGGCCTTGCCAAGGGCACCAGCCGGTTGACCGGGGCGCTGAAGAGCGATGATACGCGGTATATGGCCGAAGCGCTGCGTGCCATGGGTGTTACGATCGACGAGCCCGACGATACCACCTTCGTCGTCACCGGCAGCGGCAGGCTGCTGCCGCCGAAGGCGCCGCTCTTTCTCGGCAATGCCGGCACGGCGACACGCTTCCTGACGGCGGCTGCGGCTTTGGTCGACGGCACCGTCATCGTCGATGGCGACGAACATATGCGCAAGCGCCCGATCGGCCCGCTGGTCGAAGCGATGCGCACGCTCGGCATCGACGTGAGTGCCGAGACTGGCTGCCCGCCGGTCACCGTCAAGGGGACCGGGCGATTCCAGGCCGACCGCATCCGCATCGATGGCGGCCTGTCCAGCCAATATGTTTCGGCGCTGCTGATGATGGCGGCCGGCGGCGACCGGCCGGTTGACATCGAACTCGTCGGTGAGGATATCGGCGCGCTCGGCTATATCGATCTGACCACGGCGGCAATGAAGGCTTTCGGCGCCAAGGTCGAGAAGACCAGCCCGGTCATCTGGCGCGTCGAGCCGACCGGCTATAGCGCTGCCGACTTCATCGTCGAGCCCGATGCTTCGGCTGCGACCTATCTCTGGGCCGCCGAAGTCCTCACCGGCGGCGCGATCGATCTCGGTGTTCCCTCCGATACCTTCTCGCAGCCGGATGCGCGCGCCTATGACGTCATCGCCAAATTCCCGCATCTGCCGGCAGAGATCGACGGCTCGCAGATGCAGGATGCCGTTCCGACCCTTGCCGTGCTTGCCGCCTTCAACCAGACGCCGGTTCGCTTCGTCGGCATCGCCAATCTGCGCGTCAAGGAATGCGATCGCATCCGGGCGCTCTCGACCGGCCTCAACCGCATTGTTTCAGGCCTTGCCCGCGAAGAAGGCGACGATCTGATCGTCGAGTCCGATCCCGCACTTGTGGGCCAGCATCTGCCGGCGGAGATCGACAGCTTCGCCGATCATCGCATCGCCATGAGTTTCGCGCTGGCCGGGCTGAAGATCGACGGCATCACCATTCTCGATCCCGATTGCGTCGGCAAGACCTTCCCCGCCTATTGGCGGACGCTAGCGGCACTCGGCGTGACCTATCAAGACAACGATTGACGAAACGCGCAGCCGAGGCTGCCGGCGGGGAGACAGGGATGGGGCGTCGGTTTTTCGGATTTTGCTTTGCACTGCTGTTGATGCTCGCCGCCCCAGTGGCCTTTGCCGCCGAGGTGATCGACAGTTTCGCCTCCGACATCGCGCTCGAAAAAAGCGGTGCGATGACGGTGACGGAAACGATCACCGTCAATGCCGAAGGCAATCAGATCAACCACGGCATCTTCCGTGATTTCCCGCTCTATTTCACCGATGCCGCGGGCCGCCGCCGCAGCGTCGATTTCGATATGGTGTCGGTCCAGCGCGATGGCGATAACGAGCCTTGGCACACCGAATCGATATCAGGCGGCATCCGCATCTATGCCGGTTCTGCCGATGTGACGGTGACGCCGGGCCGTCATCGATATGTCTTCACCTACAGGACCAATCGCCAGATCCGCTACTTCGACAATCACGACGAACTCTATTGGAACGTCACCGGCAATGGCTGGATCTTCCCGATCCGCTCGGCCACCGCGACGGTGAAGCTGCCGCCCGGCGTCGGCGCGACGGAGACGGCCTTCTTCACCGGCCCCCAGGGCGCGACGGAAAAGAATGCCCGCGTCAGCGAAACCGGCGCCGGGCTGGTCTTTTCCACCACCATGCCCCTTGGCACCAACGAAGGGCTGACCTTTGCAATCCGCATGCCAAACGGGTCGATCGATCCGCCGAGCGCGGATATGGAAAGCACCTGGTGGCTGAAGGACAACCGCAATTATTTCATCGGCTTCGGCGGCCTGATCCTCGTTTTCGCCTATTATACGCGCTCCTGGCTGAAGGTCGGCCGCGATCCTGCCCGCGGCGTCGTCGTGCCACGCTGGGACGCGCCTGATGGTATCTCGCCGGCGCTGGTCAACTATATCGACAATAAGGGCTTCTCCGGAGAGGGTTGGACGGCGCTGTCTGCCACTGCGCTCAATCTTGCCGTCCGCGGTTACGTCAAGCTCGAAGACCTGAAGAATTCGATTGTTATCCAAGGCACCGGCAAGCCACTCGGCAAGGAGAAATTCCAGGCCGGCGAAATCGAACTGTTGAAGGTCGCCGGCGGCGCCGGTTCGACGCTGACGATCGACAAGGCCAACGGCGAGCGGGTGAAGTCCGTCGGCCAGGCCTTTCGCTCGGCGATCGAGAAGGAGCATCGCGGCAAATATTACAATTCCAACCTGGCTTATACCGCAGGCGGCATCGCGCTCAGTGCCGCGGCCCTGGTGATCCTGTTCGTTTTCGGTTCGCTGGAGCCCGACACCATCGCGGTGATGCTGATCCCGATTGTCATCTCGGTCTTCGTTTCGGTGTTCGTCGCCGGCCTCGTCAGGTCGCTGCATCGCGGCAAGTCGCTGTTCGGCAAGATCATCGCCATCATCTCCGCCGCGATCGGCGTCTTCGTCGGCATCAGTATCCTGGCGACCATGGGGCTGGCGCTTGCCTCCTCGCTGGTGGAACTGCACGAAACGCCGATGCTCTTTGCCGTCGGTGGCATCGTGCTTTTGAACATCCTCTATGTCTTCATCATGGGCGCGCCGACCCCGCTCGGCGCCAAGATGATGGATGGCATAGACGGCCTGCGCCAGTATCTGACGCTTGCCGAAAAAGACCGGATGAACACGGCAGGCGCGCCGGAAATGTCGCCGCGGCATTTCGAGACGCTGCTGCCCTATGCGGTGGCACTCGGCGTCGAAAAGCCCTGGTCGCGCACTTTCGAAACCTGGCTTGCGGCGGCGGCTGCCGGCGCGGCTGCTGCCTATGCGCCGGCCTGGTATGCCGGCAATTTCAACAGCGGCAGCTTCTCCGATCGCATCGGCGGCTTTTCCTCGTCGATGGCCTCGACCATCGCTTCGACGATACCCTCGCCGCCGCCGTCGAGCTCATCCTCCGGTTTTTCCGGCGGCGGCTCGTCCGGCGGCGGTGGCGGAGGCGGGGGTGGCGGGGGCTGGTAAGCTTTCCCGCTTGACCTTTCGGCCCTTGGCCCTTAACCGCCAGACAGAAAAGGAAAGGGTCGCGCATGAAGGTTCTGTTGATCGGATCGGGCGGACGCGAGCATGCGCTCGCCTGGAAGCTGGCGCAATCACCGCTGATGAGCGAATTCTACGCCGCACCCGGCAATCCCGGTATTGGCGAACACGCCGTCCTCGTGCCCGTTGACATCGAGGATCACGAAGCGGTCGCGGCCTTCTGCAAGGACAAGGCGATCGATTTCGTCGTCGTCGGCCCGGAGGCGCCGCTGGTTGCCGGCCTTGCCGACCGGCTGCGCGCCGATGGCCTGGCGGTCTTCGGTCCCTCCGCTGCGGCAGCCCAGCTCGAGGGCTCCAAAGGCTTCACCAAGGATATCTGCGCCCGCTACGACATTCCGACAGGCGCCTACCAGCGCTTCAACAATGGACCGAAGGCCAAAGCCTATATCCGCGCCGAGGGTGTGCCGATCGTCGTCAAGGCCGATGGCCTTGCCGCCGGCAAGGGCGTGACGGTTGCGATGACGCTGGACGAGGCGCTGGCGGCGGTCGACGACTGTTTCGAGGGCGCCTTTGGCGCTGCCGGTGCTGAAGTCGTCGTCGAAGCCTATCTCGATGGCGAGGAGGCGAGCTTCTTCTGCCTCTGCGATGGCAAACATGCGCTGCCGCTCGCAACCGCCCAGGATCACAAGCGGGTGGGCGAGGGCGATACCGGCGTCAATACCGGCGGCATGGGCGCCTATTCGCCGGCGCCTGTGATGACCGCCGAGATGGTCGAGCGCACCATGAAAGAGATCATCGAACCGACGATGCGCGGCATGGCCGAGAGCGGTCATCCCTTCTCCGGCGTCTTTTTCGCCGGCCTGATGATCACCCGGAAGGGGCCGGAGCTGATCGAATACAATGTCCGCTTCGGCGATCCCGAATGCCAGGTGATGATGATGCGGTTGAAGAGCGATCTGCTGCCGCTGCTGTTCGCCACCGCCAACGGCACGCTCGATCAGGTCACGACCGAATGGAACGACGATCCGGCGCTGACGGTGGTCATGGCCTCCAAGGGTTATCCCGGCGCTTACGAGAAGAACACGCCGATCCTTTCGCTGCCTGATGCAGGCGAGGGCGAGAAGGTGTTTCATGCCGGCACGGGTCTGAAAGACGGTGCACTGGTTGCGACTGGCGGCCGCGTGCTGAACGTCACCGCGTCGGGCGGCACGGTCGCCGAGGCCAAGAACCGCGCCTACGCGCTGCTCGACAGGGTGAGATGGGAAAACGGCTTCTGCCGGCGCGACATCGGCTGGCGGGCGATCGAGCGCGAAACCGGCTCGGAATGAGTATAAACCGGCCCGTTCTTTAAATTTTTACCCTTTCCCCTGACGGGATGGAAACAAAGCTGCGCTAATTTGCTCCCAAGGTGAGACGGAGTGGCATTGATGCGTCAGATTTTCCTCGGTGCGGTAATCCTGCTGATGGCAGGCTCTGCGATGGCGTCCTCGATAGAGGTGGTCGGCAAGACTGCGCCGCGCGCTGAAGGCAGCATCGTCACCGAAACCTGCGCCGATTGCCCGCCCCTCCAGGCCGAACTGACCAAGAGGGACTATACGGTGCCGGAGCTGAAGCCCGGCGTCCTCCAGGCGAGTGAAATCCGCGATGTCGGCGGCGAAAAGAAGATTTACCGCACGGAAGGCTGGATGGGCGGCTCGCCGGTCGTCTTCGTCAGCAAGGCGACGCCTGAATCGATGATTGCGGCCGCGCCGCCGGCGGCGCCGGTAGACGGCATCGACATGAATGCAACCACCGCGGCCGTCATCGGCGGCGACGCCAGGCCTGTCGCGGCCGGCATGGCGGAACAATCGGCAACCCTTAACGTTTCCGAATTCAAGCTGCGTTTCTAAAAACAAAAGTTCCCTGCCCCTGTCTGATCAAGGTTTCGATCGCTTGGGGTTCCACCACTGGTGGATGGAATGCACCCTCGATGAGCAGCGGGGGTGCATTCTTGTTTCAATGTGCAATTAAAAACTGAATTATTGACGCTAAATAGAGTAAGTACAACTTATGAAAGCAATAGAGGCGTTATATTTCGATCTTCACAAGTCATGCAAATAGAAGCCATGACCCGTTAAAACATAATTCAGCCATCCACTCTAATTTTACCAATCGAAGGGCCGGAGGACGCATGATTGCGCTAGCTGCGCGGGCGATTTGACACGTCCGCGGGTCGGGAGTTGACCGATCCGGAATTGTTGAATTCACCTGCTTTGCGAGGCAAATCATGAAAAAGCTCAAGATTGCGCATCAACTTTTTGCGCTGATCGGCGTCCTAATGGCTGCATTCGCAGTCGCCACCTATTTCGAAATCCGCACCTCCGAGCAGGCGATCTACGACGAGCGTTTCGACATGCTGCGCACGCAGGTCGAGTCGGGCATCTCCGTCCTCAACACCTTCTACGAGCGCGAGAAGGCCGGTCAGATGACCCATGAAGCCGCCCAGGCCGAAGCCTTCGAGATCCTGAAGCGCGTCAGCTTCCAGCCATCCGGTTATCTCTTCGGCTTCGACTATAACGTCGTCCAACTCTTCCATCCGAGCCCGGTCAATCTCGGCAAGAACATGAGCGGCCAGGTCGACAAGACAGGCGCGAAATTCAGCCAGGCGCTGGTCGACAACGGCAAGGCCGGCGGCGGCCGTACCTTCTACTACTGGACCAAGCCCGGTCAGCCGGAAGACCAGGTCTTCCTCAAGGGCGGTTATTCCAAGGCCTTCGAACCCTGGAAGATCGTCGTCGGTACCGGCGTCTACCTCGATGACCTGCAGCAGAAGGTCAATGCGACGATCTGGAAGGCGCTGACGGCCTCGCTGATCGTCTTCGTCTGCGGCATCGCCGCTGCCGTCTTCTTCATCCGCGGCATCTCCCATCCGCTGAAGGACATCCACAATGCCCTGCAGTCGGTTGCCGAAGAGGACGTGTCCATCACTATTCCGCACACCGGCATGAACAACGAAGTCGGTATGATGGCCAAGGCGACGCAGTCGCTGCAGGAAAAGATCAGGGAACGTCATGCGATGTCCGATCGCGAGGCGGCCCAGCAGCTGGCGCTGGAAAACGAGCGTGAAACCAATCTGCGCCAGCAGCAGGATGAAGCAACGCTGCAGGCGCGGGTGGTGACGACCATCGGCCAGGCGCTGGAGATGATCGCCCGCGGCGACCTCACCGTCCGCTGCGCCGATCTCGGCCAGAAATACGCCGCCCTTCGCGACAACTTCAACGATGCGCTGTCGCATCTCGAAGCCGCCATGGCCAAGGTCAGCGCCAAGGGCACCGACATCGGCACCAGCAAGGAAGAGATCCGCCGCGCTTCCAACGAGCTGTCGCAGCGCACCGAGCGCCAGGCCGCCAGCCTCGAGGAAACCTCGGCCGCCCTCGACGAACTCACCGTTGCCGTCCGTCAGACCGCCGATGGCGCCCATGAAGCGAGCAAGCGCGTCCACTCGGTCAGCACCGAGGCCACCCATAGTGATGCGATCGTCACCCAGGCGATCGAGGCAATGAGCGGCATCGAGAAGTCGTCCTCGGAGATCACCAAGATCATCGGCGTCATCGACGAGATCGCCTTCCAGACCAACCTCTTGGCGCTGAATGCCGGCGTCGAGGCAGCTCGCGCCGGTGAGAGCGGCAAGGGGTTTGCGGTCGTCGCCCAGGAAGTCCGCGAGCTTGCCCAGCGCTCCGCCGCGGCCGCCAAGGAGATCAAGGACCAGATCGCCCGCTCCTCAAGCCAGGTCGACCACGGCGTCCGTCTGGTCGGCGAGGCAGGCGAGGCGTTGAAGCGCATCTCCGACCAGATCAAGGCCGCCAACGAGATCGTCGCCAAGATCGCCCACAGTGCCTCCGAACAGGACACAACGCTGCGCTCGATCTCGTCGTCGATGAACCAGCTCGATGCCGCCACCCAGCAGAATGCCGCCATGGCCGAAGAGACCACGGCATCGGCCGAGACGCTGGCCACCGACACCGACGAGCTGATCGACCTTATCCGCGGCTTCCGAGTCGGTGCGCCACAGCACCGCCAGGCGGAACCGATGCGCCGGGCCAGCTGAGAATTTCAAAAACAAATGATATGGACCGCCGGATGAAAATCCGGCGGTTTTGCTTTGTAAACTACCCCTCGATTTTTAGGGAAACTCGTATCGCGTTCAATAAAGTTAAAGCTTTTTTATAGGGTGAGCATCAATTGTTACTTACCCGGTCGCAGCATGTTTATTTTAGCAGCGGTAGACGCGTCCTCTTTTTCGGCGCGCTCGCACAGGCGGTAGAAAACCGCACCGGAATGCAGCTATCCATTCCCGTTGCGAGGCGTCATGAAAAATTTGAAGATATCGAAGCAGCTCATATTGCTGGTCGTCGGCCTGATGATCGCCTTTGCGATCGCCACTTCCCTGCAGATCCGCTCCTCCGTCGATGCGATCTACAAGGAGCGTTATGACATGCTCCGCGCCGAGGTTCAGTCGGCGGTCTCGGTTCTCAAAATCTACCAGGCAAAGGTAACTGCCGGCGAAATGACGCTGGAAGACGCCCAGAAGCAGGCCTACGCCACGGTCAATGCGATGAAATACGACCCCGATGGCTATTTCTTCGGCTATAGCTACGACATCCAGATGATGTTCCATTATGATGCCGCGAAAATCGGTCAGGTCAACAAGGGCCAGCCGGACAGCAAAGGCAAGCTCTATCGCGAAGAGCTGGTCAAGCTCGGGCAGCAGGGCGGCGGTCTCGTCGAATATTATTCCACAGCCAAACCGGGCCAGCCCGCTGGCGATTTTCGCAAGACGGCCTATGCACAGGCCTTCGATCCCTGGAAGGTCGTCGTCGTCACCGGCGTCTACATGGACGATCTCAATGCTCAGATAAACAGCACGATCCTGACCGCGCTCTCCGGCAGCATCGTCCTGTTCTTCCTTGCCATGACAGCCGCCTACATCGTCATCCGCGGCATATCGGGACCTCTCAACAACGTCCATGCCGCCCTGAAGGCTGTCGCCGAAGAGGATGTCTCGATCACCATTCCGCACACCGGCATGAACAATGAAGTCGGCATGATGGCGAAGGCGACGCAGTCGCTGCAGGAAAAAATCAGGGAACGTCATGCGATGTCCGATCGCGAGGCGGCCCAGCAGCTGGCGCTGGAAAACGAGCGTGAAACCAATCTGCGCCAGCAGCAGGATGAAGCAACGCTGCAGGCGCGGGTGGTGACGACCATCGGCCAGGCGCTGGAGATGATCGCCCGCGGCGACCTCACCGTCCGCTGCGCCGATCTCGGCCAGAAATACGCCGCCCTTCGCGACAACTTCAACGATGCGCTGTCGCATCTCGAAGCCGCCATGGCCAAGGTCAGCGCCAAGGGCACCGACATCGGCACCAGCAAGGAAGAGATCCGCCGTGCCTCCAACGAGCTGTCGCAGCGCACCGAGCGCCAGGCCGCCAGCCTCGAGGAAACCTCGGCCGCCCTCGACGAACTCACCGTTGCCGTCCGTCAGACCGCCGATGGCGCCCATGAAGCGAGCAAGCGCGTCCACTCGGTCAGCACCGAGGCCACCCATAGTGATGCGATCGTCACCCAGGCGATCGAGGCAATGAGCGGCATCGAGAAGTCGTCCTCGGAGATCACCAAGATCATCGGCGTCATCGACGAGATCGCCTTCCAGACCAACCTCTTGGCGCTGAATGCCGGCGTCGAGGCAGCTCGCGCCGGTGAGAGCGGCAAGGGGTTTGCGGTCGTCGCCCAGGAAGTCCGCGAGCTTGCCCAGCGCTCCGCCGCGGCCGCCAAGGAGATCAAGGACCAGATCGCCCGCTCCTCCAGCCAGGTCGACCACGGCGTCCGTCTGGTCGGCGAGGCAGGCGAGGCGCTGAAGCGCATCTCCGACCAGATCAAGGCCGCCAATGAGATCGTCGCCAAGATCGCCCACAGTGCCTCCGAACAGGACACGACGCTGCGTTCGATCTCCTCGTCGATGAACCAGCTCGACGCCGCCACCCAGCAGAACGCTGCCATGGCCGAAGAGACCACGGCATCGGCCGAGACGCTCGCCACCGATACCGACGAACTGATCGATCTCATCCGCGGCTTCCGTGTCAGTGGCGAAAGCGCTGCCCCGGCAATGCATCAAGGTCGCCGTGCCGCCTAAACGGCGCGGGGACAAAGGCGTTTTTATCACCAAATTTTTAGCGGCCGTCGGTTCTCCGGCGGCCGTGCCTTTTGAGGCTCACTGCCCGATGCGTTCGATCAGCCGCTCGATCTCGCGATCGGAAAACACTTCAACGCCGGCTGCTTTCAGCGCCGCCGCCGTCACGCCGGCGCCGGCCTGCTTGCGGCCGGAAAAGGTGCCGTCATAGATGAAACCGGATCCGCAGGACGGGCTGCCGTCGATGAGCAGCGCATAGCGGCAGTCGGCCTGCCTTGCGAGCGCCACGGCATTTTCTGCCGCCAGCAGGAACTCTTCCGTCACGTCGGCGCCCGTCAGCTCGACAACCCGCGCCGTGCCGGCCAGCACATCCTCGCCGGTCGCGGCATTTCCAATCTCAGCCGGAGGGCGCGGCACCTTCATGCCCGCCGACATCTCCGGACAGATCGTCACCAAACGGCCCTCGGCTAGCCATGTCTCGATTGCCGGATGAAGCAACGGCTTCGCTCGCCCGTCATAGCGGACGGCGTGGCCCATGAGACAGGCGCTGACGAGAATCTTGCTCTGCATGTCTCTTGAATAACGCGACGACGGCGGCAAGGCCAGACCGCCGATGGCGGCCGAACATCACCCCGAAATCTTCGAGAAATCCGCAACCGTTCCCGTCGCCTCGCGGATCAGCCGCAGCAAAGCGAGACGGTTGGCGCGGATGGCGGCGTCCTCGTCGTTGACGAGCACGTCTTCGAAGAAGCGGTCGACCGGGCCGCGCAGCTTGGAGAGCGCTTCCATTGCCGAGCGGAAGTCTTCCCCGGCAACGGCGTTCGACGCATCCTTCGAGGCGCTGGAGATTGCGGCGAACAATTCCCTCTCGGCATCGAGCTTCAAAAGCGCTTGCGAAACGCCGTCGGCGATCACGGTGCCCTTCTTTTCCTCGGCGGCGAGCAGCTGTGTCGCCCGCTTGGTGCCGGAAAGCAGGTTCTTGCCGTCCTCCGAGGTGATGAAGGCCGTCAGCGCTTCGACGCGGCGCGCCACCATCAACAGGTCGTCGGCATCGGGCATCAGCACGGCTTCGATCAGGTCGTGGCGGGCGCCCTGGTCGCGCAGATAGACCTTGAGACGGTCATGGAAGAAGGAGAGGAGATCTATATCCTGGGTCGTCGCCAGCAGCGGCAGGCGGATCCTTCGCTCGAGCAGGATCCTGACGACACCGAGTGCTGCCCGCCGCAGCGCAAACGGATCCTTCGACCCGGTCGGCTTTTCGTCGATCGCCCAGAAGCCGATCAGCGTATCGAGCTTGTCGGCAAGGGCGATGGTGATCGCCACTTTGTCCTCCGGCACGCGGTCCGACGGACCCTGCGGCTTGTAGTGATCCTCGATCGCTGCGGCAACGGAGGTATCCTCACCCTGCAGCACCGCATATTTGCGGCCCATCAAGCCCTGCAGCTCCGGGAATTCGCCGACGGCCTCAGTGCGCAGGTCGGCCTTGGCGAGGACGGCGGCGCGATCGACGAGGGCCGCGTCGGCGCCGGTGATATCAGCCAATTCCTTGGCTAGGGCGCGGATGCGCGCAACACGCGCGCCCTGTGTGCCGAGCTTGGCATGGAAGGTCACGTCAAGCGCATCGAGCTTGGCCATGCGCTGGTCGAGCGGCTTATTCAGGTCGAGGCCGAATTTTGCCGCCGACGTGGTGAGCGTCTCGAGATCCGGCAGATTGCCCTGGTCGCGCTTCCAGAAATGCAGCGCATCCGACAGCCGGGCCCGCACCACCTTGCCGTTGCCGTGGACGATTTCCTTGCCGCCGTCGCTCGCCTGGATATTGGAAACCAGGATGAATTTGTTCGACAGAGTTTCGCCACCTTGCGGTCGCGTCACGAAACACTTCTGGTTGGTCTTGATCGTCAGCCGGATGATTTCGGAGGGGATCGTGAGATAATCCTCCTCGAAACTGCCCATCAGCACCTGCGGCCATTCGACGAGGCCGGAGACTTCCTCCAGCAGGCCTTCGTCTTCCACCAGCTCCAGCCCGTTGGCAAAGGCGATGTCGCGGGCGTCGTGCAGGATGATGTCCTTGCGCCGCTCGGCATCGAGGATGACCTTCGCCTTTTCCAAGTTCGCCGCATAATCGTCGAAGCGCCGCACCGTGATCGCCTCCGGCGCATGGAAGCGGTGCCCATAGGTGATGTTGGACGCGGTGATGCCGTCGATCTCGAAGGGGATGACGGTTGTCTCTTCATGCTCCGGGCCGAAAGTGCAGACGATCGACTGCAACGGCCGCACCCAGCGTAGCGCACCGGGCTTCGACGAGGCCTTGCCCCAGCGCATCGATTTCGGCCAGGGAAAATCGCGGATGATGCCGGGCATGATATCGGTGACGATCTCTTCCGTCGCGCGGCCGGGCTTGGAGATGACCGCGACGTAGAAATCGCCCTTCTTCGGATCGCTCACCACCTGCGCTTCGGAGACCGAGGAAAGCCCTGCGCCGCGCAAAAAGCCTTCGATCGCCTTCTCGTTGGCGTCGGTGCGCGGTCCCTTGCGTTCCTCGCGCACATCGGCGGAGCGGGCCGTCAGGCCGTGGATGTCGAGCGCCAGCCGGCGCGGCGTCCAGTATTCGCGCGCGCCCTCGTAGGACAGGCCCGCTTCGACAAGCGCATCGGTGACGAGCTTCTTCAGGTCGCCGGCAGCCTTGCGCTGCATGCGGGCCGGAATCTCTTCGGAGCGGAGTTCGAGAAGAAGGTTTGGCATGTCGAATTTCCTTGCCTCCCGCGACAGGGGAGGGATGGTATGGGCGCCGGGTCAAAACGTTGCTTCTGCTAGCAAAGAATGGCGCATCTGCACAACCGCAAAATCGCCGCCTTTCCGGCATGCTTATCCTGTGGATCGGCGCTCGGCCGGAAACTCCAACATTGCCTTGCCGCTTTTCGCCGCTATGGTCCCGCCACCTCTGACGAAACAGGAAATCCCATGGCCGCAGACCTCCGTTTTCTCGCAGCCCGCATCTCCGCCGAAATCAACGCCCGGCCCGAACAGGCCAAAGCCGCCATCGAGCTGCTCGACGAAGGCTCCACCGTGCCCTTCATCGCCCGCTACCGCAAGGAAGTGACGGGCGGGCTTGACGATACGCAGCTGCGCAATCTCGCCGAGCGGCTGGTCTATCTGCGCGAACTCGAAGCCCGGCGCGACGCGATTGTCGAATCGATTACCGGCCAGGGCAAGATGACCGACGAGCTGATGACCAAGGTCGCAGGCGCCGAAACCAAGGCCGAGCTTGAGGATCTCTATCTGCCCTACAAGCCGAAGCGCCGCACGCGGGCCGAAATCGCCCGTGAACGTGGCCTCGGCCCGCTCGCCGAGGCAATTCTCGCCGAACGCGCCAGGGAACCGGCGGTGTTGGCCGAAGGCTTCGTCACAGCGGATGTGCCCGATGTGAAGACGGTGCTCGAAGGCGCGCGCGACATCATCGCTGAAGGCATCGCCGAAAATGCCGACCTGCTCGGCAGGTTGCGCGCCCATATGCGCCAGGCCTCGCTGCTGAAGGCGAAAGTCGTCGACGGCAAGCAGGCGACCGGCGAGAAGTTTTCCGATTATTTCGACCATTCGGAACGCTGGGCGACCGCCCCCGGCCACCGCGCGCTCGCCATGCTACGCGGCTGGAACGAGGAGGTGCTGACGCTGACGATCGAGGCCGACGCTGAGACGACCTCTCCGAACAAGCCGGTCGAACGCATGATCGTAGCGGCTTACGAGATCGGCACGAGCCGTCCCGGCGACCGCTGGCTGATGGAGGTCGCAAGCTGGACCTGGCGTGTGAAGCTTTCCATGTCGCTCTCGCTCGACCTGATGCGGGAACTGCGCGAAAGGGCCGAAGAAGAGGCGATCCACGTCTTCGCCCGCAATCTGAAGGATCTGCTTTTGGCAGCGCCCGCCGGCTCGCGCGCAACGATGGGTCTCGATCCCGGCATCCGCACCGGCGTCAAGGTCGCCGTCGTCGATGGCACCGGCAAGGTGGTGGCGACATCGACCGTCTATCCCTTCCAGCCGAGGAACGACGTGCGTGGCGCCCAGGTCGAGCTCGCATCGCTGATCCGCAAGCACAATGTCGAGCTGATCTCGATCGGCAATGGCACCGGCAGCCGCGAAACCGAAAAGCTAGTGGCCGACATGCTGGCCGAGTTGCCGGCGCCGAAGCCGACCAAGGTCATCGTGTCGGAAGCCGGCGCCTCGGTCTATTCCGCCTCGGCAACCGCAGCGGCAGAATTCCCCGATCTCGACGTGTCGCTGCGCGGCGCCGTCTCCATCGCGCGGCGCTTGCAGGATCCACTGGCCGAACTCGTCAAGATCGAGCCGAAGTCGATCGGCGTCGGCCAGTATCAGCACGACGTCGACCAGCAGAAGCTGTCGCGTTCGCTCGATGCGGTGGTGGAAGACGCGGTGAATGCCGTCGGCGTCGATCTCAACACCGCGTCTGCGCCGCTGCTCTCGCGCGTCTCCGGCCTCGGCCCGTCGATCGCCGACGCCATCGTCCGCCACCGCGACAGCGAAGGCCGTTTCGAGACGCGAAAGGATCTGCTGAAGGTCGCCCGCCTCGGCGGCCGCACTTTCGAGCAATGCGCCGGCTTCCTGCGCATCCCCAACGGCAAGGAGCCGCTCGACTCCTCCTCGGTCCACCCTGAGGCCTATGGCGTCGCCAAGAAGATCGTCGCTGCCTGCGGCCGCGATCTGCGCGCGCTGATGGGCGACAGCGCGGTGTTGAAATCGGTTGATCCGCGTCAGTTCATCGACGAGAAATTCGGCCTGCCGACGGTCAGGGACATCATCGCGGAGCTGGAAAAGCCCGGCCGCGACCCGCGTCCGAGCTTCAAGACTGCGACCTTTGCGGAGGGCGTCAATGAAATTTCCGACCTGACGCCTGGCATGGTGCTGGAAGGCACGGTGACCAACGTCGCCGCCTTCGGCGCTTTCGTCGATATCGGCGTGCACCAGGATGGCCTGGTGCATGTGTCCCAGCTTGCCGATCGCTTCGTCAAGGATCCCCACGAGGTCGTCAAGGCGGGCGATGTCGTCAAGGTGCGGGTTGTCGAAGTCGACGCCAAGCGCAAGCGCATCGCTCTCTCCATGAAACGCGATGACGGTTCTTCAGCGCCGCCGCCGCGGGGTGATTCTCGCGCGAACCAGGGTTCCCGGCCGCAGAACGAGCGCCGGCCTGCAGCTCAGAAACCGGAGAGCCAGGGCGCTTTCGGCGCAGCACTTGCCGAAGCGATGAAGCGAAAATAAGGGTTTAGCCGGCATTTCGGCAAAAATGCAACAGTTTGGCAGCGTTCTGAACGGAGTGCTAAATCCCGCGCTTGTAAGGCGAAAGAGAGCTATTAAGTTGATGTGACCATCCTGTCACATTTGCGAGGCGTCCATGGCGTCGGCATTCTTATCGATCGTCCAGCAAATCGTCCGCAAGGGTTCGTTGAAACTTACCCTTGCCAATGGCGAAACCCACACTATCGGCGACGGCACGGGTGAAACCGTTGTCGCCCGCCTTGCCGATCAGGAGGCCGAGGACGCTATCCGGCGCGACCCGACCATGAAGCTCGGCGAAATGTATATGGAAGGCCGGTTCATTCTCGAACAGGGCAACATCTATGATTTCCTGTCGCTGGTGAAACAGAACACCACCAACGAAATCTTCGATTTCAAGATGGCGGCACTGCTCCTCGGCCGCATTGCCTGGCAGCAGCTGAAGAGCCGCGTGCCGGTCAATCGCAACAAGCACAATGTCGCCCATCATTACGACCTGTCGGCCAAGCTCTTCGATCTTTTCCTCGACGAGGACTGGCAATATTCCTGCGCCTATTTCGAGCCGCCGGGCATTGGTCTCGACGAGGCGCAACTGGCCAAGAAACGTCATATCGCCGCCAAGCTTCTACTCGAGCCGAACCAGCGTATCCTGGAGATCGGCTCCGGCTGGGGCGGCATGGGCATGTACCTGACGGAGGCGACCGACGGTGCCGAGTTCACCGGCATCACGCTGAGCGAGGAACAGCTCAAGGTCTCGCGTACGCGCGCCGAAAAACGCGGCCTTGCCGACCGGTTGCGGTTCGAACTGCAGGACTACCGCACCATGACGGGCAGGAAGTTCGACCGCATCGTCTCGGTCGGCATGTTCGAACATGTCGGTATCGGCAATTACGGCAATTTCTTCCGCAAGGTATCGGACCTGCTCGATGACAACGGCGTCATGGTGCTGCATTCGATCGGCCGCCCTAAGCCGAGCTTCGGTACCAATGCCTTCATCGAGAAATACATCTTCCCGGGCGGCTACATCCCTTCCGTTGGCGAGGTCGTGCCGCCGCTCGAAAAGGCAGGGCTGTTGGTCAAGGATGTCGAAATCCTGCCGCTGCATTACGCCTATACGCTGCGCCATTGGCGCGAGCGTTTCGTGGCGCGCAAGGCCGAAGCGGTGGCGCTTTACGACGAGCAATTCTTCCGCATGTGGGAATTCTATCTGGCCGGTTCCGAAATCGGCTTCCGCTGGGACGAACTCTTCATCCTGCAGATCCAGATCGCCAAGAACCAGTTCGCTGTTCCCGACAATCGCACTTACATCGCGCGCAACGAAGCGAAGCTGAAGGAATTCGAGGCGAGGCGCACCCCGCTCGAAAAGGTGACGTTCTGATCCCGCGGAAGTGCCGCTTCCGCTGGCGGTTTTGCCGAGCGACCGATTCTCATGAAAGGACGTGCCGATGAGCAATGCGTTTCCCGAGATCTACCTGGTCCGCCATGGTGAAACCGAATGGAGCCTGTCCGGGCGCCATACCGGACGTAGCGATATTCCATTGACGGCGAACGGCGAGGCCGCCGCCCGCAAACTCGCCGACCGGCTGGCGGGCCTTGCCTTCTCCGCCGTCTGGTCGAGCCCGTCCGAGCGGGCCCGCAAGACCTGCGCGCTCGCCGGATTCGGCTCGGGCGCGGTGATCAAGGACGATCTCGCCGAATGGGACTATGGCGCTTATGAAGGCATCACCACCAAGGCGATCCTTGCCGACCGCCCCGGCTGGCAGCTCTTTCGCGATGGCTGCCCGAAGGGCGAGTTCGCCGCCGATGTCGGCGCCCGCGCAGACGCCGTCATCCATGCGCTTCGCCAAACGGCCGGCACCATCCTGATCTACTCAAGCTCGCATTTCCTGCGTGTGCTGGCCGCCCGCTGGCTTGGTCTGCCGCCCGAAGACGGCTCCCGTTTCGTGCTCGATACGGCCAGCATCAGCGTGCTCGGCTATGAACACGATCTGACCGAACCGGTCATCCGCCGCTGGAACCAGAGATAGGGAAGCGGTTGGAGCGGGTTTGCGGAGTTCGATAGCAGATGCCGCAGCCGTGTGGCCATTGTTTTGCCGTGGTTAACATTGGGGTAAGGAGATCAGGATAAATGTAGCGAACGCCGCCCTCCGCGGCTTTGTTTTTGCGTTTTCTGGAGTGCGGACGTGTCTCATCGATCAGTCGTATCGATCTCATTGGCTATTGCCCTTTTCTCTGCTGGCTCAGTGGCCGCCCAGGAAAGCGGCCAGCACTTCTGGTCCGGCGACTGGTACCTGAGCGTCGGCGTTGCCGGCTTCTCCGCCCCGAAATTCGAGGGCTCGTCGCATAATGAATTCAAGTTCAGCCCGCTGATTTCCGTCGGCCGCCAGGGTGCGGGCCCGCGTTTTTCCTCGCGCAACGACAATCCGTCCTTCGCCCTCATCGATAAGGGCGCCTTCCGCGCCGGCATCGTCGGCAAATTCGTGCCGTCGCGCGATGACGGCGACAGCAGCGATCTGAAGGGCTTGAAGAAGGTCAAATGGGGGGCGGAAGCCGGCGGTTTCGTCGAAGTCTACCCGACCGATTTCCTTCGCGCCCGCGCCGAAGTCCGCCAGGGCATCCGCTCGCATGACGGCATCGTCGCCGATCTCGCGGTCGATGCCTTCACCGACATCGCGCCCGACCTGCAACTATCAGGCGGCCCGCGCGCGACTTTCGCCACCAGCGGCTATTACGATGCCTATTACGGCGTCAACGCCAAGCAGGCCGCGGCAAGCGGCCTTGATCCCTATAAGCCGTCGTCGGGCATCCAGTCCTATGGCGCCGGCACGGCGCTGACCTGGAAGGCGACGGAAAACCTCTCGGCAAGTTCTTTCCTCGAATATAAGCGGCTGGCGGGTCCCGCCGCCGACAGCAGCCTCGTGCGCGACCGCGGCTCGAAGAACCAGATCCTGATCGGCGTCTCGGCCACTTATAAGTTCAATTTCTCACTGCAGTGATTGACGCGGCTGCGCCTCTCATCTCAGATGCGCAGCGCTGTAACACCTTGAATTGCCCTATAATTTCATCCTTGGATCGATTCCGATCCAAGGAGTGATAAAAGTGGCAGCGCAATGATCCCTTCTTGACCGCATCGACGCCCCGCCGCTAGATGAGCGGCATGCACGATACCGGCGACTTCAACGATCGCGTCTCCGACGCACCTTCCGATAACTGGGTCTACCGGATCCTGCCGCCATGGCTTTGGCCCTATGCGCAACTCGCGCGCTGGGATCGCCCGATCGGCTGGCAGCTCTTGATGTGGCCGTGCTTCTGGTCGGCGACACTTGCGGCCAATGCGGCGATCGGCGAGGGGATCTATTCCGGCAGCCTGCTGGTATCTCACCTGTTCCTCTATTTCATCGGCGCGGTCGCCATGCGCGGCGCCGGCTGCACCTATAACGATCTCGTCGACCACGAGATCGACATGGAAGTGGCGCGCACGCGGTCGCGTCCGCTGCCCTCCGGCCGCGTCACCCGCCGCCGGGCGAAGATCTTCATCGGCCTGCAGGCCCTAGTCGGCCTGTTCGTGCTGCTGCAGTTCAACTGGCTCAACGTTTTCCTCGGCGTGCTTTCGCTCGGGATCGTGGCGTTTTATCCCTTTGCCAAACGCTTTACCGACTGGCCGCAATTCTACCTCGGACTTGCCTTTTCCTGGGGCGCGCTGATGGGCTGGGCCGGGATTTTGGGCGGCCTCTCCTTTGCCGCCATCCTGCTCTACGCCGCCTCCGTCGCCTGGACGATCGGTTATGACACGATCTATGCGCATCAGGACAAGGAGGATGACGAACTGATCGGCGTCCGCTCCACCGCGCGCCTGTTCGGCGACAAGACGCGGCAGTGGCTGATCGGTCTTTATGGACTGACGCTGGCGCTGATGTTTATTGCTTTCGTTCTCGCTGGCGCCAATCTCATCGCGTTTCTGGGTCTGCTCGGTGCGGCCGGCATGTTCGCCTGGCAGATCGTCCGGCTCGATATCGATGATGCCGACCAGTGCCTGGCGCTCTTCAAGTCAAACAACCGCGTCGGCCTGATCATCTTCTTCGGCCTTTTCGTCTCGCTGCTGTTTGCCATTCCCTGATTGGGACGACGAATGAAACGATAAACCCGGCGCGGGCGCCGGGTTTCAAAATGGTTCCGAAGCGACGTTGCGGAATGGAACTGTCGCGTTTTTGTTCAGTTGCGGGCGATGATTTCCTTACCTTCGATCTTCATCGCAACGCCCAGCCGCCCGGTGGTGCGGCGCACGAGGAAGCGCGGACGGCGATTGGCGAAGTAGGAATGACGGCGGCGCGGCTTGAGATCGCTGGTGCGTAGGGCGCCGATGTGGTCTTCGAGCGGACGGGCGACGCCGTCGGCCTCGACCATCAGCATCGGAATGCGGAAGGCTTCCGACCAGCTGCGCCAGTCGGCGGCGATATCGCTGAGATCATGGGCGACGAGCAGCGGAATGCAGAGCTCCGGATCGGTGTGGTGAAGCTCCAGCGTAACGGTGACTTCGCCGTCGCCGTGGTCGATGGCGCGGGCGGCGACACCTTTGAAGACGCGCTTCGGCAGCGCAATCGAGAGCGGCAGGCCGCTGGAGGGGAGGACCTTGCGCAGGACCGCACCACGTTCGTCTATGGTGATATTGACGTCATCCGAACAATCATGGATGGCGTAGCTGACCTGTTGGGGAAAGCGGGACGGATCGAGGCGTAACGTCGTGCCAGCCCAAGCGGGCTTCATAACGGGATTGTTCATTTCATTCTACCCTTGTCTTACCTGAGAGCCGATTTCCGGTCTTCTCCTTGGGACTTTTCGTCCTCTATGGCCGACAATAGGCAGCCGCCGTTCCGTACAGCTTAAAAATTGCGGTTAAGAAAACTTTGCCTCCTCTGATGGTTATCAAAACCGAATCCGGCAGGGTTTCCGGAAGGTGAACGGCGTGGTGTGCTGAAGTGATGCATCCGGAGGTAAGCCTCAGGTAAGCTTTCCATGGCAAAATGTGCTCACCAGCATTTCGTCGTTCTTTTAGAGATTTTGCCGAAAAGGGCGCTTTTTATGATCACGGCTTCCCTCGCTTACACGATCCTGTCGCGGGATATGACGTCGAGCCTCAATAAGGTTGCGTCGCAAGCGACGGTCAAGAAGGATGCCCAGTACTACGCCGACCATATCAACAAGGTCACATCGGTCGACGACTTCCTCGGCGACTACAAGCTCTACAGCTATGCGATGAAGGCCTATGGCCTCGAAGACATGACCTACGCCAAGGCCTTCATGAAGAAGGTGCTCGAGAGCGATCTCACCGATCCCAACAGCTACGCCAACAAGCTGTCCGATACGCGCTACCGCGAGTTTGCCTCCGCCTTCAATTTCAACGAGCCGGCCAAGGACGTGCAGACGGACGCGCAGGAGGACGACCTCATCGGCCTCTACAAGCAGTCCTTCATCGATGCCGACAAGGCCGCGACTGCCGAGAGCACCTATTACAGCAACAATATTGATAGCGTGCAGACCGTCGACGACTTGGTCAACAACACCCGGCTGCGCACCTATGTGCTGAAGACCTTCAAGATCGATCCCACCTATGCGTCGAAGGATTTTCTGCGGCAGGTGCTGACCAGCGATCTCAGCGACCCCACGAGCGTCGTCAACACGCAAGGCGGCGACAAGTACAAGGCGCTTGCCGCCCAGTTCAGCTTCAACGCGGATGGCACGGTCACCGGCACGGCGCAGACCGCAACGCAGAAGGCTTCGGTCATCGAGTCCTACACCCTGAATTCCCAGTCCGTCATCATCGACAATTCGGTCGGTTCGGATGTCTACTACGTCGGCCAGACGGCGGCCGACTACAACAAGGCCTATTACACGGCGAAGATCGGCACGATCACCAATGTCGACGACCTGGTCGCCGACAAGCGCCTGGTCTCCTACATCACGACGGCTTACAGCATGGGCGCCGATTTCACCGCGGCAGCACTGCGCACGGTGCTGACTGACCCCGGCTACGCCCAGCTGATGGGTTTTACCAATGTCTACAATGCTTTCAACTTCAAGGCTGACGGGTCGACCTCCAGCACGGCGCGCGTCCAGTCGGTCGACCAGGCAAACAGCCTGCAGGCGGCGGCATCGAGCACGAGCAATTATTATTCCGTCACCTCGCAGTCGAGCGCGATCACCAATGTCGACGACCTGCTCGCCGACAACGTGCTGGCCCGCTACATCAAGGATGCCTATGGGCTCGGCACGAGTTTCAGCAATGCCGACCTGAAGAACATCCTGACGGATTCGACCTATGCCGCGGCCCAGGGCCATGCCGATCTCAATGCCGACTTTAATTTTCAGGCGGACGGCTCGATCAACGGTTCCGTGATCCAGACTGCGGCGCAACGGAAATCGACCACCGACAAGTCGGCGGCGAACGCAGCGCATTTCAACAGCATGATCGGCAGCGTTACCAATGTCGATGACATCATGTCCGATGCTGTTGCGGTCAGCTATATCAGAAACAGCATGCAGATCGCCGACAGCGTCTCCGATGCGACGTTGAGGACTTTCCTCGTCGACCGCACGGCTGCCAGTGCCCAGGGCTACAGCGACGTTCACGATCTCTTCAATTTCAAATCGGATGGTTCGGTCGCGACCCTTTACGCCTCGCAGACGGCAACGCAAAGTGCCAGCACCACCAGCAAGGCCAACGATGCGGCTGTCTATTACCAAGCCACCATCGCCGGCATCGCAGATGTCGATCAGTTGCTGGCGGACCAGAAGCTGAACAATTTCGTCCGCAACGCCTTCGGCATCCCGTCAACCGTCACCGACGTCGCTCTTCGCAATATCCTGACCGATCAGAGCGGCACCGGTACCTATGCCGATGTTGCCGGCGCCTTCAATTTCAAGGCGGATGGCACGCTCGAAGACGGCTTGCAGGCGCAGACGGCCACCCAGATTAGCAGCACCAAATTTGCCGCCGCAACGCGCACGGACGATTATTCCGCCCGGATGGCGACGATCGCCAATGTCGATGATCTCATCGCCGATCCCGCCATCACCAATTTCCTGAAGAGCACCTACAATCTGCCTTTCGATATCTCGGACGCCGATCTGAAGAGCATCCTGACCGATGCGACGGCCGCTGCCGCAGCCGGCCATGCCGATCTCAATGCCGACTTCAACTTCGCCGCCGACGGATCGCTTCCTGTGGTGAGCTCGGTCCAGACGGCCGACCAGGCACAGACCACCAACGACAATTACGCCGCACGCTATGACGACGAGCGCGACGAGGCGATCGATGAGGTCGCATCCAACTACCAGAAGCTTATGGCCGACAGCAGCAGCCTGTTGAATTTCTCCGACGTCAAGAGCGTCAATGATTTCCTGCGCAGCAATTCGGCCGCCGATTTCAGCAAGAGCAATGACAATCTGCCGGATCTCTACCATGTGGCGCTGCAGGCCTTTGGCCTGACCGACCAGGACGTCCCGCGCTCGATGATGCGCAAGGTCCTGACAAGCGATGCCTATGATCCGGATGGTTATATCGCCTCGCTCAAGGATGAACGCATCACCAACCTTGCCCGCGCCTTCAACTTCGGCCCCGACGGCAAGGCGGCGTCACCCTTCCAGGCGCTTCCCGACGCGACCCTGGCCAAATACGCCACCGACTACAAGTCGCATATCACCATGCTGATGAAAGACGGTCCGGTGAAGGACAAGGCAGCGAAGGATGCAACGACCGAGGTCGACTATTTCGCCAAGGGCATGGCGAAGGTGAAGTCGCTAGACGATTTCCTGGATGACAGCCGCCTGACCGACCTGGTGCTGAAGGCGAACAACCTTGACCCCAAGGATTACGACAAGGCCACGTTGAAGAAGATCTTCACGTCCGATCCCGACGACAAGAAGAGCTACCTCAACGCCAAGGCCGATGCGCGTTTCCAGGATATCGTCGCCGCCTTCAACTTCGACAAGGACGGCAATCTGACCCGCGCCAAGATCGGCACGATCCAGAACAAGGCGGCCGAGGACCACACCCAGGAACTCTACGTCCAGCAGACGATGGAAGCCCAGCAAGGCGAAAGCAACGACGGCGTCCGCCTAGCGCTCTATTTCGCCCGCAAAGCCCCGAGCATCACCTCGATCTATTCGATCCTCGGCGACAAGGCGCTCTATCAGGTCATCACCACAGCCTACAACCTGCCGTCGCAGATATCGGGCATGGACGTCACCAAGCAGCGCGATCTCCTCAGCCGCTTCGTCAAGCTCGAGGATCTCCAGGATCCGAAGAAGGTCGACAAGCTGCTGCGCCGGTTCACCGCGATGTACGACGTCCAGAACGCCACCCAGCAGTCGCCGGCGCTGATGATACTCACGGGCGGCGGCACGCAGCAAAGCTGATCGCCCCAACCTGCTGCACGCAGCAGGCGTGATCGCTCTGACCGTCGGCCTCACGGATCGAGGCTGACAACCTTTCCCGGGTTCATGATATCGGCGGGGTCGAAGGCGCGCTTGATGCGGCGCATCAGCTCGATTTCGATCGTTGGGCGGATCGCCGCCAACTCGTCGCGCTTCAGCTGGCCGATGCCGTGCTCGGCCGAGATCGAACCGCCATGCACCAGCACCAGCCCATGGACGATATGGTTCATCTCGCGCCAGCGGGCGATGAAGGCGGCCTTGTCGGCGCCGAGCGGCTGAGAAATATTGTAATGAATATTGCCGTCGCCCATATGGCCGAAGGCGCAGATGCGGGCGCCCGGCATCGCCGCCATCACCGCTGCTTCGGCCTCGGCCATGAAATGCGGGATCTTCGATACCGGCACGGAAACATCGTGCTTGATCGACCCGCCTTCCGGCTTCTGGGCATCCGACATGCTCTCGCGCATGTGCCAGATCGCTTTCTGCTGCGCTACCGATGAGGCGATAGCAGCATCAAGCACCAGCCCGGCCTCGAAGCCCTGTTCCAGCACGCCGTTCATCATCCGCTCAGCCGTCTCGGCCGAATCCGAGGTCGAAATGTCGATCAGCACATACCAGGGATAGGCCGCGTCCAGCGGATCGCGCACGCCGTCGATGTGGCGCGTGGTGATCTCGACGCCGAAACGCGGCATCAGCTCGAAACCGGTGAGCGAGGCGCCGCAGAGGCTGGAGGCCAGGTTGAAGAGGGCAAGCGCATCCGCCACCGAATTCAGGCCGGCGAAGGCCACCTGGTGGCCGAGCGGCTGGGGAAAGAGCTTCAGCACCGCGCCGGTGATGATGCCGAGCGTGCCCTCGGCGCCGATGAAGAGATCGCGCAGGTCGTAGCCGGTATTGTCCTTCTTCAGGCGGCGTAAGCCGTCCCAGATCTCGCCGGTCGGCAGCACCACTTCGAGGCCGAGGCAGAGCTGGCGCATATTGCCATAGGCAAGCACCGCCGTGCCGCCGGCATTGGTGGAAAGGTTGCCGCCGATGCGGCAGGAGCCCTCCGAGCCGAGCGACAGCGGAAACAGCCGCCCATGCGCCTCGGCCGCCTTCTGCACCTCGGCGAGGATGGCGCCGCCATCGGCCACCAGCACGTTCGCCACCGGATCGACATCACGGATCTTGTTCATCCGCTCGAGCGACAGGATGATATCGGACTTGCCCTGACGCGGCGTCTGGCCGCCGACGAGACCGGTATTGCCGGTCTGCGGCACGATCGCCGTTCCGGTCTCCGTCGCAAGCTTCATGATATCAGAAACTTCCCCAACCGCGCCGGGTTTCAGGAGGAGCGGGGAGGAGCCGTGATAGAGCCCGCGGTTTTCGATCAGATGCGGCGCAAGATCGTCCTCGCTGCGAAGCACGTATTTTTCGCCGACGATCGCGGCGAAGCGGTTGAGGAGTTCGGTGGAAATGCTGGAATTGCTCATTCGGGCTCGGTCCTCCATCGTCATGCGCGGTCTTTTCAGTCGCGGGGTGCGGCCGCCCGCTGCAGCCGGTCGTTGATCGCCTCGCCCAGCCCCTCCTCCGGAATCGGCGAAAAGGCGATGCTCCGGGCGCCGCTGGCATCGGCCCGCTTCATGTAGTCGAAAAGATTGGCCGCCGCCTCGGCGAGGTCGCCGCGCGGGCTGAGATCAAGGACGATCCGCGCACTGTCCGCGCCGGAGACCGCAGCGCTGCCGAAGGCGATCAACGCTTCGCCGGGCTCCACCGCCGTTGCATTGAGGCGCACGGAAGCACCCGGCGCGTAATGCGAGGCAAGCATGCCCGGCGCCTCGATGGCCGCCGATGCCGTCTTCGCCCGCAGCAGCGGTTGGCCGGCGATGCGCTCGATCTCGCGCGCCGCCAGTCCACCCGGCCGAAGCAGCCTGAGTTGGCCGCCCTCCGCCTTGACGATCGTCGATTCGACGCCGACAGCGCTTGGCCCCGCGTCGAGGATCAGCGGGATTTTTGCCCCGAGATCGGCTTCGACATGGGCGGCACTCGTGGCGCTTACCCCGCCTGAGGTATTGGCGCTGGGGGCTGCGAGCGGCCGTCCGAAGGCGCCGATCAACGCGCCTGCAAAGCCCTGCGGCACGCGGATGCCGACGCTGTCGAGCCCGGCGGTCGCCAGTGAATGGATCGGGCTTTCCGGCTTCAGCGGCAGCACGAGGGTCAGAGGGCCCGGCCAGAAGGCCCTGGCGAGTGCCCGTGAGACCGGGTCGAACTCGGCATGCTCTTCGGCCATGGCGAGGTCGGCCATATGGCAGATCAGCGGGTTGAAGCGCGGCCGTCCCTTTGTCTCGTAGATGCGGGTGATGGCCAAAGGATTGGTGGCGTCGGCTGCCAGGCCGTAGACGGTCTCGGTCGGGATGGCGATGGCAAAGCCGTCGGCAAGAGCAGCCGAGGCCGCCTCCAGCGCTGCCTGCCTGTCTGCTGTGATATCGATCGTGCGTGCCATGTCCTGCCCGTGTTAGTCCTGGCAGTCATTAGGCTTTCCACCGCCCGCGATCAATCGCGTTGTTCATCTATGCATGTCGCCCAAAAGTGTGCAGCGGTTTTGGGGCCACGGCATGCATCAGGCAAGGAATATGCATGTCGCCCAAAAGTGTGCAGCGGTTTTGGGACAACGACATGCATCAAGCAAGGACCTAAAGCGCGTCGCGCTTTAGAGTTGGCGGATGATTTCGCGCAGTTGTTCGTTGCGGGCGCCGAGCAGCAGGATGTTGCGGATCGCCGCCTGCGGATCATGAGTGCGGAAGAGCAGGCCGTTGCCGCGCACCGACCGGTCGATGGTCATCTTTTCCGCGGAGTTCTGGCCGGGTTTGATCGCGACGGCGAAATACATGCGGGAATAACCGACATCGATGCGCTCGAAGAAATTATCGTTCTCGCCGATGTCGGAATAGAAATTGGAGATATAGAAGGCCCAGCTGACCTCTTCGTAATGGGCGAATTTCGTCCGCGCGGCGGTGACGTGGCAATAGCCGAGATGCGGGCTGTCCTCCAGCGTCCGGTGGAAGATCATCTTCGGAAACTGGATCGAATGGTGAAAGCCGTTGATGTGCTGATGCGTCTTCTCGCCGGCCACCTGCAGCTTGCGGCCGGTCTTTGCCGCGACCTCGTCATGGGTGAAATAGCGTTTTTCCTCGGCTAGCCAATGCCGCCGCTCGCGGGGGATGCGGCCGGTGCGCAAAAATTCGGAATGCGCGGCAATCAGCTGCGGCTCTTGCAGTTTACCTGCTTCTTTCGCGTCGAAATAACGGAGTTTGGCCATGGTTCGCGTTCTTCGGTCGGTCTGAATCAGTAGCAGGATAGGACCGTATGCTTAAGGCGATGTTAAAAAATGGCCGCGGCAGCCGGCTGGCTGAAGGCAAATGCCGGCAGGTGTCGCAAACGCGACTGATTTCGATATCAGGCAGCCGACCTCTTTGCGGAGCGGGTCTTTACGCCATGTCGCAATTGACGATAATTGCCCGGAGAGTCGGGCGATGTCATCGACGGGGATGGGCAGCCTTAAGCCTTGCCGCATCCTGTCGTCAATGTCGAAGCCGATGTCGCATTACAACCAAGCGGCAGGCAAGCTCGGTGCTTAAATGACGCCATGAACAATTCTCCCGAAGGAGAAGGAAGCGGGCGCGCTTCCGCCGGCCTTCCCACCCGAGGGTGGCAACCGGGCGCACGAGGACATGAAGATGGATATTCACAGCAACGTTTTGCGTCAGCTCAAGAGCCGCCGTGAGGGCTTCAGCCTCGAACAGCCGTTCTATATCGACGAGGATTATTTCCAGCTCGACATGGAGATGATCTATTATCGCGACTGGCTGTTCATCGGCCATGATTGCGAGCTGCCGAAGCCGGGCGCCTATTTCACCGTCCAGATCGGCAGCTATCCCGTCGTCATCGTCCGCGGCCGCGACAATGTCATCCGCGCCTTCCACAACAGCTGTCGCCATCGCGGCTCACGCGTCTGCACCAAGGAGCACGGCTCCTCCGTGCGTCTCGTCTGCCCCTATCATCAATGGACCTATGATCTCGAAGGCAAGCTCGCCTTTGCTCGCCACATGGGCGATGATTTCGACAAATCAGGTTTCAACCTAAAGCCTGTCCATTGCGAAACCGTCGCAGGCTTTGTCTTCATCTGCCTTGCCAACACCGCCCCGGATTTCCAGCCGGTGCGCGACAAGATCGAACCCTACGTCGCGCCGCACCGGATCAGCGAGAGCAAGGTCGCCTTTCAGAGCACGATCATCGAGAAGGGCAACTGGAAGCTTGTCTGGGAAAACAACCGCGAGTGCTATCACTGCGCCGCCAATCACCCCGAACTCTGCCGCACCTATCCCGAAGCGCCGAGCGTGACCGGCACGGATGGCGGCGCCGACGATCCCGAGATCGCCGGCCATTGGGCGCGCTGCGAGGCGGCCGGCCTGCCGAGCAAGTTCCAGATTTCGCCGGACGGTCAGTTCCGCACCGCCCGCATGCCGCTGATCGAGGATGCCGAAAGCTACACCATGTCGGGCAAGCGCGCCGTCAAGCGTCCGCTCTCCGACGATATCTCGATCGGCCATATCGGCACCATGCTGCTCTTCCACTACCCGACGACGTGGAACCATCTGCTCGGTGACCACGCCATCTCCTTCCGGGTGCTGCCGCTCAGCGCCAATGAGACGGCGGTGACGACCAAGTGGCTCGTCCACAAGGATGCCGTCGAAGGCGTGGATTACAATCTCGAGGAACTGACCCACGTCTGGACCGAGACCAACGATCAGGATCGCCGCATCGTCGAGGAAAACGCCTTCGGCATTCACTCGCCCGCCTATGAGCCCGGCCCCTATTCCGCCTTGCACGAGGGCGGCGTCATGCAGTTCCTCGAATGGTATTCGAACTTCATGGTCAACCGTCTGCAGGGTGACCAGGCGAAAATCTCCGCCGTTGCCTGATCTCGCTAAAGCATGTCGCGCAAAAGTGTGCAGCGGTTTTGCGGTAACGACATGCCGAAAACTTGGACCTAAGGCGTGGCGGCGAATTTGAAAGATCGCGACGCGCTTTAGCTGCGCCGGTTAATCTCCGGTTCAGTTCAGGTTGTTTAAAAGGGAGAGCAGCTGGCCCGGGCCGCTTTCGGAACCATTCAGGCGCGAAAGCGTTGCTAGGCAGGCGGTGATCGCTGTTGAATGGGAGAGAAGCAATGATCGGGCTGAGAAACAAGATCGCGACCGCAGTTCTGGCTGCCGCCGTGGTGCTGACGGGCTTTGTGCCGTCGCAGGCAATCCAGATGCCCACCGCCCCGCAGGTGGAAAAGTCCTCCGCAGTCGAGAACGTCCAGTACCGCCGCTACTATCGCCCCGGTTACCGTCCGGGCTACCGGCCTGGCTATCGTCCCGGCGCCTATTACCGGCCCGGTTATTACGGCGGCTATCGCGGCTATTCCTATTACCGTCCGGGATACCGGCGTTATAACGGCTACTGGTATCCGCTTGCCGCCTTTGGCGCCGGTGCTGTCATCGGCGGCGCTATCGTCGCGCAGCCGCGTTACGTCGAGCCTGCGCCCCGCATGGGTTCGAGCCACGTCGCCTGGTGCGCCAACCGCTACCGGTCTTATCGCGCCTACGATAACACGTTCCAGCCCTATAGCGGCCCGCGCCAGCAGTGCTATTCGCCGTATTGAGGCTAGGCTGGAAGCGCGCTGCTCTCGATAAACGTCTGCCCCTCACCCTAACCCTCTCCCCGTAAACGGGGCGAGGGGACGTGCCTTGCGAGACGTCGGCGAGGAACGGAGAGGTTGCGGCTATCCCCCTTCGCCCCGCCTGCGGGGAGAAGGTGCCGGCAGGCGGGCGAGGGGCGGGGGAGTTCGCTACCCGTCGGATCGAGCCTAGGCCGCACCCTCGGCAGTCACGCCCGCACCATCACCCTCAAAGAATATCCACCCGCCTCAACAGCCACCAAGCAAACGCAATGGAGGCGACGATGAGGGCAACGGCGTATTCGGTACCGTAGTCGCCGACGGCGAAGGGCAGGTTTGCGGTGTTCATGCCGAAGAAACCCGTCACCAGGGTCGGCGGCAGCAGGAAGGCCGTCATGATCGACAGCAGATAGAGGTGACGGTTGGTTTCGGAGGATTGTTTCGAATCGATTTCTTCGTGCAGCAGGCGTGCCCGGTCCTGCAGCGCATAGATATCGTGGTCGACCGTTTCCAGCCGGCTCGTCAGCCGCCGCGCCACATCGTCGAAGCCGAAGGGCATCTCGTCGTCGTCAGCCGCTGCCGCCCGGCGCATCAGCGCCAGCACGGTGCGCAGGTGCCGATGCAGCCTGACCACGGTGCGCCGGACCGGCGCCAGACGCCGGCGCTCGTCGCGCTGCGCACTGTCGTAGACGATATCCTCGATCTGGTTCAGCTCTTCGGTGAGTTCGATGACGACCGCGATCAGCGTGCGCTGGAACTCGATCACCAGCAGTTCGAAGAGATCGACCGGCCGTGAAAATTTGCCGGGGTTCTTCTCGATCAGCGCCCGCGCCCGTTCGACGCTGCGCAGCGGCTGCAGCCTTGTGGTGATGATGAAGCGGTCGGACATGGCGAAATGCAGCCAGCCGAGATTGTTGGTATCCTGGGCGAAATCGCGCTGGCAATCGACGAGCGTGCCGTAGAGCATCTGCTCGTCGACGGTGATGGCCGCATGTGTGTCACGCGTCGTCAGCGCAGATTTCGCGTCCTCCGTCAGCCCGTCCAGCGTATCGAGCAAGGCCGGCACGCGGGCGTCGACAAGGTTGAGATGCAGCCAGTAGAAACAGTTGTCGGCGGTCAGTTCCGCCACCGTCGCACTGTTGTTCAGCCGCACCGCGGTCTTTTCTTCGGGCGAGAAGCGATAGGCCCAGACGAAACCGGGTATGTTGACGGGCAATGTGTCCATTGTTCGCCGGTCCTTTGCGAAGGCGATGTCTTCCCTTAGAGTTTGTTCATGACGTCCATTTGTCCAACGGTGCAAGAACAAAGCGTCATGCCGGGCGATTTATCGCATACCGGTCGAAGAAATCGAAATTGACGTTTACGTAAAAATCAATTAGCCCTTGCCTCGGAGGGGCTTGCCCAAGTGCAGGCCGGTCTGCGGAGGAAAAACCATGTACAAGGCGCCCGTCGAGGAAATCGCTTTCACGTTGAAACACGTAGCGGGCATGGGCGAGGCGATTTCAAAAGGGCTGCTCGGCGATCTCGGCGAAGATCTGGTCGACGCCATCCTCGCCGAAGCGGGACGTTTTGCCACAGAGGAAGTGGCGCCGCTCGCCGACATCGGCGATCGTCAGGGCGCCCGACTGATCGATGGCGAGGTCAGGCTGCCGGAGGGCTGGCGCGATCTCTATCGCCATTGGATCGCCGGCGGCTGGAACGGTCTGACGGCGCCCGAAGCTTTCGGCGGCCAGGCCTTGCCGCATATGCTGAATGTCGCAGCACTCGAAATGTGGAATTCCGGTTCCATGGCCTTCGCGCTCGCTCCGACGCTGACGATGGGCGCTATCGAGGCGGTCAGCACCCATGGCAGTGTTGCGCTGAAAGACAAATATCTGGAAAAGATGGTCTCCGGCGAATGGACCGGCACCATGAACCTGACCGAGCCGCATGCCGGCTCCGATCTCGGCGTGCTCAAGGCTCGCGCCGAGCGCCGCGATGACGGCAGCTACCGGCTCTTCGGCCAGAAGATCTTCATCACCTGGGGCGAGCATGATGCGGCCGACAATATCATCCATCTGGTGCTGGCCCGCCTGCCGGATGCGCCGGCCGGCACCCGCGGCATCTCGCTCTTCCTGGTGCCGAAATTCCTGGTGAACGATGACGGATCGCTCGGCGCCCGCAACGATCTCTTCTGCCACTCGCTGGAGCACAAGCTCGGCATCCATGGCTCGCCGACCTGCACGATGATCTACGGCGACGGAATATTCGGCGGTGAAAAGGGTGCTGTGGGATGGCTGGTCGGCGAGGAGAACAAAGGGCTGGCCTGCATGTTCACGATGATGAACAATGCCCGTCTTGCCGTCGGCATGCAGGGCGTGGCGATCGCGGAGGCCGCCACTCAGAAGGCGCTCGCCTACGCCAGAGAACGCACCCAGGGCAGGGCGCCAGGCGCAAGCGGCGCCGGCATGAGCCCGATCGTCGACCATCCCGACGTCGCCCGCATGCTCCTCACCATGAAGGCGCTGACGCAAGGGGCGCGCGCCATCTCCTATGCCTGCGCCCACGCGATCGACATGTCGCACCGGGCAGGTGACACCAGTCGCCACTGGCAGGAGCGCGCCGCCCTGCTGACGCCGATCGCCAAATCCTTTTCGACCGATGCCGGCGTCGACGTCGCCTCGCTCGGTATTCAGGTGCATGGCGGCATGGGCTTCATCGAAGAAACGGGTGCGGCGCGTTATCTCCGCGATGCCCGCATCGCCCCGATCTATGAGGGCACCAACGGCATCCAGGCGATCGACCTCGTTACCCGCAAACTGCCGCTCTCCGGCGGTGATCAGGTGAACGGCTTCATCGCCGAGCTCAGAGAGATCGCCGATGGCGTCCGCCGCTCCAATCTCGATGGTTTCGGCGAAACCGCTGCGAGGCTCGACGCTGCGATCGCCGATCTCGAGCAGGCGACCACCTGGCTCATCAAGGTGCTTGCCGAGAACAGGACCGCCGAGGCGCTCTCGGGTGCGACGCCCTATCAGCGCCTGTTCGGCCTGGTGCTCACTGGCTGTTACCTTGCCAAGGGCGGGCTTGCCGAAAGTGCCGATGGCGCGGCCGAAAACCGTATCGCGCTCTGCCGCTTCGCCGCCGAAAACCTGCTCGCCGAAACCGCCGCCCTTCGCGACCGGGTCGTCAATGGCGCGGCAAGCCTTGCCGCCGCCCGCATTCTGCTTGTCTGAGGAGACCTTATGACCGATCACATCATCGTCGAGCAGCCTTCCGCCCATCCCGGCGTCCAGTCGATCCGCTTCAACAGACCGGAAAAGAAGAACGCCATCACTCGGGCCATGTACCGGACGATGGCCGATGCGCTGAATGCGGCCAACACAAGCCCCGATATCCGCGCCACCGCTTTCCTCGGCACCGAGGGCTGCTTCTCGGCCGGCAACGACCTGAACGATTTTCTGGCTGCCGCAATGGGCGGCCGCGGCCTGGAGCAGGAAATCCTCGATTTCCTCTATGCGCTGGTGAATGCCGAAAAACCCGTCGTCTCCGGCGTCGACGGCCTTGCGATCGGCATCGGCACGACGATCCATCTCCATTGCGACCTGACCATCGCCTCCAGCCGCAGCCAGTTCCGAACACCCTTCGTCGATCTGGCGCTGGTGCCGGAGGCAGGTTCCAGCCTCGTCGCGCCGCGGCTGATGGGACATCAGCGTGCCTTCGCCATGCTGGCCGCCGGCGAAGCATTTTCGGCCGAGGAGGCGAGGGACGCCGGCCTGGTCTGGAAGGTCGTCGAGCCAGGCGAGGTCGATTCACTGACGCTTGGCCTCGCTGCAAAGCTTGCGGCCAAACCGCCGGAGGCGCTGCGCATCGCCCGCGATCTCATTCGTGGTGATCGTGGCGAGATCATCGCCCGTATCGACGAGGAGGCCCGCTATTTCTCCGCGCGGCTGAAAAGCGCCGAGGCCCGGGCCGCCTTCGAAGCCTTCATGCGCCGCTAGCGCCGATCTCGGTGGTGTCCTAAGTATCTATGGCAAGCAGGCCGACACCAAAACCAGTCCGGGAGCAAACGGAGACCGATCAGACCGCCGGCACATTGAATACCTCGCCGGCCCTGAGCGGCCGGAACCGTTCCGGGGGAATATCATGCTCGCGCATTGCGTCCTGCAACGCTCTTGCCGGCGCGTCGACCGCTTCATTTGTCAGTTGGAAGGTGGCGAAGTGATGCCCGGCGACATAGGCCGCATTTGCCAACGTCATCCCGATCACCGCCTCCTGCGGATTCTGGTGCTGCCCTTTCATGAACCAGCGCGGCTCATAGGCGCCGAAGGGTAAAATGGCCAGGCGAAAGCCGCCATGCTTCTGCTGTGCCGCTTTATAATTGATCCCGTGGTGAAAGCCCGTATCTCCGACGTGATAAATTTTTCCGGCTGGAGTCGATAAAACGAACGACGCCCAGAGTGCCATCCGGCGATCGGCGGTTCCGCGAGCGGACCAGTGGTGTGCAGGCTCGGCATCAATGCTTATTCCGGCGTGCGAAATGCGCTCGCCCCAGTCCATCGATGTCGTCTGTATATCGGGCACGGCACGGCGAATAATCGTGTCATTGCCGAGTGGCGTCACGACACGCGGCCGATGCTTCGCCCCTAACCGCCTGAGCGTTGCGATATCGAGATGATCATAATGATTGTGCGACACCAGCACGAGATCAATTGGCGGCAAATCATCGAATGCGATGCCCGGTGGGACGACGCGCCTGGGTCCGGCAAAAGCGAAGGGACTCGCGCGCTCTGACCACACCGGGTCGGTGAGGATATTGAGCCCAGCGACCTGCACGAGCATTGTTGCATGACCAACCATGGTCACCCTTAGATCCTCGCCGTCTACGCATGGATCCGGCTTGGCCGCCGGGTACGGACTTGGGACCGACTGCGGCCAGCGCTCACGGCCACCGCCGAATTGCCACCGCAGCAGATCGCGGAAACCAAGGGGTTCAATCCCTTCGGGATTGAAGAAATGCGTGCCGTCGAAATGATCGGACACTGGACCTTCATAGTAGGGGTTGCGTCTTTTGGTCTTTCCGACAGGCACGCCTATTTCTCCAGCGTCGCCACCACCTCGACATGCGAGGTCCAGAGGAACTGGTCGATCGGCGTCACTTGCGTGATCCGGTAGCCGCCCTCGACGAGGATCGCGAGATCCCGCGCCAGCGTCAGCGGATTGCAGCTGACGGCCACGATTTTCTTCACCGCCGAACGGGCAAGCTCCTGGCACTGGAACTCGGCACCCGCCCGCGGCGGATCGAAGACGACAACGTCATAGGGCTTGAACTCCTGCGTCATCAGGGGACGGCGGAAGAGATCGCGCTTTTCGACGGTGACCGGCTTCAGCCCTTGCGTGTTGCGCGCGGCATGGTCGAGTGCGGCGAGCGCCTTTGCTTCGGCTTCGACGGCGTGCACGCGGCCGATCCGCGCCAGCCGCAGCGAAAACGTGCCGGAGCCGGCAAAGAGATCGGCGATCCGCTTCGCCTTGCCGGCATGGGCAATGACCAATTCCGCCATCGCCTCTTCCGCTGGCTTCGTCGCCTGGGTGAAACCGCCGGGCGGCGGTGAAACCTGGATGCCGCCGAATTCGACCATCGGCTTCGACGGCTCGACGAGGATTTCGCCGTTCAGCGAAACACGGGCGATGCCGCGCAGGCCAAGCGCGGTCTCGATTGCCTTGCGCCGCTGCGGGTCGGAGAGTTTCTTCACGTCGTCGACGGAGACGTCGAGGCCGGAAAGCGTTTCGAGCACCGCGACGCGGAAAGGTTCGGCGCTGGTTGCGAGCGAAGCCGCAATCGCCCTGATCGCCGGCAGCCGGGCGATGATCCCTGCCGACGAGATCGGACATTCCTCGATGGCGACGATATGGTGGCTTTCGGCCTGGTTGAATCCAACAAGCATGTCCTTCTCGGTCTTGCGCGCCGCAAACACCACGCGCCGCCGTTCGCCCGGCCGGGCCGGAACGATCTCGCCGACCTCGGGTGTCAGTCCCTTGGATTTCAGCGCGTCGATGACCAGCTGGCGCTTGAAGGCGCCGTAGGGTGCATCTGCCATATGCTGCAGCGTGCAGCCGCCGCAGGTGCCGTTGAGGCCATCCGGGCCGAAATGCCGGCAGGGCGGCTCCTGCCGGTCGGGCGAGGGCGTCGTGATCGACATGATCGTGCCCTGGCTCTTGACCCGGGCAATCGCCACCGTTTCGCCGGGCAGGGAAAAGGGCACATAAACAGGTCCGCCGGCACTGCTGGCGATGCCGTCGCCCTGGGCGCCAAGCTTCTCGATCGTGACGGTTTCGGTGCTCACGGTTTCAATCCTGCCAGAAGGAATTCCTGATTGCCGTCGCCGCCGGAAATCGGGGAGGGGATGAGGCCGAGGCTTTTCCAGCCCATATCCTCGACGAACCAGCGCTCCAGTTCTGCAGCGACGGCGGGAGCAGACGAAGGGTCCTTCAGCATCCCGCCCTTGCCGATCGCCTCGCGCCCGGCCTCGAACTGCGGCTTGACCAGCAGCACGGCGACAGCGCCGGGTTCGGCGATCTCAAGGGCCGGCGCGAGCGCCAGTCTCAGCGTGATGAAGGAGACGTCGGAAACGATGAAGGTGGCGGGATGGTCGATATCGTCGGCCGTCAGGTTACGGGCGTTGAGGCCTTCTTTGTTCGTCACCCGCGGATCGCCTGATATGCGCGGGTGCATCTGCCCATGGCCGACATCGATCGCGGTGACATGCGCAGCACCGCGCTGCAGCAACACCTCGGTAAAGCCGCCGGTGGAGGCACCGACATCGAGACAGTGATGGCCGGCAGGATCGAGCCGGAAATGATCGAGGGCAGCGGCAAGCTTCAGTGCGGCGCGCGAGACATAGTCCTGCGCCGGGTCGTCGATCTCGATTGCCGCGTCTGCGCCAAACAGCGCGCCGGCCTTCGTGACCACCTGGCCGCCGATCCTGACAGTGCCGCGCTGCACGGCGTCGCGGGCGCGTGAACGGCTGGCAAAGAGGCCGAGAGAGACGAGAAGCTGGTCGAGGCGTTGGGTGTTTTGATCTGACATCGGCTGTGCATGACCGGCAAAGCCGCCGGTTGCAAGCATTTTGTTCCCAAGACCGTCATTGACCCTCAAAAGCTTTCGGCGATAATCCCACCGCGGCGATCGCGGGGCGTGCCGCAGACACGGGGGTGTTCCATGCTGAAGCTCTTCACTCTTCTTGTCGCGGCAGGGATTGCATCGCCCGCGCTCGCGAACGACACCATGGCCGAGGTCAAGACCGGCGGGCTGATCTTTGCCCAATCCGACGATGTCAGCATGGCGGAAGAGGATCTTTTCATCTCCGCTTCGGAAGTGCGTGTCGACTACGTCTTCGAGAACAGCTCCGACAAGGATGTCGAAAGCCTGGTCGCCTTTCCGATGCCTGACATAACAGGTCAGGTCGACAACAATTCCGCCATCTCCGATTATGACAGCGATAATTTCCTGCATTTCTCCACCGTGCAGGATGGCAGGCCGATCACCGCCAAGCTGCAGCAACGCGTCGTCTCGCTCGGCATCGACGTGACCGACGAGTTCGCCAAGCTAGGCATCCCCGTCCTGCCCTATAGCCAGAAGACGACCGAGGCACTTGCCAAGCTTCCCGAAACCGTCCGCAAGGACTGGATCGCCCGCGGCCTCGTCTATCCCATGGCTGCCGGCGATGCCGGGGTCGATCTCGTGCCGCTTTGGACGCTGCGCTCGACCTATTGGTGGCGCAGCACCTTCCCGGCGAAGAAGAAGGTCAGCGTCGAGCACCGTTACAAGCCTGCCGTCGGCGGCACGGTGGCCATCAGTTTTCTCGAAGGTGGCGAGCCGAAGGGGGAGCGTTTCGACGAATATTCCCGCAAATACTGCCTCGACGGAGATTTCGTCAAGGTTGCCCAGCAGCGTGTGCGGGAAGCCGAGGCCGGGGGCGCCAACTATACCGAAAGCTGGATCTCCTATGTGCTGTCGACCGGCGCCAACTGGGCGGGGCCGATCAAGCGTTTCCAGCTGACGATCGACAAGGGCAAGCCCGGCAGCCTCATCAGCTTCTGCGGCAGCAACGTTCAGAAGATCGGTCCGACCACCTTCCGGATGACAGCCGAGGATTTCGATCCCGCAAAGGATTTCGACATCCTGATCCTCAATCCTCCGGAAACGGCACAATAATCCGCAGGCTCGGCCGCTGTTGCGGTGCACAAATTTAAACAAATTTAAAGCCTGCCCGGATAGGTTCAGCGTGATTGCAGCGGTTCATCCGAACTGCTCGGCGCCATGAAGGCGCAAGCGCTTCCACGCCGATCATGTTCTCAGGGTCAAACATACCGGCGGTTGCGTCTCGCGCGACCTGCCTCTCGCCGCGTCGACTGTCGTCAGGAGAAATCACCGATGTCCGCCAAAAACATATCCTTGAACGGTAAACTTGCGGCCACGTTCGCAGCCCTCATTCTCATTTTCGTCGCCATTTCCGCTTTTGTTTATTCCAAGGCGACGGCGTCTGCGGCTGCTTCTGCCGAGCAGGAAAAGTCCGAGCTGCTCGTTAACCAGATCGACGATGCGCTGCAGGCAATGCTCGAGCAGGCCGTCAATCTGCGCGGCTTCATCCTCTTCCGCAGCGACAGCACCTATGGCGATGTCTTTGCCAACCGCGAGCGCATGCTGAAGGCGATTGCCGCTGCCAAGCAGACGGCGGCCGGCGAACCGCAGCTGGTCGAGATGATCGACGGCATGCAGAAGGCAGCCGACCTCTATTTCCATGAACTTGCCGAGCCGCAGACCAAGGCGCGCAAGGAAACCGACATGCCGATCGAAGAGGTCGTCAAGATCGGCGTCAACGCCACCAAGGGCCAGCTCGACGGTTTCCGCCAGGCCTCGGCCAAGATCAAGGCCACCGCGCGTGAAAAGTCGAACGCGCTTGCCGAGATCCGCGCCGATGCCAACAGCGATCTGAAGACGACGCTGCTTGCCGGCGGCATCCTCGCCTCGCTTGCAGCTGCCGTTCTCGCCTGGCTGATGTCGCGCACCATCGTCCGTCCGGTCGTCGGCATGACTGCGGCCATGGATCGCCTCGCCGGCGGTCAGAACGACATCGAGGTTCCGGCTACCGACCGCGGCGACGAAATCGGCCGCATGGCTCAGTCGGTTCTGGTCTTCAAGCAGGCGGCGATCGAGAAGCTGCGCCTTGCCGGCGAAACCGACCGCATGCGCGACGACGCCGAACGCCAGCGCCGTGCCGGCGACGAGCAGAAGGCGCGCGAGGAAGGCGAGATCCGCTATGCCATCGACGCCTTGGCGGGTGGCCTTGCCGAGCTTGCCAATGGCGATATGGCCGGTCGTATCCAGACGCCGTTCGCGGCCCAATATGACAGCCTGCGCAATGACTTCAACCATGCCGTCGAAAAGCTGCAGGCGGCACTGCAATCGGTCGGCCGCAACGCTTCGGCGATCAATGCCGGCGCCGGCGAAATCCGCTCGGCAGCCGACGATCTTGCCCACCGCACCGAGCAGCAAGCTGCCGCCGTCGAACAGACCGCCGCAGCGCTCGAAGAAGTGACGACGACCGTCCGCGACAGCGCCAAGCGCGCCGAGGATGTCGGCAATCTTGTCGAGCGCACCCGCCTGGGCGCCGAGAAATCAGGCGAAGTCGTCCGCAAGGCGGTCTCCGCCATGCAGCAGATCGAGAAGTCCTCGGGCGAAATCTCCAACATCATCGGCGTCATTGACGACATCGCCTTCCAGACCAACCTTTTGGCTCTGAACGCCGGCGTCGAAGCAGCGCGTGCCGGCGAAGCCGGCAAGGGTTTTGCGGTCGTCGCCCAGGAAGTGCGCGAGCTCGCCCAGCGCTCGGCGAAGGCCGCCAAGGAGATCAAGGCGCTGATCACCACCTCGGGCGAACAGGTCGTTGCCGGCGTCGGCCTCGTCGGCGAAACGGGCAAGGCGCTGGAGGTCATCGTCTCCGAGGTGCAGGAGATCAATCACCACGTCAACGCCATCGTCACCGCCACCCGCGAACAGTCGATCGGCCTGCAGGAGATCAACACCGCCGTCAACAACATGGACCAGGGCACGCAGCAGAACGCGGCCATGGTCGAGGAGCAGACCGCGGCCAGCCATGCGCTCGCCCAGGAGGCAAACGCCCTCGACGAACTGCTGCGCCAGTTCAAGCTCGGCCAGGCTGCCCCGGCGCCGCGCGCTGCCGTCGCCGGCACCAACGCCCGGCCGGTCGCCTCTCCGGCCCACGCCCTGACCCGCACCGTCGCCAAGGCCTTCGGCGGAAGACAGGCAACTGCTGCGGCGACCGTTCAGGAAGAGTGGACGGAGTTCTGAGAACGGAACCTTCGCAGGGACGTTAAATGAAGAGGGCGGTGCAGTGATGCGCCGCCCTTTTTTATTGGATGGACCTGCCGGGCAGCCCCCTCATCCGCCCTACGGGCACCTTCTCCCCGAGGGGAGAAGAGGCAATCGAGACGTTGCCGCAAATCTCTTCTCCCCAGCGGGGAGAAGGTGCCGGCAGGCGGATGAGGGGGCCACACAGCACGCCCTCACATATCTCACCTATCCCGCAACACCAACCGCAACACCACGTCCCAGCGCCTTGAACACCGTCGATACGATGCCGGCGCGGTCGAGGCCGGCGTGGGCGTTCATGGCTTCGGGCTTGGCCTGTTCCATCCAGATGTCAGGCATGACGAGCGAGCGCAGCTTCAGGCCGTTGTCGAGCAGGCCTTCGGTGGCGAGGAAGTGCATCACATGGCTGCCGAAGCCGCCGATCGAGCCTTCCTCGACGGTGATCACGATCTCGTGGTGGCGGGCAAGCTGGCGGATCAGGTCGCGGTCGAGCGGCTTGGCGAAACGCGCATCGGCGACCGTCGTCGAAAGCCCCGCGGCGTCGAGATCCTCGGCGGCCAGCAGACAATCGGCAAGCCGTGTGCCGAAGGAAAGCAGCGCCACCTTGGTGCCTTCCTTGACGATGCGGCCCTTGCCGATCTGCAGGATTTCGCCGCGCGCCGGCATGTCGACACCGACGCCTTCGCCGCGTGGATAGCGGAACGAGATCGGCCCGCCATCATAGGCGACAGCCGTGCGCACCATATGCTTGAGTTCGGCCTCGTCGGCCGCCGCCATGACCACGAAGCCGGGCAGGGTGGTGAGGAAGGCGGTGTCGAAGGAACCGGCATGGGTCGGCCCGTCGGCGCCGACGAAACCGGCACGGTCGATCGGGAAACGCACCGGCAATCCCTGGATCGCCACGTCATGCACGACCTGGTCGTAGGCGCGTTGCAGGAAGGTGGAATAGAGGGCCGCGAATGGCTTGTAGCCTTCCGCTGCCAGGCCGGCGGCGAAGGTCACGGCATGCTGTTCGGCGATGCCGACGTCGAAACAGCGCAACGGAAAGGCCTCGGCGAGCTTGTCGAGGCCGGTACCATTCGGCATGGCGGCGGTGATGCCGACGATCTTGTCGTCGAGGGTGGCTTCCTGCACCAGCGCTTCGGCAAAGACGCTGGTATAGCTCGGCGCATTCGGCTTGACCCTTGCCTGGGCGCCGGTGATGACGTCGAATTTGTTGACACCGTGATACTTGTCGGCCGCGGCTTCCGCCGGCGGATAGCCCTTGCCCTTCTGGGTGACGACATGGATCAGCACCGGTCCGCGCCCATTGTCGCGCACATTGCGCAACACCGGCAGCAGGTGGTCGAAGGAATGCCCGTCGATCGGGCCGATATGGTAAAAGCCCATCTCCTCGAACATCGTGCCGCCGGTGACGTAGCCGCGAGCATGCTCGACGGCGCGGGTGATTGCCCGGTCGATATTCTTGCCGAGGTAGGCCGTCAGCTTCTTGCCGAAGTCACGGAAGCCCATATAGGTGCGACCCGAGGCGAGGCGGGCAAGATAGGCGCTCATTGCCCCTGTCGGCGGGGCGATCGACATGTCGTTGTCATTGAGAATGACGATGAGGCGGGCATCGAGGGCACCGGCATTGTTCAGCGCCTCATAGGCCATGCCGGCCGACATCGCCCCGTCGCCGATGACGGCGATGACGCGGCGGTCCGATTTGTCGAGGTCGGCGGCAATCGCCATGCCGAGGCCGGCCGAGATCGAGGTCGAGGAATGTGCCGCGCCGAAGGGATCATATTCGCTCTCCGCCCGGCGGGTGAAGCCGGACAGCCCGTCTTCCTGGCGCAGCGTCCGGATACGGTCACGCCGGCCGGTGAGAATCTTGTGCGGATAACATTGATGGCCGACATCGAAGATCAGACGATCATCAGGTGTGTCGAAGACGCTGTGGATGGCGATCGTCAATTCGACGACGCCGAGACCGGCGCCGAGATGGCCGCCGGTGCGCGACACCGCATCGATCATTTCGTCCCGGACTTCGCGGGCAAGCTGCGGCAGGTCGCGATCCTCGAGCTTGCGCAGGTCGGCGGGATAGATGACCTGGTCGAGCAGGGGGGTCTTCGGCAGTTGTGTCACGGGCGGGCGCTCTTTCTTGCTTTTCCTTGTTCCGCTTTATTCGATTAGATTGCGGCAAAACAAGTGCATTTCAGGAACCGAAGGTTTTTACCTTAGAGCATGGTGCCGAAAAGTGTGAGCGGTTTTCGGATAACATCATGCTCCCACTATTAAAGCATGGTGCCGAAAAGTGTGAGCGGTTTTCGGCGGAGATCCAGCTCTATTTCTTCAGTTTAGCCTTCCGGCAAAGGCACGAATTCCTCTTCGTCACCGGGAACGATATCGAAGCGGCCGGTGCGCCATTCCTCCTTGGCCTGTTCGATCCGCTCCTTCGAGGAAGAGACGAAATTCCACCAGATATAACGTTTCGAATTGAGCGCCGCACCGCCGAAGAGCATCAGGTGGCAGCCGTCGCGGCCGGCTTCCAGCGTGATCTGATCACCCGGCCGGAAGACCAGCAACTGGTCGGCGGCAAAACGGTCGCCTGATATGACGACCTCGCCCGAGAGCACATAGACGGCGCGCTCTTCGTGGCCGGCGCCGAAGGGAAATTTGGCGCCCGGCTGCAGGTCGAGATCGACATAGAGCGTGTCGGAGAAAACACCGACCGGCGATGTCATGCCTTCGAACGAGCCGATGACCACGCGCCCGCGCACGCCTGCCGTCTCGATCAGCGGCATGGCGGATTTTTCCGTATGGGCGAAGGCGGGATCGATCTCCTCCTTGTCGTCGGGCAGCGCCAGCCAGGTCTGCAGCCCTGACATCAGCAGCGGATGGCCGCGCAGATTGTCGGGCGTGCGCTCGGAGTGCACGATGCCGCGGCCGGCCGTCATCAGGTTGATGTCGCCGGGACGGATGACCTTTTCGGTGCCGAGGCTGTCGCGATGGCGGATCTCGCCGTCGAACAGATAGGTGACCGTCGACAGCCCGATATGCGGATGCGGCTTGACGTCGAGTGCCTCGTCCGGCTTGAGGATCGCCGGTCCCATACGGTCGAAGAAGATGAACGGCCCGACCAGCCGCCGCTGTCGGCTGGGCAGCGCGCGGCGCACCTGGAAACCGCCGATATCGCTGGTGCGCGGGATGATCAGGCTCTCGATCGCATCGCAGGCGAAGGCATCGCCGGGCAGGGGATCTTTACCGGGAAAGAAGGACATTGGGATCTCCGATCGCTACAGGGCCGCGCGTCATCGCCCACAGATAGCGCCTGGAGCGCCGCGCGTCCAATCGGACGCGCGTCGGGGCTCAGATTGCGGTGAAGCCGTTGTCGACGAAGAGATGGGCGCCGTTGACGAAGCTCGACTCGTCGCTGGCCAGATAAAGCGCGGCACGCGCCACATCTTCGGGCTCGCCGATCCGCCCCTGCTGGGCGGCAATGGCGGCGTCCGAAACGTCGACGCCGAGCGCCTGCAGGTCGGCCACCTCGCGCAGGCCATGCGGCGTGCGGATGAAGCCGGGGCAGACGGCGTTGCAGCGGATGTTGCGATCGCGGAATTCGACCGCGATGGCGCGGGCAAACATATGCACCGCCCCTTTGGTCGTGTCGTAAAGCACTTCCATCGGCGTGGCCGCGACCGCCGAGATCGACGAGGTGCAGACGATCGACCCGCCGCCGCTTGCAATCATCTTCGGCAGCACGGCCTTGGTCATCAGAAACATCGAGCGCACGTTGACGGCGTGCAGCCAGTCCCATTCCTCGACGGTTGTTTCGAGAAACGGTTTGATGACGATCGTGCCGGCATGATTGAAGAGCACGGTCACCGCGCCGTAGCGTTCTTCGACGCCGGCGACGGCGGCATTGACGGCGGATTCGTCCGAGACATCGGCCGTCCAGCAATAGGCCTCGCCGCCGGCATCACGGATGGCCTGGACGGTCTCGGCGGCTGCATCGCCATTGCGGTCGATGATCGCAACACGCGCGCCTTCCGCCGCAAAAAGCTTCGAGGCGGCACCGCCCATGCCGGTCGCGCCGCCCGAGATAATGGCGATCTTGCCCTTCAACCTGTCCGTCATTCCGCTGTCCCCTCACTGTTTTGCAAAGGGATCATAGATCGGTCCGAAGCCGATAGCCAAGCATCTTCAAAAGGGAGTTTGCTGCCTCAGGCGCCGTCGAGCGGCTCGACGCCCTGCGGCTTGCCGGCGCGGTCGAGCCGGATCTTCTCGATGCGGTTTTCGGCGGCCGAAAGCAGCGTTTCGCAATGTTTCTTCAGCGCTTCGCCGCGCTCATAGATCTCGATCGATTCATCCAGCGCCACATCGCCGCGTTCCAGCCGGGCGACGATGCTTTCGAGTTCGGCGACCGCCTTTTCGAAGGAAAGGCCGGACACCTCAGGCTTGGCGCTGTCAGTCATTCTCAACCCTTCATCATTCTCAGAATATGCATGCCCGCCGATTCGGCGAGTCCCTCGAGATCATAACCGCCTTCGAGCAGGCTGACGACCCGGTTCTTCGCGTACCGGTCCGCCAGTTCCAGCACGCGCCCGGTCGCCCAGTCGAAATCCTCACCGGTCAGATTGATCTGCGCTAAGGGATCGCGGTGATGTGCGTCGAAGCCGGCGGAGATGATGATGAGATCCGGCCGGAAATCGTCCAGGGCGGGCAGCACGCGCGATTTGAACGCCTCGCGGAAGTGGTCGCTGCCAACATTTGGCGACAGCGGCGCGTTGACGATGGTGTTGTGCGTGCCCTTCTCATCCTTGGCGCCGGTGCCGGGATAGAGCGGCATCTGATGCGTCGAGCAGAACAGCACCGAAGCATCGTCCCAGAAGATATCCTGCGTGCCGTTGCCGTGGTGCACGTCCCAGTCGACGATGGCGATGCGCTCGGCGCCATGCGTCTTCTGCGCATGACGGGCGGCGATCGCCGCATTGTTGAAGAAGCAAAAACCCATCGCCGTCATCTTCTCGGCATGGTGCCCCGGCGGGCGGGCAGCGACGAAGACATTGTCGGCCCGGCCGGTAAAGACGTCGTCGACCGCCGCCATCGCCCCGCCAATGCCGGTCAGCGCCGCCTGCAGGCTCTTGCTGCTGGCATAGGTATCGGCTTCGATCTGGTTGATCTCGCCCTCTTCCTCGGGAATCTCCCGCATGACGGCGATGAGATGTTCTTCGGGATGGGCAAGCAGCACCGCATCCTCATTCGCCTGCGGCGCCTGCCGGCGCTCCAGCCGCTCGAAGTTCGGATGTTCCAGCGCGACATTGATGGCGCGGATCCTGTCGGATCGCTCCGGATGGCCAGCGGGCGTCACATGTTCCAGGAAGATCGGGTGTTCATAAAGACGGGTGCTCATGAAGACACTCTATCGGTCGCTTATGTCATGTGCCACAGCAGATGGGGCATCGCCTGACGATTTCAACAAGCGCTCTTGCCGTGCCGTCCGGACGTTCGCAGTATCGCAATTGCCTCATTGTGCCGTTTCCGTCGAACAACCCGTCCCGACAGCGCCGCATCTTTTCAGAGGGCAAAGGATACTGTAACACTTTGAACTATTGCGTAATTCTATCTTTAAATCGGTTCCGGTATAAGCAATTATGCAGTAGTGTTGCCATGGGAACTCTGTAAGGCAGATCTGTTGATGAGTCAGTCGAAACGTCCTGATGTGGCGGAAATACGTGTGCCGTTTCGCGATGTCGATATGACCGGCCAGATGTTTCTGGCCTCCTATATTTCCTATGCCGAGTCCGTGCTTGCGAGCTTCTGGTCGTCACGGCCCGATGTCGACGACGAACCGCTCTACAGCCCCAGCAAGGTTTCCTGCTTTCTCCACCGCCCGCTCCACTATGACGAGCCGGCAACCTTCACCGCCGCCGTCGACAAGATCGGCATGCATTCCATCGGCTTCCTCGTTTCGATCGACACCGGGGAGGAGCGTGCCGCCGAGGTCGAGATCATCTGGCAGGCCCGCACCCGCGAAGACCAGTCGCCGGCCTCGCTACCGGAGGAAACGCGCGACTGGCTTTATCGGTTTTTGGATTAGGGCGTTATGCGGGCGGCGGGATGCGCTTTCGTTTTCACTCCGCTCCGTTGATCTGCAGATGTTGGCAATCAGAATCTCCAAATGACAAAATCCGATATTTTACCACCTGATCTGCAGGAACTGCTCGTTATCATTGGGGAGCGTCTGAATAGCGGCCAAAACGTCGAAGCGCAGCTTCCGTCCGCTGTAGCGGGCATATTGTCTCTCCCTGCTGCGACGATAAGCCAATCGGCTCCGGCGATTGCAACATCCGCAAAGCTATATCATCGGCGTCCGGAGCCCGCATGGCTTGGCAGACTGTTGCGGCCTCATCTCACTGATAAGCAGCAATTGTTGAAATTACCCGACCTTCGTTACCTATTCCTGTTTCACTGCGATGGACGTATGAGGGAGGCTGCCCTCAAGAGGACAACCGGCGGGCTGCAAAGTTCCTTTCTGTTCGCTGCAATCGCCATACGTCTGAATGACTGGGCGGAGCCAGTCCGCGCTGCTGCGTTTGCCTGTGCGAAGCGGTGCTTCCCCCTTACCTCGGCGGAGGTAATCGCCAATGCCGTGACCTCCCTGCTTTTGCACCAAGACAGTTGGGGAAGATGGGGTGTTGAACGAGAGGCCATGGAGACGACACTGGCGAGGCCTGACGTTGGCGAACAGCTCGCCAATATCCTTTGCGAAGCGCAAACCGGGCCGACGTCCCGGATTTTTCGTCTCGTGTTGAAGAACGGTTCGATAGATCCCCATTTGCCCAGACTGGCGGCAAGCGCGCAACAGCCCTGGGTTCGTGCCATGGCAGTCAAAGTCATTGCGGAGGGGCGTGCGGGCTGGCAAGTTGGCTGGGAGTGGAAGTGGATAGACAAGTCTATGGGAAAACGGGTGCAGGAGCCTAAATTTAACTTCCGAGACCTCCTGTTCCCATTCGATAAAGCGGCCGTCGTCAGGGCCGCCGCGTCAGATGGATCAGCAATCGTACGACGCGCCGCACTGGCGGCCGTTATTCAGCACTGGCGTGGAAGCCGGGAGGCTGAGGAACTCGCATCGACGCTAATAGCTGATCCGAGTCCTTCAGTGAGGGAACGCGCCGCTTTCATCCTATCGAGAAAAGGTGGACCTGCTAATCCGCGTGATGCGGTTGGGATACAACCTTTGCAATAGACGGGCAAAGTTCTTTCGGCTGGTACCGTCGAAAAACTCCGCGTCCGCCTTTCAAATGACTATGAACTCCGGCTTGCATCAACGTAAAATGATGAACGTCATGCGCGCGATCGGCCGGAGCCCAAGCCCGGCTATGCGATGACCGGCTCTGAAACGCTCTTTCGCGAACTCCACTCCTCCTTGGTCTGGGTCTTGATGTCGAACTGGTCGCGCGTCCTGGTGTAGGTATGGCCACCCATTCGTCCGACGGCGTCCATCAGTTTCTGGTCGATATGCAGGTTCGCCGGATTGACCGCATCGCTTCTGACATAGACGCCGAGCACTTCGCCGAGGATGATTTCGCGCGCCGGGCCGACCTGCAGGGTGGTGTGGCGGCGGCATTCGAGCGCTGCGGGCGCTGCCAGGATGCGGGGACTTCTGACCATCTGTCCCGGCGCCGTTGCCAGTCCGGCTTCGGAGAGTTCGTCGACCTCAGGTCCGAACTTGATGGCGCAGACTTCCATCTGGTCGACGAGGGCGTCATCGCAGATATGCACCGTGAACTCGCCGGTTTCGCGGATGTTGCGGGCGGTATCCTTGAAGCGCATGTCGGCATAATTCTCGACGCCGATGGCGACGATCGCCGGGTCGTGGGTGAGGACGTTGAAGAAGCTGAACGGGCCGGCATTCGGCAGGCCTTCCTTGCTCACCGTCGTCACCAGCGCGATGGGGCGGGGAATGACCGTGCCGATGAGGATCTTGTAACGCTCGCGCTCGGTCAGCTTGGCGAAATCGAAATGCGTGTGTTGTTTATGATGGGTCATGTCAGGCCTCGGCAGCGACGCGGTGGGTTTCAAGCGGGGTATGGCGGCTGAGATTCTCGAAACCGTCCTTGGTCACGACATACATGTCGCCGATGTTGCAGCCGGCCGACAGCGGTTCCAGCCACTGCGTGTGCAGCACGAAGACCATGCCCTCCTCCATCCTGTCGTAGTTATGCGAGGAGATGTTGAAGCTGTTCTGGCCGCCGGCCATGCCAACCGAATGGCCGAGGTTCGGATTGTGCGGTCCGTGCTTTGCCGGATAGACGTGCATGAGCTTGCGGCCCTGCGCCTCCCAGTCGATGTCCTTTACATACTGATTGGGGATCAGGCGTGCTCCGCCGTCTTCCATCGGCGACCAGTTATAGGGCATGGTTCGCGCCTCGGCTGAGGTGAGCATGCCGCGCTCGATCATCGGCTCGAAGGCGGCATTGTTGACGTCGCGCATCAATGCGCCGGGCCTAATCAGCTTTTCGGCCCGCTTGACGCCTTCGGTGCAGGCTGCAAGCACATCCTCCTGATGGCTGCTGATGTCGCCGATCGCGATCATGCGGGCGGTCTGGGCCGTGTAGCCGCGATAGGTGACGTTGGAGATATAAAGGTTGATGAGGTCGCCGGGTCGGACGATGTGGCCATAGGGTTTGCCACAATGAGTGCCGAATTCGTTGATGCCGATCTGGTAGCCGTCGCCCGTTTCGCCGCCGAGCGACATCTGCGCATAGGTGAAGGCGGCAAGGATTTCATGGTCGGTGACGCCTGACTTCGCCACATGATAGGCGGCCTGCGTGCCGATGCTGATCAGCTGGGCGGCGGCGCGGAACATCTCGATCTCGGGCAGTGAGCGGAGTTTCTGCATGCGGTCGAGAATGGCGTTGTCGGCGACGAACTTGCTCTTCGGCAGCAGTTCGTCGAGCGCAGACCAGAAGGTCAGCGACGTACGGTCGCCGATCCTACCGATCTGGGCCTTGGCAAGACCGAGACTGGCGAGAACCTCGGCGCATTTCTCGGCGGTCTTGATGACGGAATCGCCCGGACGGTCGGCATATTCGCGGCCGATCGGGCCGATCTGCCAGATTTCGTCGACGAGCACAGGCTCGCCGCCCGGCGGCAGCAGGACGGATTGGGTGAAGAAGGACAGAAGCACCATCGCTTTGTCGGCATCGGTCGGAATGATCAGCACGCCTTCTCGCATCCAGTCGCAGATGTAACGCAGATAGGCATTCGAAGCGTGGAACCAGCCGACGCTGCCGGCATGGACGATCAGCGCGTCATGACCGGCCTCGACCGCCTGACGACGAATTCTGCGAAGGCGATCCTCGAACTCTTCGACAGGAAGCGGCAAGGGCGCGGAGAAGTCGAAATCCGGTTGGAAATCGGCCAGCAGCGATCCCATCCCGCCGCCTGCGTTTGTCGCGCGCATGTTCATGAGTTTGTTCCTTCCAATTCAAGCATAGGTCAAATAACGGATCGTTCAGGCCTGCCGCGGCGGCGCGAGAACGCGCCGGGCAACCAGCAGTCCGACCAGCGTCACGGCGATCAGAATTCCGGAGATTGCCGCGACGCGCACATCGAGCGATTCCTCGATCAGCGCGAACATGCGCAGCGGCAGGACCGTCGTACGGGCGTCGGCGAGGAAAAGCGATACCGACACATTGTCGAGCGACTGGATGAAGACGAGGAATGCACCGGCCAGAATGCCGGGCATCAATAGCGGCAGGGTGACGCGCCGGAGTGTCATGAACCAGCTCGCGCCCATCGTCGTCGATGCCTCGGCAAGCGAGGGGTTGAGACCCTGGGCGACAACGGAGGCGGCGCGGTACATCAGCGGCCCGAAGACCACGACATGGCCAGCCACGGTCAGCCAGAGCGACGGCTTGAAGCCGATGAAGTTGGCGACGATCAAGGCGGCAAGACCGTAGACCAGGCTCGGCAGGACGAGCGGGGCGAGCAGCAGCGGCTCGATGGTGCCGGCGGTGCTGCGCTTCATGCGCGTCATGCCGATGGTTGCCGGAACCGCAAAGATCAGCGATCCGAGGACGGCAAGGCCGGCAATCTTCAGCGAGTTCCAGGCGGCGATATGTTCGGTTGCCGAGCGAACGGGATCGAGCAGCGCCGCGTACCACCTGAGCGAAAAGCCCTGCGGCGGATATTTCAATGTCTGCCCCGAGGTAAACGACATCGTCAGCGCAATCACGATCGGTGCGACCAGATAGATGACGCAGAGCCCGCCGAAACCGTAGACGAATGCCTTGTAGAGCATGACGGGAATGGGATTTTCGCGACGATCACGCATGACCGACCAACCTCCTGTGACGGGACATCATGGTAAGGGCGACCAGCAGGCAGCCGGTGGACAGCAGCAGGACGACGGCGATGGCCGAGGCCAGTGGCCAGTCGAACAGCGTGCCGACTTCGCGATAGATCAACTGCGGAACATAGACGTTGCGCGCGCCGCCGATGACGGCCTGGGTAACGAAGGAACTGCTGGTGCTGGCAAAGACCAGGATCCAGCCCGCCAGCAGGCCCGGCAGCATCAGCGGCAAAAGCACGGTGACAAAGATGCGCCAGGGACCGGCGCCGGAAACCTGAGCCGCTTCTGTCAGTTGCACCGGCGTACGCGACAGGATGGCAATCAGCGGCAGGATGATCAGCGGCAGATCGATCTGGCACATGGCCATGATCAGGCCGAGTTCGGTAAACAGCAGGCTGGTCGGCATGCCCGTCAGGCCGAGCCCGACCAGCGCTTCGCTGATCGGCCCCTGGCGCCCGAGGATGACGATCCAGGCGAAGGTGCGCACGACATTGCTGGTCAGCATCGGAATGAGCGTCAGGAAGATCAGAACCTGCCGCAGGTTTCTGCCGCCGTGCCAGTAGAGGAGTGCGATCGGCACGCCGAGCAAGGTCGTGCCGATGACGGTTTCGAGCCCGAGCCTTGCAGTATTGACGAGGACGCGGAAATTGAACGCGTCGCCGAAGAAGCGGGCATAATGTTCGAGGGTCGCTCCGCCGGGGCCGGCGAAGCTGAAACCGACGAGGACGGCGAGCGGCGTTGCGAAGAACGCCACGGAAAGCAACAGCATCGGTAGGACGTATGGGAAGCCGCTCGCCTTCATCACATCACCTCAACCGGCAACGAGCGCGTCGAACTGGCGGATCCAGTCGTCGCGGTTCTTGTTGATCGCGACCCAGTCCGGATAGACCATGGTCTTGATCTGGTCGCGGGTGACATAGGCTTCGATGCCGGGTGTCAGCGCCACGTCCTTGTTGGTCGGGAACATCTCGGTCGGCGGCTCCTTGAGCTGGTCCTGGGCGGCCTTGGAGATGGCGGCATCCATATAGGCATAGGCCGCATCGAGATTGGCCGAGCCCTTGGTCAGGTGGATGTTGACGGGGGCTGCCGGCGAGCCGGTTTCCGGATGGACGAACTCGGCGTTGAGGCCGAGGCTCTTCAGATGGGCGACATTGCCGGTCGAGCACATGAAGACGGCGATTTCGCCCTGCTGGAACAGCGTCATCTGATGGTTGGTGCTGTCGACCACGCCCTTCAGATGCTCCGGATGGTCCTTGAACAGCTTGAAGACGGCGTCCATGTCGTTCGGGCCGGAGCCGAAGATCTTGGCGATCTCGGTATAGGCCATCACGGCGGTGTTCGAGGCAAAGCCGGTCCAGGAAACCTTGCCGCTAAAGGCCGGGTTTTCGAAGAGATCGCGATAACCCTTCGGCTTCGGAACGAGATCGGGATTGTAGGCAATGCCGTTGACTTCGATGGTCACGGTCGGGCCGTATTCGCCCTGGAAGGACGGATCGAGCATGCCCCAGTTCTTGAGCTTGCTCGGATCGATCTTCTGGATGAGATCCTTCTCGATGGCGACCGCCATCTGGCCGGGCGACATCAGCAGCGTGTCATAGGGCGGGTTGCCGGGGCTTGCCATGATCTTGGCAAGCTGGTCCTGCGCCATCGCCGGGGCAATGGTCAGGTCATAGCCTGCATCCTTGACCATCGGCGTCAGCACTGTGCGGTAGGCGTCTTCCCAGCTGCCCGGGAAAGTGGCGGCAACGGCTCCGCCGCCGGCAGCGCGGGCGGAAAGCGGAAGCATGGCCGATGCGGCGGCACCGGCCGCCAGGAAACCGAACCCACGACGGGTAATCTGAAAGTCCTTCATCTCGTTCACCTCTGTTGATCTGTTTCTTCACTCATGATTTCCGGTTCGGCCGGAAAGGCGTGACACCGTGCGGTGTCGATCTCGGCAAATAGCGGCGTTCCCGGTTCGGGAATGAATGTGGTGGGGCCTCTGACCTCGGAGGCGCGCAGGCCCGTACCGTCTTCGAGGGCAAGGTCATGGACGAGGGAAGGGCCGAGGGGCACGGAGACCGTCATGCGAACCGGCAGGGTGCTTTCGCTCGGCTGCGTCGACAGGCGAACCTCTTCCGGCCGGAAGGTGATCGTGACCTTCGAGCCGAGGGTAAAATTCAGCCGGCGCGGCAGGAGCAGGGTCCGGTCATTCGCAAGGCCGATCAGCGTGCTCTCGGCATCGAGCCGCAGCACCGTTCCATTGAGCAGGTTTGCCTGGCCGATGAAGGTATTGACGAAGAGCGTCTTCGGGCGGTCATAGACGGTCATCGGCGTGTCGATCTGCTCGACATTGCCCTTGTTCATCAGCACCAGGCGGTTTGCGAGGCTCTGGGCTTCCTCCTGGTCGTGCGTGACGATCAGTGTCGTGATGCCGAGCGTCTTCTGCAGGTGCAGCAGCTCCACCTGCAGATCGAAACGCAGGGCGCGGTCGAGCGCGCCGAAGGGTTCGTCGAGAAGCAGAAGGGAGGGGCGCCCGGCGATGGCGCGGGCGACGGCGACGCGCTGCTGCTGTCCGCCGGAGAGTTCGCGCGGCAGGCGGTTGCCATAATCCTTGAGCCTGACGAGAGACAGCATCTCCTCGACGCGCGCCTTGCGCTCGGCGCGGGGAAGCTTCTGGCAGGCCAGCGGATAGGCGATGTTTTCTGCGACCGTCAAATGCGGAAACAAAGCATAGTTCTGAAAGACCATGCCGACGCCGCGTGAGCGGGCCGAGACATCGGCCAGATCTCTCTCTCCGAGCACAATCTTGCCCGCCTTCGGCTGAATCAGCCCGGCGATGGCGCGCAGTACGGTCGACTTGCCGCAGCCGCTCGGCCCGAGCAGGGCAACGATCTCGCCGGCCTCGATGTCGAAAGCCACGTCGCCGATGGCATTCTGGCCACCGTAACTATGGGTGAGGCCCTGAACGCTGAGCCGCTTGCGTTCAGCCATATTCGGTATGCCTTGCATAGGGCCTCCCTGGTTCTGGGTCGAGGTCACGGATTGCTGCGCTGTCTCCGGCACAAGACGGAGATGCGGTCCGGTGAGAAATTTTGCGTCGAGCTTGTTCATGAGAAACGGATTGCAAGCGGCATGCCAGTTTTGCCGTTCGGCATTGTCGTCAATGCCAAGTCAATGAAAATTAAGCGATAATTTAGACTTATAAAGTTTCGAAAGTTTATAATAATGAGTATACGATTTAAAATTCGCATTTAGTTTTTGTTTAAATTTTCGCCAGCGTCGTATATTAAATGGGCAACAGATAGAAACGGCCGCGGCCCTGAACGGGCGATCAAGCGCCGAAAAGCACCGGGATTTGGCATCTGAAGAGGTGTTTTGGGTCTTGCGGGCGAATGAGGCGGTCAAAAGTGATGCGGCAGGGCAGGGGAGCGTAAAAATTGTGCAGCTACGTTCGAAACTTCATGCGAATTATATTGCGAAACTCCATCCGAAATGTCGACATCGACAGAAACCCTATTGATATCAGGTAATTATTGACGCGCCATTGCAGGTGGCACGGCGATTGCATGGATGATCCCGAGAATTCACCGGTACAAAAATGAAAGGGGATCACATGATGCGCATCCAGAAAATCTTGAGGGCCGGAGTTGCCGGAGCGATGGTCTCTTTGATCGCGGCCTCTGCTTATGCCGCCGGAGGTGCCGCCGAGAAGATGACGCCCGATGCCGATGTCGCCAAGCTCCCCGGTGTCGTCCTCACGCAGAAACTGGCCGACGGGCTGCCGCCCTCCATCAAGTCGTCGGGCGTATTGAAGGTCGCGACCGACCTGACGCCGCCGATCAGCTTTCACGGCGAGGATGGCAAGCTGATCGGCATCGATGCCGATATCGCCGCCGCACTCGGCGTCATCCTGGGTGTCGATGTTGAGATGACCGATGTCGGTGCGGGTGCCGCAATCGTGCCCTCCATATTGGCAAAGCGCTTCGACCTCTCGATCTCGGGAATCAACGACGATCCGGAGTTGGAAAAGCAGGTCGACGTCATCGACTACATGTATGACGCGACGACGATCATGACGATTAAGGACAATCCTCTCGCCATCAAGGGCATGGAGGATCTGTGCGGCAAGAAGGTCGCCGTTCCCGTCGGCACCTTCCAGGCGAAGATGGTCGAGGCGGCATCGGCCAAATGCGCGACCCCGGTCAATATCATGTCGATCCCGAAAATGCCGGATGTGCTTCAGGCCGTTCGCACAGGGCGGGCTGACGCCACGGTCAACGGTTACGCCACCAGCGTCTACACGACCGAACACCAAACCGGAAACGGCAAGGGCCTGCAGGCGCTGCCGGATATCCGCCTTGCCGTCGGTTATCTCGGCATGCTGACGGCAAAGGACAATCCGCAACTGCGCGACAGCGTCGTCGCCGCCCTGCAGCAGATGGTGGATTCGGGCGCCTACGAGACCATCATGAAGAAGTGGAGCCTTGGACCGCTGGCCGTGAAGACCGTCAAGGTCAACGATGCCGCCAGCATGCCTGCGGATTGACGCCGATGGCCCTGTTTCAAGCGTCGCCCATATCGCTCTCCCTTGCGCCATCGGTCGGAAGACCGATGCGTTGGGGGCAGATCGCAACCGGTGCCATCGCGATTTCAGCGCTGGCCTTCTTCGCGCTCGTTGTCGGGCAGAGCCAAAGCATCCAATGGTCCGAGATCCCCCGCTATCTGGTGGATCCTTCAATCCTGCGCGGCGTCCTGCTGACGCTTGAACTGACGGCCGGTGCCATGGTGTTCGGTATCGTGCTCGGATGCCTGCTGGCGCTGATGGCGACGAGCCAGAACCTGGTTCTCAAGGTGATCGCCGCCGGCTTCGTCTGGTGGTTTCGCGGCGTGCCGCTGATTGTCCAGATCTTCTTCTGGTTCAACATCGCCCTCTTCATCCCGCAGGTCGGGATGGGAAGCTTCACCATTTCGATCAACGATCTGGTGACGCCGGCCCTGGCCGGCTTCCTCGCACTCGGACTGCACGAAGCCGCGAACATGTCGGAGATCATCCGCGGCGGCCTGGTCGCGGTCGATCGCGGCCAGCGCGAAGCGGCCACGGCACTCGGGCTGAAAAAGACACAGACTTTTTTCACCGTCATCATGCCCCAGGCCACGCGTATTATCGTGCCGCCGACGGGGAACCAGGCCATCGGCATGCTGAAGGCCAGTGCCATCGTCTCGGTCATCGGCATGCAGGATCTGCTGACGCAGGCGCAGGCGATCTACGCCCGGAACTTCCTCGTCATCGAACTGCTGTTCGTCGCCTCGATCTGGTACCTCGCCATCACGAGTGTCGCATCCATAGGCCAGCACTATCTCGAAAAGAGTCTCGTTCCGAAAGGCCGGACAGCAGAGAAGCCTCGCGCCCCCGGACGGGCGTGATCGCAGATCGATCGACGTGAATTGAGATCAACAACGAAGGGGTCGCCAGTGCAGCGCGCCCCATCAGGAAACAGCAGAGGAGCATGACATGAAATTGGGAATCGACAGCATAAAGCTGCCCGAGGCAAAGAAGCGGGGGCCTCTGGCAAGCCTTGATCACGTCAAGGAACTTGGGCTCGCAGGCATTTTCTTCAGTACGGCGCTGGACATGAGCCCCGATCTCGACCGCGGCCTGCTGCGAGAGATCAGGGCGAAGGCCGACGACCTTGGCCTCTATCTCGAAAGCGGCATCGGCAAGATCAATCCCTATTGCAGCGCCGAGGAACCGGCGCTCAGGGCCGCCGGCGGCGGCGATATCATTGCCGGTTTCACGCACATGATCGAAGCAAGTGCCGCAATCGGCTGCCATGAGCTCTGGGTTGCTCCGGGCAATTTCAAGAGCGAATATCGCGGCCGGCTGGCCAATGACCGCTTCCGCACCGATGTGACCTGGGAAGAGCAGTTGCTCGGGATCGAAAAAGTCCTCCGCAAGCTCGCTCCCGTCGCCCGTGCCAATGGCGCGCACATGAACATCGAAACCCACGACGAAATCACCTCCTTCGAGATCCTGCGATTGATCGAGAAGGTTGGCGCCGATTGCGTCGGCGTCGTCTTCGACACGGCAAACGGACTGCAGCGGGGCGAGCACCCGGTCTTCGCCGCCAAGCGGCTGGCTCCCCATATCCGCCAAACCCATATCAAGGATGCCTATGTCGGGCGCGCCCCGGGTGGTCTCGATTTCCAGACCAGACCCGTTGGCGGCGGCATCGTCGATTTCGCCGCGATCCTTCCCATTCTTGCGGAGGCCAACCCCGCGCTGAACCTGTCGCTGGAGGTTGCCCAGTCTGTCGCCGACAAGCCGCGCAAGGCCAATCCGCGCCAGTGCATCGAGATCGACGATCCTATCTGGCGCGCCGGCCACCCCGACCTGACGGCGGATGAGCTTGCGGCCTATATGGCGATGGTGGATGCCTATGAGAAACGGGTCGCCTCCGGGGCTGTTCTCGACTGGGAGGCCTATGAGAGCAGCCGCTACGGCTATCCGACCTATGAGGTGCAATCCTACGGTTTCGACGAGGCAATCGCTTTCATCAAGCAGTCGGCGCGTCATGTCGAGACGGTTTGCGCCGAAAAAGGCGTTGCCCTGTCGGTGCCGGAAAAGAAGCAGAAAGCGGCTTGAGCAACGAGGCGGTGCCGGCGTTTTTCCATCGGCACCGCCTATCGAAATGTGGGTGCCGGAATTATTTCCGCAAAAATATTCTTATGGAAATAATTATCGCGCTTGGATATCTGGTGATCAATCGAATCCACGCCGGGCCGTCAGAGGCAATTTGGAGACTGCAATGAGGAAGATGCGCCGTCAGAGTGCGAAAGTGATGACAGCGGCCAATGGGCCGGTGGAAAGCACCGATACCAACGACGATGTTTCGGAACGCATCCGCTCCACGCTTGCCGCCGCCATCGGCGAAGGAGCGCTGAAGCCCGGCACCAAGATCCTGGAGGAAGCGATCGCCGAGCATTTCGGTGTCAGCCGAACGGTGGTGCGCGGCGCGCTCGGCGTGCTTGAGAGCGACCACCTGCTGGAGCGGAAGAGAAACCGCGGCACTTTCGTTGCCGAGCCGAGCGTCGAGCAGGCCAAGAGCCTTTTCGAGGCGCGCCGGAAGATCGAGGGCCTGCTGCTCGAACTGGTGATCGCCCGCGTCACGCCGGAGCAGCTGGATGCGCTGCAGAAGCTGACCGATGAAGAAGAGCACATCCACCACCACGGCGACGAAAAGTCGAAGACGGTTCTGTCCGGCAAGTTCCACATCGTGCTTGCCGAAATCGCCGGCAACCCGGTGCTGACGGAAGTGCTCGCCAAGATCGTCGCCCGGCTTTCCCTCGTCATGTCGCTCTACGAGGAAGACCGCAAGGATGACTGCGGCGCGGACCACCATCGGATGATCGTAGCCGCCTTGAAGGCGAAAGACCTCGCCAAGGCGCAACAACTGATGGACCACCACCTCGCCGACATCGAAGGCCGTGTGCGCCTGACCGAAGGGCAGGGCGACCGGCACACATTCCTGGCCGTGCTGGAGAATTTTTCCTGATAGAGGCCCGCGCGTATCGCTGATGCTTGGCCAGAGCTGAAGCACCATTTCTGATCACAGGAGCGCTTGTTCAAAACACTCCGCAATGCTAGGAAATTTGCATGGACAACACCGTGATCAGCACTTTCGTGATGATGATGCCGCGCTCATAGCGTGGCGGGTTTCGTGCGTCCAGAATGCACCAACGACCGCCCTCGAGGCGGTCTTTTCATGGGTCGATCCGTCTCGCGGGCAATAACAGCCTTCGAAAGGAAACGCCGATGAACAAGATCTACATCACCACCTCGATCCCCTATGTGAATGCCGCGCCGCATGTCGGCTTCGCCCTCGAGCTGGTCCAGGCCGATGCCTATGCCCGCCATTTCCGCCTTCTCGGCCATGACATCAGGTTCCAATGCGGAACCGACGACAACAGCCTGAAGAATGTCCGTTCGGCGGAAGCCGCGGGAGTGCCGGTGAAGGACTTCGTCAATGCCAACGCAGACAGGTTCGAGCGCCTCGGCCGCCTGCTCGACATCTCCAACGAGGAATTCGTCCGCACCTCCCTCGATCCAAGGCATATCGCCTGCGTCCACGCCTTGTGGAGGGCATGCGCCGGAAATGGCGACCTCTATCGCAAGGCATATGAGGGCCTCTATTGCGTCGGTTGTGAGCAATTCTACGAGCCGTCGGAACTCGATGACGGGTGCTGCCCGGAACATAGAATCGCCCTTGAGACCATCCGTGAGGAGAACTGGTTCTTCCGTCTCTCGCGATACGGCGACCGGCTCATCGAGCTGGTCGAGACCGGCGAACTTCGGATCGTCCCGGCTCATCGGCGCAACGAAATCCTCGCCCTGCTGCGGCGTGGCCTGACCGACATCAGCGTGTCGCGCAGTGCGGAGCGTGCGCGAGGCTGGGGCGTTCCCGTCCCCGATGGCGATGAGGTCGTCTACGTCTGGTTCGATGCCCTGGCAAACTATCTCACAGGTCTCAGCCACGGGTGCGATGAAACCCTGTTGCAGCGCTATTGGAACGGCGGCCAACGCGTCCATGTCGTCGGCAAGGGCATTTCCAAATTCCACGCCATATACTGGCCAGCCATCCTGCTATCCGCAGGCCTGCCGCCACCTTCGTCGATCCTGGTGCACGGCTACGTCACGGTCGACGGCAGGAAGATCGGCAAGTCGGCCGGCAACGGCATCGATCCGGAACGCATCATCCAATCCTACGAAACACCGGACGCACTGCGATACTACCTACTGCGGCACATACGCTCGGGTGACGATGGCGATTTCTCAGACGAGCGTCTGGAAGCCGCTTGGTCGGGAGAACTCGCAGGGCAGCTCGGAAATCTCGCCAACCGGGTGCTTGCCCTTCTCTCTACCTCGTTCAACGGGATCGTTCCGCCCGTGCCGGACAGCGCGTTCGTCGAGGCCGCCGCCCGCCTTCCGGCGAAGGTAGCCCAGGCCTTCGATGCCTACGAACTTCATGTCGGGCTGGCTAATATTTTCGAGTTTGTCGGCGAGGCGAACAGGCGGTTTACAAAAGGCGCGCCGTGGGCGGATGCGAAAGCCCTGCTTGCCGATCTCACACCGGAAGATCGGTGGGTGACCGCCGCTCGTCTCGGCGATTGCCTGGCCGAGCAGGTCTATGGCCTTGCGATCATTGCCCGCTGCCTCCTCCCGTTCCTGCCAAGCTCGGCCGCAACGCTGCATTCCAGGCTGGGAATACCGGCTCCTCGCCTCTATCAGGACCCCTTGATCTTGGCTGGAGTCAAGGCCGCTCCGCACGCCGTCCTCTTTCCGCAAAGAGCGGCGGCTTGAAGGGGAACCAGCCCAATATCCTCTGCGCTGCACCTTGGGCAGCGCAGAGTTTTGACGTGCCCCAGTATGTCATGAAAGTTTCATATTCAGGCTATTTTCGAGAGCGGGGAAATACTCTACTATTTTAATCAGGAAACAAGATTTCCTGAAACAAACGAAGGAGACTGATTGAGTATATTTCTTATGACTACCATGCTTATCGCAGGCTTTGTCCTGTATGCCCTGATCACCGGGGCGGCACGAGGGCGCACTGCCCAGTCCGCTGCAAACACCAAGCGCAGGTCGGGCAGTTCAGGAAGCTCCGGCGATGCAGGGGGAGGCTGGTTCGATGCCTCAGGCGACGGCGGTTGTGATGGCGGTGGCGGAGATGGTGGAGGAGGAGACTAGATCAAACTGAAATCGATAGAATGCCCGACCGCCTCAAGGCGGTTTTTTGTTGCCCGGATTTTGGACCGGGCCGAGACGCCATACCGCGGGAACATCCGACGGAGCTGTCGAAGGCTATTTGACGGGCAAGTGAACGAACTGACCCACAATCATAATTCCTACGCCAACTGCGAGTATCTTGCGCCAATATCCAAGTCCAGGTAGTAGTTGACTAGGTTTTGGGGGAAATCGCTATGGTAAAATCTGAAGCCGGCAGCCCGTATATTTACGGTATCGACGCGCTACGATTTGTGTGTGCGTTGATGGTAACGATGTTTCATCTCGGATTTGCTTCCTGGGCTTCGCCCTTATATCTAAGACCCTACAAAATGCCCCTGATTGAGAATATCGCCCAACCTGGATGGGTTGGCGTCGAATTGTTCTTCGTCATATCAGGGCTCGTCATCGTCAACTCTGCCGCTGCAGCCACCGCCATGTCATTTCTTAAAGGTCGAATTCTACGGCTCTATCCAGCGGTATGGATATGCGCGTCACTAACGCTGATCGTCATTGCAACTCAAGATGTTAACCGCCGCATCATCAAGAATTATCTGCGGTCGATCACTCTCTACCCCGGCGGGCCATGGATCGATGGCCAATATTGGACGCTGGCGTGTGAGATCTGTTTCTACGCCCTTGTCTTCATCATGTGCGCGACCGGTCAGAAGGCGAGGATGCCTGCGCTGGCGCTCGGTCTGTCGCTGGCCAGCACGGCCTTTATCGCTCTGTTAAACGCCTTTCCCGATTCAGCCATCCTGGCCATATTCACCGAGACCGCCTGGCGGGCCATCCCGTTTTATTATGGCTGCCAATTTGCCATTGGCATCTACATCTGGCTTTTGTCTCAAGGCCGGATGAACCGAATTTCCTCGATGGGTCTCATCTGCGCCTTGGTGGCGGGGGCTGCCCAGATATATATGGCAGGCGACAATACCAGCGACCGCACTCTCGCCGCAGCCGGTCATGCCTTTTCGCCGCTTCCCGCAGTCGCAATCTGGGTGGCGGGGCTAATCTTCATCGTTGCCAGCGTGACCTATAGCAAGCAGATCAGTCGTCTGCCGACCGCCTTCCTTCAATCGGTCAAAACCCTCGGCTCGATGACCTACCCGCTCTATCTCTTGCATTTCGCGATCGGCGTTCAACTTCTCGACTGGCTGACCGATCTGGGGATGACACCGCTGTTGGCGCTAGGTTTGGCCGTTGCGATCGTCTGTGCACTGTCGCTGGCTGTGTGCAAATGGGGAGAGCCTCCCATCCGCAGCGTTTTACGATTGGTCTTCGACAGGCTCGGGCAACGCGTTGCTGGTTTTCAGACGAAAGAGTCTCGGATTTAGGTGCCCGAACCCTTCATAGCGCCTGCGCTGTGAATGTGTCTTTCCGCCCCTGCTGGCGCGGCTGCCCCCCGGATCAATCCAACGGCATCACAAAGGTGAAGCACGTCTCCTGGTCATCGGAACTGACCATGATCGTCCCGCCATGGGCGCGGGCGATTTCCGAAGCGATGTACAGACCCAGCCCCAACCCTCGTTGACTTGTGCCGGCTTCGCCTTTGAAGAAAGGCTGAAAAAGCCGTGTCATCGCATCGCTGGAAATCGGAGCGCCGCCGTTGGCGATCCAAAGCTCCAGTCTTCCGTCGACGGTTGCCGCCGATAGCCGCACCGGTTCGTCCGGCGTCCCATGGGTCAGGGCATTTCCCAAGAGATTGGACACCAGCTGGCCAATCCGGCTGCTGTCGCAATTTATAGGGCCGTCTAATTCGATGCTCACCTCTATTGCGCGGTCGAGGTGACTATAGCGGAGTTCTTCGATGACCTGCCGCAGGATCGGCTCAAGCACCTCCGCTCGCCTGTCGAGCACGATGCCGCCACCCAATCGTGCACGCGCGAAGTCGAGGACGTTGTCGATCAGGCCAGACATGCGAACGACGCTGCCTTGCATCAAATCGAGAACTTTAGTCGAGCGATCGGTCTGCTCTTCCTTTCGCAACATACGCCCCGCAGCGGCAATCGAGGCAAGTGGATTGCGCAGGTCATGACCAAGGATGGCGATGAACTGCTCCCGCAACTCGGCGGTTTGCTGTTCGAAGTCGAGCTGGGATTTGATGGTGGCGCCGGCAGCGTCGGCGGCTGCGCGCGCTTCGACCAGCTCCCGTTCATAACGGCGACGCTCGGCAGCCTGGAACATCGTCACACGGGTGAAAAGCAAGGCACCGTCTTCTGAGCGTCTTTCCATGGCATTGGCGAGCACAGGCAGCTTTCTGCCGTCCGCCGTGACAAGATCGAGGGCAACCTCGTTGAAAAACCCCTGCATGCGCAGCAGAGGCGCAAAATGGGTCTCGTAGAATATACGGCCCGAGGTGTTGAGCAGGTCGTGAAGTCGTTTGCCGAGGAGTTGCTCGGCAGGGATGCCGATCCAGGTCTGCAGCGTTCTGTTGACCTTGACGATGCGCCCGTCTGGCTGCAACGAAAGATAGCCGCATGGCGCGTTTTCGTACAGGTCCTCAAGGTCCTCGGCCGGCATGGAGCCCTGCGTGTCGGGACCGCTCATCAGACGAACCGCCGGATTGCAGATATGACCTCGTCGGGAGCGCTGAGGTTAGGGCAGTGGCCACTCGCATTCAGCACGACCAATTGACTGTTTGGGACCTGCCGATGAACGAATTCGCCGACCTCTTCGGAGGCAATGATATCATCGCGGCATTGAAGGATCAGCGTTCTCGCGGTGACTTCAGGAAGGTCGCCGCGATTGTCCGACGTGAATGTCACCCGTGCGAACGCCTTGGCGATCTCCGGATCGGTGCGGCAGAAACTGTTTGTCAGCTCTTCGCTGAGTTCCGGTCGATCCGGATTGCCCATGATGGCGGGCGCCATGGCGGCAGACCACCCCAAGTGATTGTCATCCAACGACGTCAGCAGTTCGTCTATCTCAGCCGCGCTGAAGCCGCCGATATAATCGCCGTCGTTGATATAGCGCGGCGACGGCCCGACAAGGATCAGGCTTTCAAACAGTTCCGGTGCCTTCAGCGAGGCGATGACGCCAATCATCGCGCTGACGGAGTGGCCGACGAAGACCGCTTGCGTCAAGCCAAGTTCGCGGCAAATTTCCACCAAGTCATCCGCATAACCTGACAAGGAAGAATATTTTTCGGCATCATAAGCCGTAAGATCGGATCGTCCCGCGCCAACGTGATCGAACAGCACGGTCTTGAAGTCGCCTTCAAAAGCCGGCGCCACGAAACGCCACATATTCTGGTCGCACCCGAATCCATGCGAAAAGATCATCGCACGCTGGCCATCGCCCCGGACTTGAACATGATTTCGATCGATGACGGTCATCTCGTCCTCTTCCCTGCTTTCATAGCATGTTCAGCCTGTTTTGGATTGAGGAAAGATCAGCCAGCCGCCAGCACTTTCCGGAGTTCGAAGAAGAATCGCCGAGGATCGGCGCGCACGCACATCATCCCGGCAATCCCGTCATCGTCAATCCTCCGGAAGTAGTCCACGATCGGCTGTTTGTCGTAGATCATCGCAGCCGTTTCGATGCCGTCGAGCGCCTGAAGCCGCAACGAAGCGGTCGTGCCTCTCGCCCGAAGCAGCTTCTGCAGGTACGAGAAGCAGTGGCGGGCGACGAACGTCCGGCCAAGGGGCGCCATCTTGATCGCCAGCCCAACAGGGAAGAAATTGGGCTCGATCGCCACGAGCCGGCCCGGTCTCCAGTTGAAGAGCAGGGCGTCCGCCCTCATGTCGGAATGGAAGCGCTTGCCAAACCAGTTGAGATTCTCGAGCACGCCGTCCAGTGGATGGCCCGACGGAATACCGACGCCGCTCCAAAGGCCGACCATGTCCTTCGGCTGGACGGGCTCCAGCGAGCGGAACCAGGCAACCATCTCCTCCTGCTGGTCGCCTCGCATGGTTTCTCCTTCAAGGCCGTTCATTGCGGGAAAATGAAAAGAAGGTTTGGAAGTTCCCGTTCATGCGGACCGGGCGGAAGCGCAACGGCCCCCGAAGGGGCCGTTGCGTATTCACCAGACGAGATCGACCTATGCGTCAGGCGCGCGAGGGCAGCAGGGGATAGCCGACCATGACGGCGCGGCCAAGCAGCGCTGCGACGAAAGCCTTGATCACATCGCCGGGAATGAAGGCCATCGAGCCGACGAAGGCTTTCGTGAAGCCGAGGCCGGCGACGGTGGCGAGATAGGTGATGCCGAAGGCGTAGAGCACGACGATGCCGCCGGCCATGGCGGTGAGGAAGAAGCTCACCGTCTGCACCAGGCCGGATTGCTGATGGTTGACCAGCCGTTCGCTAAGATAGCCGGTGACGAAGGCGGCAAAGATCCAGCCGATCAGGAAGCCTGCCGTTGGCGACGCGAAGATGGCAAGCCCGCCGCGGCCGCCGGAAAGCACCGGCAGACCGATCGCCACCAGCACCAGGACGATCAGCACGGCAATCGCGCCGCGCCGCGCGCCGAGCACGACGCCGGCCATCATGACGCCGAGCGATTGGGCGGTGATCGGCACCGGAATGAAGCCGAGCGAGATCGGCGGCAGCAGGCCGAGCGCCACGATGATCGCGGCAAAGAGGGCGGTAAGAACGAGGTCGCGGGTGCTCATCATCATGAATTCCGTATTTATCAATCGTTAACTCACATGCCGTCGAATGCCGCGCGCGTCAATCGCCGCGGCGATATTATCCGCATCCTTGAGCGTCAGGATGATCAGCGGCGCAAGCAGCGTCGTCGGCCGGACCTTCAGGCCGCGTGCCTTATGCGCCTCGCGGATCGCCTGATAACGGCCGACGATCTCCGGCACAAAACGCAGCACCAGCCCCAGCGCCAGGCCGATATCGTCGGCCTGCACCCAGCCGGTGCGTTCGAGCGGGCGGGCAAGCGCCGTCACCTCGTCGATGAACTCGGTGATCGACGTCGTCGCCGTCACGGTCGCGGCAAGCAGCATCAATGCCGACAGCCGCAGCAGGGGCACGAGCGCCTCCTGCCAGGGATTGAAGATGAGGTTGAAGAGTGCCACGACCGCGATCGTCAGGAAGACCGGCCGCAGCCGCCTGAGTCCATCGGCAAAGGGCAGGCCGACCATCCGGTAGAGAACCGCCGTCAGCAACACGGTGATCGACAGCAGGATCAGGTTCCCGCTGACGAACAGCACCACGCCGAAGATCGTCAGCGACAACAGTTTTAGCCGCGGCGAAAGCCGGTGCATCACGCTGTTGCCTTCGACATAGAGCGACTGCATCAGGCGGCGATCTCCTTGTAGCGGGCGATCGCTTCGGCAGCCGGCGCATCGGCGGCAAGCCGCCCTTCATGAAACAGCAGCACCCGCTCGAAACCGGCGATCAGCTCCAGATCATGCGTGATGATGATGGCGCTTTCCGGCAGCCCGGCGATAATCCGTTCGACCAGCGCCCGGTTCTTGAGGTCGAGCTGGTTGGTCGGCTCGTCGAGGATGAGAATGCCGGGCCCCGTCGCCAGCACGGAGCAGAGGGCCGCCACCTGCAACTCGCCGCCGGAAAGCTCATGTGCGCGCCGATCGGCCAGCGCCTCAGCGCCGAAGCGGGCCAGCACACCCTCGACCTTCGCCTCGATCTCCGCCTTGGTGAAGCCGCGCCGCTTGAGCCCGAAAGCGATGTCGTCTTTGACGATCGGCAGGATGATCTGGTTCTGCGGCGACTGGAAGATGAAACCGACATCGGCCACAGCGGTTTTCTCGTCGCTGGTGTCGCGGCCGTTGACGGTGACGCGGCCGACCGATGGCTTGGTCAATCCGTTGATCAGCCGCGCGAACGTGGTCTTGCCCGAACCGTTCAGCCCGATGACGCCGATGCGTTTTCCACTGATGCCAAGCGTCAGCGGCTGCAGCGCCACCCGCGCCCCGAAACTGACCCCGGCGCCTTCGAAACGAATATCCAAACCAATCCCTCGCATCCATGCGATCCCGCTTCTATACGGGTAATCGAGGGTGATGAAAGAGCAAATTGCGCTGTCGATATCGGGTGGCTAGGAAGATTTTCCGGATTATGATGGGGCCATGACGAATCTGCTTTCCAATTCCGACGCCCGCCGTGTCTTTCTTGCCAAGCAGGGCCTCAGCGCTCCGCCGAACCGCGCCCTGACCAAGGCCGGCCTGCTGCAGCTCATCCATGAACTGGGTTTCGTCCAGGTGGACAGCATCCAGACGGTGGAGCGGGCCCATCATCAGATCCTGTTTTCCCGCAACCAGACCTACAGGCGCGAACACCTGACGGCGCTGCTCGAAAAGGACGGCGCGCTGTTCGAGCACTGGACGCATGATGCCTCGATCCTGCCGAGCGCCTTTTTCGTCTATTGGAAGCACAAGTTCCGCCATCAGGAGCAGGTGATCGTCGAACGTTGGCGCAAATGGCGCGGCGAGGGCTTCGAGGCGGCGTTCGCGGAGACCTATGAGCGCGTTGAGCGCGACGGCGCGATCCTGGCGCGCGACATCAAGGCCGATGGCCACGTTTCCGGCGGCTGGTGGAACTGGCATCCGAACAAGACGGCGCTCGAATATTTCTGGCACACCGGCAAGTTCGCCATCGCCGGCCGCTCGAATTTCCAGAAGATCTATGATCTGGCGGAGCGCGTCATCCCGGCCGAATTCCGCGAGCCGGAGGTGAGCCGCGAGGAATTCGTCGACTGGGCATGCCGCAGCGCGCTTACCCGGCTCGGCTTCGCCACCCATGGCGAGATATCAGCCTTCTGGAACCTGGTCTCGCCCGATGAGGCCAAAGCCTGGGTATCAGCCCATCGCGACGAACTGATCGAAGTGCTGATCGAATCGGCGCTCGGCGGCAAGGCGCGCCCATCCTGGGCTTTTGCCGATTTCCTGTCGACACTCGACACTTACCCCGGCGCGCCGCCGCGCATCCGCGTGCTCAGCCCCTTCGATCCGATGATCCGCGACCGCAACCGCACCGAACGCCTGTTCGGCTTCTTCTACCGCATCGAGATTTTCGTGCCCGAGCCGAAGCGCGAATATGGCTATTACGTCTTCCCGCTGCTCGAAGGCGACAGGCTGATCGGCCGCATCGACATGAAGGCGGATCGGAAGAAATCGACGCTCGACGTCAAGCGGCTCTGGCTGGAACCGGGCGTAAAACCGTCGGCCGGCCGGCTGGAGCGGCTGGAGGCGGAGCTTGACAGGGTTGCGCGGTTTGCGGGTGTGGAGAAGGTCGTGTTTTTGGACGGGTGGAGGGGGTAGTCGAACTTCGTCCGATATATCGTGCTCCTACCGAGAAGAAAGGGACCGAGACGTTGCCACGACTCCGCTTCTCCCCAGCGGGGAGAAGATGCCGGCAGGCAGATGAGGGGTAAGCGGCAAAGCCGCGAATGCACTGAGCGTAAGCGAAGGGAAACATATAGGGTGTGGCGTGCCGCCCCCTCATCCGACCCTTCGGGCCACTGACCGGGGTTGAGCCACGGGTCTCAACCCGTCCTTCGGACCCCCGCTGGGGAGAAGGGAAAAGTCCTCAGCAGATCTCCGTCGTGCTGATCTTGATGCCGAAACCTTCGAGGCCGACATAGTGGCGCTCGCGGCTGGTGAGCAGCTTGATCGAGCTGACGCCGAGATCTCTGAGGATTTGCGCGCCGAGGCCGATTTCCAGCCATTCGCTGTCGCGCGTCTGGGCTTCGGCATGGGCTTCGCGACCCTGGTTGCGGGCCTTGCGGCCGTTATCGTGGTGGCCTACGCCGACGGAGCCTTCGCGCAGATAGACGATGACGCCGCGGCCTTGTTCGGCAATCTTCTGCATGTAGAAATCGACTGGGCTGTTCTTGCCGAAGAGATCCTCGGCGACATTCTCCGGATGCAAACGCACCGGGATGTCGACGCCGTCGCGGATGTCGCCGAAAACGACGGCGAGATGCTGCATCGGGTCCCAGGGCAGGGAATAGGTATGAGCCTTGGCCTTGCCGAACGGCGTCTCGATGTCGAAGCTGGTGCCGAGTTCGATCAGCGTTTCCTTGCGCTGGCGATAGGCGATGAGATCGGCGACCGAGACGAGCTTCAGCCCGTGCTGTTCGGCAAAATCGACCACCTGCGGGCCGCGTGTGACGGTGCCGTCATCGTTGACCAGCTCGGAGATGACACCGATCAGCGGCAGGCCGGCGAGCTTGCAGAGGTCGACGGCGGCTTCCGTATGGCCGGAGCGCATCAGCACGCCGCCCTCGCGGGAGACCAGCGGGAAAATGTGGCCGGGACGGACGAAATCGGAAGCGCCGACATTTGGATTGGCGAGGTTGCGCACCGTCAGCGTCCGGTCGTCTGCCGAGATGCCGGTCGACGTGCCGTGCTTGAAATCGACCGAGACGGTGAAGGCCGTCGTATGGGCCGAATCGTTTTCCGCCACCATGGCGTTGAGGTTGAGGCGCTTGGCCTCTTCCTTCGGCATCGGCGCGCAGACGATGCCGGAGGTGTGGCGCACGATGAACGCCATCTTCTCAGGAGTGCAATGCACGGCGGCGACGATCAGGTCGCCTTCGTTCTCGCGGTCATTGTCATCCATGACGACGACGATCTCGCCGGCCTCGAAGGCCCGGATGGCGTCGACGACGCGCTTCTGGTCATAAGACATGGGACGAGCGCTCCTATTTCAGACGGCCGGTCTGGCCGCGGTCGCGAAGATAATGGTCGGCGACGGCGCAGGCGACCATCGCCTCGCCGATCGGCACGGCGCGGATGCCGACGCAGGGGTCGTGCCGGCCCTTGGTGCGGATATCGACATTCTTGCCCTCCGCATCGATCGACTGGCGTTCGGTCAGGATCGAGGAGGTCGGTTTGACGGCGAAACGCGCCACCACCGGCTGCCCGGTGGAGATGCCGCCGAGAATACCGCCGGCATTGTTGGAAAGGAAGATCGGCGTGCCATCATTGCCCATGCGCATCTCGTCGGCATTGTCTTCGCCTGACGTTTCGGCGGCAGCAAAACCATTGCCGATCTCGACGCCCTTGACGGCGTTGATCGACATCAGCAGCGAGGCGATATCCTGGTCGAGCTTGGCATAGATCGGCGCGCCGAGGCCGGCCGGCACACCTTCGGCGATCACTTCGATGACGGCGCCGATCGACGAGCCATTCTTGCGGATGCCGTCGAGATATTCCTCCCAGACCGGCACGATTGCGGCATCGGGGGAGAAGAACGGGTTCTGATCGACCTGGTCCCAATCCCAGTTGCGGCGGTCGATCTTGTGCTTGCCGATCTGCACCAGCGCCCCGCGCACCGTGGCGCCAGGCACGACGAGGCGGGCGATGCCGCCGGCGGCAACCCGCGCAGCGGTTTCGCGCGCCGAGGAGCGGCCACCGCCGCGATAGTCGCGAATGCCGTATTTGAGGTCGTAGGTATAATCGGCATGGCCGGGGCGATATTGCCGGGCGATCTCGCCGTAATCCTTGGAGCGCTGGTCGGTGTTTTCGATCAGCATGGAGATCGGCGTGCCGGTGGTCGTCATCGTCTCGCCGTCGGCGTCGAGCATGACGCCGGATAATACCTTCACCAGATCGTCCTCGCGCCGCTGCGTCACGAAGCGAGATTGGCCGGGCTTGCGCTTGTCGAGCCAGACCTGCAGGTCCTCGAGTTTGAAGCTAAGCCCCGGAGGGCAGCCGTCGACGACGCAGCCAAGCGCCGGACCATGGCTTTCGCCCCAGGTGGTTACGCGGAAGAGGTGACCGAATGTATTGTGCGACATGTGTTCCGACCGGTGGCGCGCCGAAGCCGATCGCTGCCGGTCGCGCCATTGCTTGAAAAGGCGGGACACTCATAGGCCAAAAAACCGCCGCGGCAAAAGCCTTTCTTTGCGTCAAACCGGCAGCCCAGGAAATGCTGTTTCCGTCTTTGCCGGCGATCGACGGCGCATCCTGCCGTCACTCTCTCTGCGCAGGCGGGGAGAGGTCAGGACGAGGCCGATCCGGCAGGCGGCGATCATGATGCCAGCCGCCACCCTGTTCCGGTGGCTTCGTTGGTGAAATCGTCGAAGGAGAGCGGCCGCGAGAAGGCATAACCCTGCAGGATATCGCAGCCGAGATCGCGCAGCAGCGCGGCATGTGCCGCCGTCTCCACCCCTTCGGCCACGGTCTCGACGCCGAGCGAGCGGGCGATCTCGATGATCGAGCTGACCAGTGCGCGCTCCTGCGAGGCATTGACAATCGGCTGTACCAGCTGGCGGTCGATCTTCAGGCGCTTGGGCTTCAGCTTCAGCAAGCTGACGATCGAGGTATGGCCGGTGCCGAAATCGTCGATCTCGATATCGATGCCGAGCGCCTTGATGCGCTCGAGATTCTGCGAGACGACGTCCTCGCTCTCGTCGAGGAAGATCGATTCCACCAGTTCGAAGGAGATCTCGCCGGGACGGATATGCAGGTCGGCGAGCGATTCCAACAGGCTGCCGTCATGCAACCGCCGCGCCGAGACATTGACCGAGACCTTGGGCACCACAATGCCGCGCGCCGTCCAGCGCATCTTGTCGTGCAGCGCCGTTTCCAGCACGATCCGGTCGAGCATCTGCACGACATTGATCTCGTCGGCGATGCGCAGGAACTTGTCAGGCGCGAGCAACCCCTTGGACGGGTGCTTCCAGCGCACCAGCGCCTCGACGCCGGTCAGCTCCATCGTCCGGGCGCAGAATTGCGGCTGATACCAAGCGGTGAATTCGCCATTGTCGATGCCGGCGAGGATCTCGTCGGCCGTGCGCTTGGTGTTGATGATATCGGCCTGGAGATTGTGATTGAAGAATTCGAAGCGGTTGCGGCCCATGCTCTTGGCGCGATAGAGCGCGATATCGGCATTGATCAGCACCTTGCGCGCATCGACATGGATGCCGTTGGCAAGCGCAATGCCGATCGACACGCCGCAGCGGCAGGAAAAACCCTGGAAATCGATCGGCTGGCGCATCTCCTCGATGATCCGCGTCGAAAGCTGCGCCATCTCCTTGTCGCCGACGTCGAGGGCGAGGATGACGAATTCGTCGCCGCCGATGCGCGCGACGATGTCGCTGCCGCGGACATTCTTGGCGAGCACCTTCGAGGCGTGCACCAGCATCGCATCGCCGGCGGCATGGCCGAGCGTGTCGTTGATGTCCTTGAAGCGGTCGAGGTCGATGTGCAGGATCGAGAATTTCTGCCGCTGCTGGCGGCCGTCATGGGTCAGACTTTCGAGCGCGATGTCGAGCTTGCGGCGGTTGGCGAGTGCGGTCAGCGGGTCGTGCAGCGAATTGTGCTCGATCCTGTTCTTGACAAGCTCGAGCTCGATATTCTTGGCGACCGCCTCGTCCTTGGCGGCCTTCAGCCGGATCGTCATCAGCACGTCTTCGGTGGCATCGAAGGCGATGCCCATGACTTTCATCTCGCCCGTCCCCGTCTGGTGGACCTTGCCGACCGAGCGCACATAACGCACCGAGCCGTCGTCGACGATCACCCGGCAGACGAGGGTGTGCGTATCGCCGTTGTGCTTGAAGTGACGCGCGCTTTCGAGTGCCAGGCTCCTGTCCTCGGGATGGATGCGGCTAAGCCAGATCTCCTCGGTCATGAAGCCGTTGCGCGGCGCAAGCCCATAGAGCTCGTGCATCCGCTCGTTCCAGATCGAGCCGCCGAGGCCGGGCCGCGCCTCCCATATGCCGCACTGATAGGAATTGAGCGCCAGGTCGAGCCGGCTGGAAAGCTCGGCGAGCTCGCCCTCGCGGCTCGAGAGTTCTTCAAGCGCCAGCTCCAGCTCGGCATTCTTGACCTCGCTCGTATCCTTGGCCTTGCGCAGCGTGTCGGTGATCTCCGCATCGGCGGTCACGTCCCAGACGATGCCGATCGTCTTGCTGACGCCGCCGGCATCCGTATAGAAGGCGCCGACCGAGCGCAGATGGCGGATGCCGCCGTCGCCAAGCAGGATGCGGTACTGAGCCGTGCAGGCAGCGCCGGCAATGCTGCAGCTGAAGAAATGCACTTCGGCGGTTTCACGATCCTCGGGCAGGATCGCCGCCAGCCATTCGTCGAGCGCCCGGCTTCCTTCTTTCGCCGCTTTGCCGTGCAGAGCCGCGGCACGGGCATCCCAGAGCAGACTGCTCGAATGATCCTCCAGCTCCCAGATGCCGATATTGGAGGATTCCAGCGCCAGGTTGAGCCGCTGCGACAGTTCCAGCAATTTTGCCTCGCGGGTCTCCAGCGCGGTGATGTTGCGATTGCGCTCGCCGAGCAGCAGGGTCGCGAAGAAGATCGGCACGATGATGATGAAGCCGGCGGCAAGGATGATCAGACGCAGCTCGGTGCGATTTTCCGGTATCGCGTTCCAGCCGCTGTTAGGGACCGCGGAAAGCTCCCACTTGCCGCCGGCAAAGCCGATCTTCTGGCGCATCGGATTCTTGTCATCGATATCGGACGAACCGAAGAACGGCGGCGGCAGAGCAGCATTGGTCGCGGCCGTCGCGCCGATATCGCGGATGGCGATCGAAAGATGGCCGAGATGCGGATAGCGCTCCCGGTTTTCGCGGTCGCGCGCCGGCATCAGCCCGGTCGCCTGGTAAAACATTGTCTGGTCGATCGCGACCTCGACTGCCCCCCAGAGCCGCCGCTCGCCGTTCTCCCTGACGAAAACCGGAAAGAAGATGGCAAAGGCGTCGCGGCCATCAATGCTGATCGGGCCGTAGAAGCGCGCCGACTGGTCGCCGGCCGCGCTGGTCATCGCCTGGCGGAAGAAGAGGGTTTCGCGCACGTCGCGGCCGATCCGCTCATTGCCGGATTGCGATGGGTGGATGTCACGGATGATGAAATCAGGGGCGACGGCGATATGAATGAAAGACGGGTTCTGGATCAGCAGCCAATTGATCTGGCGCTCCATCTCCTCTCCGTTGGCCGTGCTGACGGAGATCAGGTTCGTCAGGTCGCGGACGACGCTGAGGTCCATATTGATCTCGGCCATGACCCGGGCGCGGATCAGGTTGGTCTCGTTTTCGGTGCGGATATGAAGTTCGCGCACATGAGACGCAGTATTGGCCCGGTCGAGGCCGAAGCCGACCATGATGACGACGAGGGCGACAAGCGACGAAACCAGAAACGAAACGCGAGTATTCTTCAACACGCGCCGCAACTGCTTGCTGTCGCTGAGCCTGGATAGCAAAATGAAACTCCCCTGTTGGCGAGCAACTGTAGGACGCGCGGGTTAATTTACGATTGCCCGCCGGCGATGCCGAAAAATCGTGTGAAGGGAAAAACCGCGGGTTAACGCGGCATCTTGATTATATTTAAAATCCTATTCATCAATTGGGCGGGAAAAGCCATTCTTACGGGCAATTTTCGCCATATTCAGGAGCTTATCTGTGGCCAGTCATTTTTCCGTGCAGCTTGTCGTGCAGCGTTTCAAAAGGATTGTCGCCATGCGTTTCGTCGTCGCCACGCTTTTGGCAACAGCAAGTTTCCTGTCACCGATGAGCGGTTTTGCCGAGAGCGCCGATATTGAGGCGACGATCAAGAAGGTCGACACCGCCAACCTCGTGCTGACGCTCGATGATGGCAAGACCTATCAGGCGCCCGAGGAATTCAATTTCGACGGCCTCGAAGCCGGCGTGAAGGTGATCGTCTTCTATACCGAGGTCGACGGCAAACGCGTCATCAACGATCTCGACATCGTCAAATAGGCAGCGGATAGATGCCCCTCACCCTAACCCTCTCCCCGTAAAAACGGGGAGAGGGGACGTGCCATGCGAGATATCGGCGGGGAACGGAGAGGTCGCGGCATGGTCCCTTCGCCCCGCGAGCGGGGGTCCGAAGGACGGGTCGAGACCCGTGGCTCGACCCAGGCAAAAGTGGCGGCAGCCGGATGAGGGGCAGGTCTCGGCAATCTCATTGGCCGACAACTCGCTCGTGTCCCAACTCAACCGAGCGCCCTGCAATCCTTACAGCCAGGCGATCGTCCGCTCCGTGGTTTCGATCCTGATGATCCGGTCCTGCGGGATCGCGCCTTCCGCAGCCGTGCTTTTCGGCAGGTCGGCGATCGTCTGGAAAAGCGTGCGGATGACGCCGCCATGGGTGACGCAAACCGTCGGACGATCGACGGAGTTCAGCCAAGAGCCGGTGCGCCAGGAGAGGATTTCATAGCTTTCCGCATCATCGCCGGGCGGGATGAAATCCCATTTAGAGGCATTGCGTTCCGCCACCCGCTCGCGCTGCGTCGCCTTCAGCTCCTTGAGCGTCGAGCCCTCCCAGTCGCCGAAGGAAATTTCCACCAGCCTCGGATCGGTGCGATAGGCGAGCGGCAGCAAGCCCATGGCAGTGCGCATGATTTCCATTGTCGCGCGCGTGCGCTGGAGCGGGCTTGCGACGAAATCGAATTGGTCGACCGTGTCGCCGAGGATCCCGGCAAGCGCGATGCCGTTCTGCCGGGCCTGCTCCAGGCCCGTGGCATTCATCGGGATATCTTTCTGACCCTGCAGGCGGCGCTCGGCATTCCAGGCGGTCTGGCCGTGTCTGATCACGTAGATAAGCACGGTCTCAGCTCCGCTCGAAATGCTCTAGTGGAATGAATTTGACATTTGAGTCCCGCTTGCAGCGCGCTCTCAACTCAAATGTCAAATTCGAAAATTCCACTAGAATCATATAGTTGCTAGTGGTCCTCAAGATTCCGACATTTGCTCTCGAGGGTGCTGCAATCGATGCAAATGTCGGAATCGGACCACTAGTCCTTGATGACGGAAATGTCGGGCGCGTCGACCGCCTTCATGCCGATGACATGATAGCCGCTGTCGGCATGGTGCACTTCGCCGGTGACGGAGCGCGACAGGTCCGACAGGAGATAGAGGCCGACATCGCCAACTTCCTCGATGGTGACGGTACGGCGCAGCGGCGCGTTATATTCGTTCCACTTCAGAATATAGCGGAAATCGCCGATGCCTGAGGCGGCAAGCGTCTTGATCGGTCCGGCCGAGACGGCATTGACGCGGATGTTCTGTGGCCCGAGGTCGACGGCGAGATACTTGACGCTGGCTTCGAGCGCGGCCTTGGCGACACCCATGACGTTATAGTTCGGCATCACCTTTTCGGCGCCGTAGTAGGTCAGCGTCAGCATGGCGCCGCCATCCGTCATCAGCTTCTCGGCGCGGCGTGCGACCGAGGTGAAGGAATAGACGGAGATCTGCATCGTCTTGGTGAAATTGTCGGCCGAGGTGTCGACGTAGCGGCCGGTCAACTCGTCCTTGTCGGAAAAGCCGATCGCATGCACGAGGAAATCGATCTTACCCCAGAGCTTTTCGACGTTTGCGAAAACTTCATCGATGGTGGCCTCGTCGGCGACGTCACAGTGGCCGACGAGCGTCGCGCCGATTTCGGCGGCGAGCGGCTCGACGCGCTTCTTCAGCGCATCGCCCTGGTAAGTGAACGCGACTTCTCCGCCCTGCGCATGAATGGCCTTGGCAATACCCCACGCAATCGAACGATTGTTGGCGACACCCATGATGACGCCGCGTTTGCCTGCCATGAGGCCGGATGCTTGAGCCATATTTCGCTCCCTAGGATTCTGATCGATCCTGCCTATGGCATAGGCCGTTAATCGGTTCAAGCTTGGCCGGGATCATCAACTGTTAGGGATCGTAATAAAGGGTGCGAATGTCATAAAAATTTCATAGGAACAGGCCTTCGCGCATGCTCCGCATGAGATCGGTGACTTTGTCGTCGGGTTTTTCCCACAAGATAATGCGCAATTCGACGACCAGATCGCCTCTGCCGCCCTCTTCGCGGGGCAATCCCTGGCCAGGAATCCTAATCGTCTTGTCCGAGCCGGACCATGCCGGGATCGTCACGTTAAGCGGCCCGCTCGGTCCTTCGATGCGCGCCTCGGTGCCGAGCACGGCATTTTCGATGCTGAGCGGCAGCACGGCGTGCAGATCGAAACCGTCGACGGTGAAGCGCGGATCGGGCGCAATGCGAATGTTGATGACGGCGTCGCCGCGCTGCATGCCCGGCAGTTTGAAGCCCTGTCCCTTGAGCCTGATCTCGTGGCCGTCGGTCGTGCCTGCCGGCAAGGCGAAGCCGATTTCGCGGCCCTCCGGCAGTGCCGCGGTGATCCAGCCGCTCTTCAACACGTCGTCGATCGTCACCGTCGCCGTCGTCACCTCATCCGGTGCTTTCTCAAGGCCGGTATCCTTGGCGCCGGTGAAACGGCGCACCAGGTTTGTCAGGATGGTGAGCGGCAGCGACAGGTTGGCGGCGGCATTTGGCCCGGCTTCCCCCGTTTCCTCGTCGCCCTTGACCTCGGCCTCGGCGGCATCGCCATCCATGCGCCTGCCGGTGTCGCCCTGGGCGTTTTGGGTCTGCTGATTTTGGGCCTGCTGGTATTGCGCCTGCTGGGCGCGAGCCTGCGCCTGGCCGCCGGCCGCAGCCCGGGCCTGGGCGCCGAAAATGCGATCCACCATCTCGTCGGCGGCCTCACCGGAACCTGCCTGTTGCCTGTTGCCCTCGGCAGCCGCCTTCTGGGCGGCGCGCGCCAATTCTTCCATCACGCGCTCAGCATTGGCCTGCGCCGCCTTGGCGCGCACGGCCGCCTCGCGAGCGGCCTGGCGCTGCTGCATGATCGTCTGTTCGTGTTTCTTGGCTTCGGCCATCCGCAGGGCATTGTCGAACAGGCTGCGTTTGCGCGGGTCTTTCAGCGTTTCATAGGCGCGGCCGATCTCGGCGAACCGGGCCGTCGCCGTCGGATCGTCCTGATTGTGGTCGGGATGGGCTGATTTGGCCATGTTGCGCCAAGCCGCCTTGATCTCGTCTACTGCCGCGTCGCGCTTGACGCCCAGAATTTTATAAGGATCGCGCATGTTAAAACCGCCGGTGTTGCGATGCGGCAAGCCTCGTCCTTGCCCGGCATCCCCGTCCAATAAAACGTCTGTGCCGCCACCCGCCACAAAGGCAGGAACAGCCACTCTCAACGCCGATCCTGCGGGCCGAGTTGCTAATCACTTGTTATTTCTGGGCAGAGATGTGGTGTGTTTCGCGGTAAATGGTTAGCTCTTTGCTAAGCATTCGGCAGAAAGCGGTCGCGCGTTAACCTGTTGGCGACGGCGCTGCGCGTCTTTTCGAACGCGCAAAGGGACGTTGTAATAGTTTGGGAGGGTCAGCTCTCGGGCTGGAAGCTCAGAAGCTGCCAGTTGCCGCCGCCGACGAGGCAGGTCTTGCCGTAGAATTTGGCGATGCCGACATAGGAATGCCGCGTCGTGCGGAACTGGCGGCAGACCTGGCCGGACTCGTTGTTCTCGACGATGGTATCGATGACGCCGGCACTGCCGGTCGATGCGTTCGCCCAGGGAAGCGGCTGGCCCTCGAGCCTTTGCACGTCGGCCGAGGTCACGGCGTTGCGCACGGTCATCTCGTCGGAAAGCGTGTCGGTGCTCGGCGGCGTCTGCGGCACGGTGCCGGTGGCCACCGACCGGTCGACCTTGGCGTCACTCAAGAAATCCATACCGCCGCCAACGCAGCCGGAAAGCGACAACATCGCGGTGCCGATGACGAAGAACGCGCGGCTGCGTCGCCGCAGGCCCTTTGTATGGCGAGATGACTTTGTTATGACTTCCACCCTGCATCCTGTCCAGTTATCAAAAGCTGGGCGAGTTTTGAATAATCCGGGGCATTTGAACCAATATGTCGGCAAACGAGTTAACAAGCGGTGACTTTACCGAAAGTGGCGAACCCTTCAAGCTCTTTGCCGAATGGCTGAAAGAAGCCGAGGCTTCCGAGCCCAACGACCCCAATGCGGTGGCGCTGGCAACGGTCGATGAGGATGGTCTTCCCAATGTCCGCATGGTTCTCCTGAAGGGATTCGACGATGACGGTTTCGTCTTTTACACCAATTTCGAGAGCCAGAAAGGCCGCGAAATTCTTGGCCAGAAAAAGGCTGCCATGTGTTTTCACTGGAAAAGCCTGCGCCGCCAGGTGAGGCTGCGCGGCTCCGTCGAGATCGTCACCGATGCTGAAGCGGACGACTATTTCAAGACGCGGGCGCGCGGCAGCCGCATCGGTGCCTGGGCTTCTAAACAATCGCGTCCGCTCGAAAGCCGTTTCGCGCTGGAAAAGGCCGTGGCCGAATATACCGCGCGTTATGCCATCGGCGAGATTCCGCGCCCCGCCCACTGGTCGGGCTTCCGCATCCGGCCGACCTCGATCGAATTCTGGAAGGACCAGAAATTCCGTCTGCATGACCGTGTCGAATTCCGCCGGCCATCACCGGAAGGTGAATGGGACAAGGTGCGGATGTATCCGTGACGGGCTCTACCGGCCCATCAGCTTCAGCGGTATGCCGGAGGCGAGAGCCGAGACGTAGCGTCGCTTCTGGTAGAAGCCGTTGAGCGAGATGCGCGGGAGATAGCCGGTCAGCTTCGCTGCCGGCAACCCGGGCTGCGTGGTGACCGCAAGGGTAAAGCCGAGATTGCGAGCGATGCGCGCCTCGCGGGCGGTCGCAGCCGCCGGCGTGCCGTAAGGATAGGCGATCGTCTCGGGACGGATACCGGTCACCGCTTCGAGGTAATCCGCCGAAGCCTGCATTTCAATTCGCGCTTCGGCTTCCGGCAGCCGGGCGAGCGCCCGATGGCTGATCGTATGGGCGCCGAGCGTTGCGAGCGGATGTGCCGCCAGCCATTGCAATTCGCCGGGTCCCATCACGAGGTCGCGCACAATATCCGTCGGCTCGATGCCGTTATCCCGCGCCAGCAGATCGATGGCGGCGACGGCGCGCGCCTCGTCGGAGCCATGGATATAGGCGGCAAAGCGCTCGAAGGCATGCCATTGCTGTTGCGGGCTGTCGAGCACCACGCGCTCCATGCCGCGGCCGAGATCGAAGCGGATTTCCGGCACCTGGCGCAAGAGGATCGCCAGCGTCTCCCACCAGATGCTGTGGGAGCCCTCGGCAAAACCCTTGGCGACGAATACCGTGAACGGTGCCTGATGCCGCTCGAACACCGGCAGCGCATGTTCCAGATTGTTGTTGTATCCGTCGTCGAGCGTGAAGGCCGCGAATGGCGGTCCACCCTCCGGCTCCGCCAGCAGCGCCGGCACCTGATCGAGCGGCACGAAGCGGTAGCCCTCCCGCCGCAGCCGCCGCAGCGCCACGTCGAGAAACCGCGGGGTGATTTCGAGATGTGCATTCGGCTCGAAGGCTTCGGCCACGTGTGGGCGGACATGATGCAGCGTGAAGACGACGCCGCGCCCGCGTGCTTCGCGCATTAGCCCGGCCGAGGCAAGCAGCCAGGAAAACTCGAGCCCGGCGCCGATCGCCAGTCGCTTGCCCAATCGCTTGAATTGTCCCGTCATGCGGTGCCCCGTCCCCTGCCTTTTCCGGAAACTAGCAAGTGCGACTTAAGCCTTGCTGAATCCCGGTTCAGCACAGGTCTTTGATTTCCTGTTAACCAAAACGATGAAAAGACTAGAAAAATGATAGGCGTTGCCTCAAAGTCGCGCCAAACTTACGGCTTCTGTCACAATACGGGACAAACGCCGATCCTATCGCGGGCCAATGCATGAAGGGCCTGCGCATGAGGGGCCAGCATATGAGGGGAAGTGCATGAGAAAGCTTTGGGCGGCTGTTTTGACCGTAACGCTTGCCGTTTCGGCGCCTCTTGCGGCTCTTGCCGGCAACGCTTCGCTGATCCTCGATGCCCGGACCGGCAAGGTTCTCGCCGCTGAAAACGCCGATACGCTGAACCATCCGGCCTCGCTGACGAAGATGATGACGCTCTACCTCACCTTCGAGGCGTTGAAACGCGGCAAGATCGCCTGGGATACCCCGATCAAGATGTCGAAATACGCCGCCTCCCGGCCGCCGACCAAGCTTGGCGTCAAGGCGGGCGGCACGATCACCGTGCGCGAGGCGGTCTATGGCATGATCGTCAAATCCGCCAATGATGCCGCCTCCGCCATGGGCGAAAAGCTCGCCGGCTCGGAAAGCGGCTTTGCCCGGGTGATGACGGCCAAGGCCCGCCAGCTCGGCATGAGCCGCACCGTCTTCGTCAACGCCTCCGGCCTGCCGGACGGCCGTCAGGTGACGACGGCGCGGGACATGTCGACGCTCGCCATCGCGCTGATGAAGAATTATCCGAACGAATACCGGCTGTTTTCGACGGCCAGTTTCAATTTCCGCGGCTGGACGGTGCGCGGTCACAACAATCTCATGTACCGCTACCAGGGCATGGACGGCATCAAGACGGGATATACCAACGCCTCCGGCTTCAACCTCGTCAGCGCCGTCAGGGACGGCAACCGCCGCGTGGTCGGCGTCGTGCTTGGCGGTCGCACCGCCCGCAGCCGCGACGACAAGATGGCTGGTTTACTCGACCGATATCTCGGCCGTGCTTCATCTTCCGGCGGCGCAAAGCTGGTGGCGAGCGTCGGCGCCAAGGAGCCCGTCGAAATCGCGTCCGCCGCTGAGGCTTCCGATGTCCCGGTGCCATTCAACGCACCGCGCCAGGTCGACGATCTCGCAGCCAAGAGCCTGGCCTATGCCGATGACGCCGTCGTGCCGCTGGAGCGTCCGGTCGCGATGGACGAGATCCTGAACGCCGGCAAGACGCCGAAGACATCAGCAGAGAAGACCAATGGCGATTGGCAGATCCAGATCTCGGCCGCTCCCAGCGCCGATGCGGCGCGTGCGCTTCTTGCCCAGGCAAAGTCTGAAGCCGGCGCACCGCTCGTGTCCGCTTCGCCCTATACCGAGGCGGTCGGGCAGGGGGCCAACAAGATCTATCGCGCCCGCTTCGTCGGCTTCGCCAGCAAGGATGCCGCCGTCTCGGCCTGCGATGCGCTGAAGCAGCGCTCCTATGACTGCATGTTGCTGCCGGATCGCGGCTGATCGCCGCCCGGCACTCTGGGCAATCCCGTTCTGGACAATTGTTGGGAATCAGCGTCTCCTCCATAAACAAAAGGAGAACGTCCATGCTACGCCGTCTCGCCGATCAGTTCGAAACCTCATCCGCGGCCTATGCCGCGGCCAATGGCATCGAGCGTGACCCCGACTGGTTTTTGCTGAAGCTGCAGGAGGAGGTGGGTGAGCTCACCCAGGCCTGGAACCGCCTGACCGGCCGCGGGCGCCGCAGGAACCGGACGCCGGAAGAACTCGACCGCGATCTCGCCGACGAAACAGCCGACCTGCTCGGCCACATCCTGCTCTTTGCCCGCCGCAACGATATCGACCTTGCCGCGGCCATCGAACGGAAGTGGCGGTTCCAGCCGGCGCTGACGTCGAAGAGCTGATGCAATACCGCCCAATGGTTTAGGCAGGGCTATCCGTCTTCGGAAAATCCGGCTGCGCTTCCGGCCTTGCTGATCGGAAGGCGTCGAGCGTCACACACCGCTGCTCGACCGCAAGCAGCAGCGGGTAGGCTAAGAGATCATGGCCGAGACGGCGGGCATTGCTCATCTGCGGGATGAGATGCAGATCGGCTAAGCCCGGACGCTCGCCGAAACAGAAGGGCGACGGGCTTCGACGCTGCGCAAGCGTCTCTTCGAGCGCTGCAAAGCCGAGCCCCAGCCAATGCTGCAGCCAGCGCTTCACCTCCGCCTCGCCGCCGCCGAGCTCGTCGCGCAGGAACTGCCGGACACGCTGGACGGTCAAAGCGTGCATCTCCGACGCGATATGGGCGGCAAAACCTCTCGCCTCTGCGCGCAACGCGGGGTCATCGGGCAGAAGGCTCGGATCGGGATAGGTTTCTTCGATATAAGCGAGGATGGCTGACGATTGCGGCACGATATGGCCGCCGATATCGAGCGCTGGCAGTAGCCCTTGCGGATTGAGCCGGCGATACTCGCCGGGCTCCAGCGAGCTCGCAGGCACATAGCGGTAGGCAATACCCTTGAGGTTGAGCGCGATCCGCACCCGTTCCCCCGCCGAATTCTGCCATCGCGAAATCAGCCGCATCATGACCTTCCCGAAATCGAGTCACCCGACCTTATAGCGGTAGAATTTGCTGTCCACCGCCATCAGCGGAAAGGCGCGGGGCAGGGCGCTCTTGGCAATCTCGGCAAAGCCGTTCTTCTCGTAGAAGCGATGGGCGGCGACGAACTTGTCGGTTGTGCCGAGGAAGATATCGGTCAGGCCGGCATCCCTGGCATGGGCAAACAGGCGATCGAGGAGCCGCGCCGCCACGCCATGCTCATGGCCGCGAACCGCAGCAGCGACGAACATCTTGCGCAGCGCCGCCTGGTTGTTGCCTATATCCTTGAGCCCGACCGTGCCGACGATAGCGCCATCCTTGACGGCGACCCAGAACTGCCCCTTGCCGGACTGATAAAAATCCGGGATGACCCGGAGATCCGGCTGCGCATCCACGGTGATGTCGATGCCGAATTCCTCGCGCTGGATCGGCAGGATCACCGAAAGCACGGCATCGGCGTCATCGGCGGTGAAGGTTCTGATTTCGACGTCCGCCATGACGGGTCCTTTCGCCTCAGGTCTGCGTGCCGCCGACCGTTACCTGATCCATGCGCAGATGCGGCTGGCCGACGCCGACCGGAACCCATTGGCCGGCCTTGCCGCAATTGCCGATGCCGGTATCGAGCTTCATGTCGTTGCCGATCATCGACACCCGCTTCATCGCATCCGGACCGTTGCCGATCAGCATCGCGCCCTTGATCGGCGCGCCGACCTTGCCGTTCTCGATCAGATAGGCCTCGGTGCAGCCGAAGACGAACTTGCCGGAGGTGATATCAACCTGGCCGCCGCCGAAGGAGACGGCATAGATGCCCTTCTTCACCGAGGCGATGATCTCCTCGGGCGTCTTGTCGCCGCCGAGCATATAGGTGTTGGTCATGCGCGGCATCGGCACATGGGAATAGCCCTGGCGGCGGCCATTGCCGGTCGGCGCCATGCCCATCAGCCGGGCATTCTGTCGATCCTGCATATAGCCGACGAGCTTGCCGTTTTCGATCAGCACGTTGTAGGCAGACGGCGTGCCCTCGTCATCGATGGTGATCGAGCCGCGGCGATTGTCGATCGTGCCGTCATCGACGACGGTGACGCCGGGAGCGGCGACCATCTGGCCGAGAAGGCCTGAAAAGGCCGAGGTCTTCTTGCGGTTGAAATCGCCTTCCAGCCCGTGGCCGACGGCCTCGTGCAGCATCACGCCCGGCCAGCCGGAGCCGAGAACGACGTCCATCGTGCCCGCCGGCGCATCAATCGCCTCGAGATTGACGAGCGCCTGGCGCAGCGCCTCGTCGGCGCCGTATTGCCAGCTGCCTTCGGCGATGAAATCGCCGAAGCCGATGCGCCCGCCGTGGCCGTAGGAGCCGCTCTCCTGCCGATCACCTTCGCCGACCATCACCGAAATGTTGATGCGCGTCATCGGCCTGATGTCGCGCACACGGTGTCCGTCGGCGCGCAGGATATCGACGACCTGCCAGCTTGCGGCGACCGAGGCCGTCACCTGGCGCACCTTGTCATCCTTGCCTCTCAGATAGGCGTCGATGTCCTGCAGGACCTTGACCTTCTCCTCGAAGTTCGGCTGGCCGATCGGGTTCTCGTCGCTGTAGAATTTCTTGTTGGTGCCCTGGGGTGCGGCCGCATAGGAGCCGGAATAGCCGCGCGTCACCGCGCCGACGGCATCGGCCGCCCGCTTCAGCGCCGCGACCGAGAGGTCGCCGGCATGGGCATAGCCGACCGCTTCGCCGGCAACGGCACGCAAGCCGAAACCCTGTTCGGTGTTGAAGCTGCCGCCCTTCAGCCTGCCATTGTCGAAGGTCAGCGCTTCCGCCTGCGCATGCTCGATGAACAGTTCGCCATCATCGGAGCCGGACAGGGCCTCGGCCACGTGCTTGCGCATCGTCGCTTCATCGGCATCGAAAAGCGTCAGGAGATCGGTGGTCATGGTATGGCTCCAATGGGCATGCGTTCAGGAGTAAACTTACTCCCTAGATAGGACTCCACATAATAAGGAGTGAAGCCCCGCCGTCGAATTATTCTTTTTTTTAAGGGATGTGAGCGTTCCCATCGCTTTGCGCTGTGTGGCGACGCGGCTTTTTTACATATTCAGCTTGGAAGCCGATTTGTTCGAGATGGCGAGCAAACAATTGCCCCTCACCCTAACCTTACCGGGGTCGAGCCACCCGTCTCGACCCGTCCTCCGGACCCCCGTAAAAACGGGGCGAGGGGACGTGCCTTGCGCGAGGTGAGTGGAGAACGGAGAGGTTGCGTTATGCCCCTTCGCCCCGTTTACGGGGAGAAGGTGACGGCAGGCGGATGAGGGGCGGACCCACGGAAGCTGCCAATTGACCTCACGGCAGGGCGTCGAAACCTTCCGCAAAGCCCTTGAGGTCGACGGGGATGCCGATGCCTTCTTCCGGGGTCTGGAAGACGATGAAGGTTGCCTGGGCGCCGCTGCGGAAGGTCTTGAGCAGCTCGTCCTCGAGCACGACTTCGGCGTAGCAGCCATCGGCAAAGCAGCGGACGAAATAGGCACGGCCGATATCCTTGCCGTCGACATTGAGCCCGAGGCCGTTCGGCAGCAGCACGCCGAGTGGCGCCAGCACGCGCAGAATCTTCGACTTACGGTCGGCCGTCTTCAGCACGACGACGGAAAGCCCGACCTCCGGCCGATCCTCGGCGATGACATTTTGCATCAGCGCGCATTGTTCGGTCGAAGCCCCTGCCGGCTTGTCGCAGACGACGGACCATGCGCCATGATTGGACTTTACCGTGCCGGGCGCCGGCGGCTGCGTCTGGCCGGGTGTCACCTGTTCGACATTCGGTTTGGCGGCGCTCGGCTGTTGCGGCGCCGGAGCAGGGGTCGGCGCCGGCGCGGAAGCCGGCGGCTTGGCCTGCGACGGCGTGGGCTGCTGTGCGAAAACGGGCGTCGTCGCTGCGGCCGCGATGCTGGCAGTCAGGAGAAGCGACTGCGCGAGGGAACGGAAACCCATGGAAACCTCTGGATATCGAATCATTGCGGCTATTGTTGAAGCTGCCCACCAAAAATGAAAAGCCCCACCCCGTGAAAACCGGGGGACTGCGGCGGAAATTGGACCTTTCCGAAATAATGTGTCGCGCGCGGATTGGCCGGAAAGCCGATTTTTCATATGCTGATGAAAAACTTGGGATGTTTTGCCGTTCTGACCTGCCTATGCTTTGAGCAAAAATGCCGCATAGACAATTGCTCTGACCTGTTGCGGCAAATGCCAAACTGTGGTTTGAAGCGCTGAAGATGGCAAGGATTCTGCGTTCTATTTTGCAGGTCAAGCGCTCGAGGGAGATAATAAGGTGATGAAGAAGGCTTATGCAGCCCTGACCACGCTGGTCTGTCTGCTTTTTGCTTCCGGCACATATGCCGACCAGCCCATGCCGTGGCAGGCAACGCTGCAGCCGGCGGCAACGCCGATCATGCGGGAAATCCACTGGTTCGAACAATATACCCTGTGGTTTATCGTTCCGATCACGCTGTTTGTTCTGGCCCTGCTCATCGTCGTCTGTTTCAAGTTCCGCGCCAGCGCGAACCCGGTTCCCTCGAAGACGAGCCACAACACGCTGATCGAGATTGCCTGGACCGTGGGGCCGGTCCTGGTGCTTCTTCTTCTCGCCATTCCTTCGTTCAACCTTTTGACGGCGCAGCTGACGCTGCCGGAAAACCCCGACGTCACGATCAAGGCGACCGCCACCCAGTGGCAGTGGAACTACGAATATGAAGGTTCGGGCGAAAACCCGCTGGCTTTCGATTCCTACCTGCTGAAGGATACGGACCGCGCGGCCGCCGGCAAGGAAGACAAGTCGATCTATCCCAGACTTCTCGCTGTCGACAACGAACTGGTCCTGCCGGTCAACAAGACGGTCCGCGTTCTCGTGACCTCTGCGCCGACCGACGTCATCCACGCCTTCGCCATGCCTTCCTTCGGCGTCAAGATCGATGCCGTGCCGGGCCGCCTGAACGAGACCTGGTTCCGGGCCGAACGCGAAGGCCTGTTCTACGGCCAGTGTTCCGAGCTCTGCGGCAAGGACCATGCGTTCATGCCGATCGCCATCCGCGTCGTCTCCGAGGACAAGTACAAGCAGTGGCTGAGCGCAGCCGCCAGCGACCTGCCCGGCGCCTACAAGACACTCATGGCCGCAACCGATGGTCCCGCAAAGACCCTCGACGTCGCCGAAGCACAGTAATAAGGGGATCGGGACAATGGCTGGACCTTCCGCTCACGACGATCATTCTCATGATCACGCCCATCATGACCACGCGCATGATGATCACGACCACCACGATCACGGGCACAAGCCGAGCTTTGCCAATCGCTGGCTGTTCTCGACCAACCACAAGGACATCGGCACGCTCTACCTGATCTTCGCGATCATCGCCGGCATCATCGGCGGCGCGCTGTCGGTCGCCATGCGCATGGAGTTGCAGGAGCCTGGCATCCAGATCTTCCACGGCCTGGCCTCGATGGTCTACGGCTATGAGGGCGATGCCGCGATCGACGGCGCCAAGCAGATGTTCAACATGTTCACGACAGCGCACGCGCTGATCATGATCTTCTTCATGGTCATGCCGGCGATGATCGGTGGCTTTGCCAACTGGATGGTGCCGATCATGATCGGCGCGCCCGACATGGCTTTCCCGCGTCTGAACAACATCTCCTTCTGGCTGATCGTTCCCGCCTTCGCGCTGCTGCTGCTGTCGATGTTCGTCGAAGGCCCGGCAGGCGCTTATGGCACGGGCGGCGGCTGGACGATGTATCCGCCGCTGGCCACGACCGGCACGCCGGGACCGGCGGTCGATCTTGCGATCTTCGCCCTCCACATTGCCGGCGCCTCGTCGATCCTCGGTGCGATCAACTTCATCACCACGATCCTCAACATGCGCGCTCCCGGCATGACGCTGCACAAGATGCCGCTGTTTGCCTGGTCCGTGCTGATCACCGCCTTCCTGCTGCTGCTGTCGCTGCCGGTTCTGGCAGGCGGCATCACCATGCTGCTCACCGACCGCAACTTCGGTACCTCCTTCTTCTCTCCGGAAGGCGGCGGCGACCCGATCCTTTACCAGCACCTGTTCTGGTTCTTCGGTCACCCAGAGGTCTACATCCTCATCCTGCCGGGCTTCGGCATGGTCAGCCACATCATCTCGACCTTCTCGAAGAAGCCGATCTTCGGCTACCTCGGCATGGCCTACGCCATGGTCGCGATCGGCGCCGTCGGCTTCGTCGTCTGGGCCCACCACATGTACACGGTCGGCCTGTCGCTCGACGCACAGCGCTACTTCGTCTTCGCGACGATGGTCATCGCCGTTCCGACGGGCGTGAAGATCTTCTCCTGGATCGCGACGATGTGGGGCGGCTCGATCTCGTTCCGCACGCCGATGCTCTGGGCGATCGGCTTCATCTTCCTGTTCACGGTCGGCGGCGTCACCGGCGTCCAGCTTGCCAATGCCGGTCTCGACCGCTCGCTGCATGACACCTATTACGTCGTGGCCCACTTCCACTACGTTCTGTCGCTCGGCGCCGTCTTCGCGATCTTCGCCGGCTGGTACTACTGGTTCCCGAAGATGACCGGCTACATGTACAACGAGCTGGTCGGCAAGCTGCATTTCTGGATCATGTTCATCGGCGTCAACCTGGTGTTCTTCCCGCAGCACTTCCTCGGTCTCGCCGGCATGCCGCGCCGCTACATCGATTATCCGGATGCCTTTGCCGGCTGGAACTATGTTTCCTCGATCGGCTCCTACATCTCGGCCTTCGGTGTGCTGATCTTCCTCTACGGCGTCTTCGAAGCCTTCGCCAAGAAGCGCGTCGCCGGCGACAATCCGTGGGGTGAGGGTGCAACGACGCTCGAATGGCAGCTGCCTTCGCCGCCGCCCTATCACCAGTGGGAACAGCTTCCGCGCATCAAGTAATTTGCGCGGACATCAGGACGCCGCTTTCGATACGGCGTCCTGATGGTAAGACATTCAGGACGGAATGATGACGGTCATCGACAATCACGGGGTGCTTGCAAAGGACGGCGAATTGTCGGAAGCGAGTGCGCGCGATTATTTCGAATTGCTGAAGCCACGGGTGATGTCGCTCGTGGTCTTCACTGCTTTTGCCGGTCTCGTGCTGGCGCCGGGCCACATCCATCCGGTCCTCGGCCTGATCGCCATTCTCTGTATCGCCGTCGGCGCCGGCGCCTCCGGCGCGCTGAACATGTGGTATGACGCCGATATCGACGCGATCATGAGCCGCACCGCCAACCGTCCGATCCCGGCCGGCCGCATCGCGCCTTCCGAGGCGCTCGCCTTCGGCCTGGTGCTGTCAGGCTTTTCGCTGGTGATTCTCGGCCTGGCGGTCAACTGGCTCTCGGCCGGCATCCTCGCCTTCACCATCTTCTTCTATGCCGTCGTCTACACCATGTGGCTGAAGCGCTCGACGCCGCAGAACATCGTCATCGGCGGTGCTGCCGGCGCCTTCCCGCCGATGATCGGCTGGGCTTGCGTGACCAACAGCGTGACGATCGAGAGCACCGTTCTCTTCCTCATCATCTTCCTGTGGACACCGGCGCATTTCTGGGCGCTTGCCCTCTTCAAGATGCGCGACTACGAGGCCGTCGGCGTGCCGATGCTGCCGAACGTCGCCGGCGAGCGGGTGACCAAGCATCAGATCGTCGCCTATGCGGTGCTGACCGCCGTCTGTGCGGTGTTGCCGTCTTTCCTCGGTTTCGCCAGCCTCGGTTATGGCCTCGTCGCCGCCGCCCTCGGCGCGATTTTCATATACTGTTCCATCGCCGTCTGGCGCATGCCCGACGGCGATGTGAAGATGATCCCGGCGAAGAAGCTCTTCGGCTTCTCGATCTTCTATCTCTTCGCCGTGTTCTCCGCCTTGATGATCGATCGGCTGGCCTCACTGCTGGTCTCGCATGCGGGAGGTTGGTTCTAATGGAATTGATCAAGCTCACGGAAGCGCAACGCAAGTCGCGCCGCAACCGCAACGTTGCCCTCGGGCTGGTGCTTGCCGGCCTCGTCGTTCTGTTTTACGCGATCACCATCGTGAAGATCGGCGGGGGAATGGCCGGATGAGCGAAAACGCCGGTACACCGAAGAGGCAGGGCCGCAACAACGGCGCCGTCGTGATGATGTGCCTGAGCTTCGTCTTCGGCATGGGCGCGATGAGCTATGCCGCCGTGCCGCTTTATCGCATCTTCTGCCAGGTGACCGGCTATAACGGCACGACGCAGCGCGTCGACCAGGTGTCGAGCGTCGTGCTCGACCGCACGATGCGCGTCACCTTCGACGCCAATGTCGCGCCCGGCCTGCAATGGGAATTCAAGCCGGTCCAGCGCGAGGTCAATCCGAAGATCGGCGAGACGATCCAGGTGAATTTCACCGCCGAGAATCGTTCGAACGAAACCCAGCGCGGCCAGGCGGTTTTCAACGTCACGCCGGGCGAAGCGGGCGTCTATTTCAACAAGGTGCAGTGTTTCTGCTTTACGGAAACGGACCTGAAGCCGGGCGAGAAGCTCGACATGCCTGTTGTGTTCTACATCGATCCTGAAATCGTCAAGGCCGTGGAATCCAGGGATATCCACACGGTCACGCTGTCATATACGTTCTACCCGAAAGAGGGTCCGAAGCCGGTGGCTTCGAATGAGGGTGGAGCGGAGAAGATTGAAAAGAAACTTTGATCAAGGCTCGTTTCCGGCTATGCCGGGAGCGGAGTGAAGGAAGACATCCGGGGATAACGACATGGCCGATGCTCACCAGAAGAATCACGACTATCACATCATCGATCCGAGCCCGTGGCCGATTCTCGCCTCGCTCGGCGCCTTCATCATGGCGATCGGCGGCGTCTGCTACATGCGTTATCTCAACGGCGGTTCGTTCAAGGTCGCCGGCGCGGAGCTCGCCAATCCCTGGCTCTTCTACATCGGCTTCGCGCTGGTGCTCTACGTCATGTACGGCTGGTGGGCCGATACGGTGAAGGAAGCCCACGAGGGCGCCCACACCCGCGTCGTCTCGCTGCACCTGCGCTACGGCATGAT